>JAKITO010000036.1 GCA_021648025.1 Paracoccaceae bacterium
GTTTTTGCTGGGGGGGGTGGTTGGGCGGGTTGGAGGGATTGGTGGTGGCTTTGAGGAGTGGGCGTTTTTTGGTGTTGGGGGGTGGTGCGTGCAAGCACACACCCTACGGTGGCGATTGTGGTTGAGAGGAAGTGGCGATGATACCGGTAAGGGGTGTGGACGGGCAAAAGGTGGCGGTGCTGGGGCTGGGGCGGTCCGGGCTGGCGGCGGCGATGGCGTTGCGGGCCGGGGGGGCGGTGGCGCTTTGCTGGGATGATGATGCGGGGGCGCGAGAGGCGGCTGAGGCGGAGGGGATAGAGTGCGTTGATTTGCGGCGCGAGGGGGCGTTTGAGGGGGTGGCGAGCCTGATCGTGTCGCCGGGGATTGCGCATTTGTACCCTGAGCCGCACGGCGTGGTCAGGGCGGCGGTGCGGGCCGGGGTGATGGTGGACAATGATATCGGGTTGTTTTTCCGGTCGTTTGCCACGCCTGAGTGGGATAATTTTGAAGTGATGCCGAAGGTTGTGGCCATTACCGGCTCGAACGGCAAATCGACCACGGCGGCGTTGTTGCATCATGTGTTGGAAGCTGCGGGCAAGCCTGTGCAATTGGCGGGCAACATTGGCCGAGGGGTTCTGGATATTGAGCCGGCGATTGAGGGCGAGGTCGTGGTGCTGGAATTGTCGAGCTATCAGACCGAGTTGGCACGGTCTTTGACGCCGGATGTGGCGGTGTTTACCAACCTTAGCCCGGATCATCTGGACCGGCATGGCGGGCTTGGCGGGTATTTTGCGGCCAAGCGACGGTTGTTTGCGGAGGGCGGACCGGATCGGGCAATTATTGGGGTTGATGAGGATGAGGGGGCGTTTTTGGCCGGGCAGATGTCGGAAGGGGCGGTGGATGATCGGGTGATACGGGTGTCTGTGGAACGTAAGCTGACGGGGCCGGGGTGGCAGGTTTTTGCGAGGAAGGGGTTTTTGGCGGAGTATCGCAAGGGGCGCCAGGCCGGGTCGATTGATTTGCGGGGGATCAAAGGCTTGCCGGGGGCGCACAATCATCAGAATGCTTGTGCGGCCTACGCGGTGGCACGGACGTTGGGGTTGGCGCCACGGGTGATTGAGGCGGGGTTTCAGAGTTATCCGGGGTTGCCGCATCGGTCGCAGTTGGTGGCTGAGGCTGGCGGGGTTGGGTATGTCAACGATTCCAAGGCGACCAATGTCGAGGCGGCGGTGAAGGCGTTGAGTGGGTTCGGACGTGTCCGCTGGATTTGTGGCGGGTTGGAGAAGGATGGCGGGTTGGACGGGTTTGCAGGGGCTTTGGGCGGGGTGGTGAAGGCCTATGTGATCGGGCGCGAGGCGGCTTCGTTTGCCATGAGGTTGGGGTGCGAGGCGGAGGTTTGCGGGGAGATGGGCGTCGCGGTTGAGCGGGCGATGGCGGAGGCTGAGGCGGGGGATACGGTTTTGCTGGCGCCAGCGGCGGCGAGTTTTGATCAGTATGATAATTTTGAGCGCAGGGGCGAGGATTTTATCGCTGAGGTGCGGGCGAGGTTGGAGCAAAACCAATCCAATTGAATTCTTCTATCTGATCAGATGGACGTTGCTCGGAAGTGATCCGGAAGTGATCCAACGGAGTAGGCCTGCGGCCTACGCTGGATGCTTAAGGAATATGGGCGCTTGTGTGACGCTTTTATTGCGGGCCACGCGAGATGGCGTGGCCGGCGGCGTGGCCGGACGCCCAGGCCCATTGGAAATTGTAACCACCAAGCCAGCCGGTGACATCGACCGCTTCGCCGATGAAATACAGGTTGGGGTGAGATTTTGTCGCCATGGTGGATGAGTTAAGGGCATTGGTGTCGATGCCGCCAAGGGTGACTTCGGCGGTGCGATACCCTTCGGTGCCGGTGGGGGTCAGCCGCCAGTTGGACAGGTTTTCGCACAAGGTTTGCAGCTTGTCGTCCGACATATCGGCGAGGCGGCGGGTCAGGTTCAGGTCATGGCTTAGGTAGTCCACCAGTCGCTGGGGGAAGTGGGCGGTGAGTTCGGTTGACAGTTGGCGGCGGCCGGTGGTTTGGCGCTGGGCACGCAAGCTGTCCAATAGGGGCGTGTCGGGGATCAGGTTAAGGGTTATGGCCGCGCCTTCGGCCCAGTAAGACGACAGTTGCAGGATGGCGGGGCCGGACAGGCCACGGTGGGTGAACAGGAGGTCTTCGTCAAAGCTGATGCGGGTATTGCTGGCGCGGACCGGCAGGGAAATGCCGGACAGGGCTTTGAAGCGTTGATCGGCGAAGGTGAAGGGAACGAGGGCGGCACAGGTTTCAGTGACCGGGATGTTGAATTGACGGGCGATGTCATAGGCCAGCCCGGTGGCCCCCATTTTGGGGATGGATTTGCCACCTGTGGCGATGACCAGATTGCGGGTGGTCAGGTGCTGGGGCCGGTCATTGCGGGTAACGGTAAGAGAGAAGCCGTCGGGGGTGGCGCGCAGGTTTGAAACCGTGCTTTGCAGCCAGAGGTCAGCGCCGTTGCGGGCCAACTCAAGGCGCAGCATATTGACGATCTGGGTGGCTTTGCCATCGCAAAACAGCTGACCCCGGGCTTTTTCGTGCCAGGCGATTTCGTGCCGGGCAATCAGGTCAAGAAAGTCTGATGGGGTATAGCGCGCCAAAGCGGATTTGGCGAAATGTGGGTTTTGTGACAGGAAATTTTCCGGCCCGGTCGCGAGGTTGGTAAAGTTGCAGCGTCCCCCCCCCGAGATGCGGATTTTCTCGCCCGGGGCGCGGGCGTGGTCGATCACCAGTGTACGCCCGCACGTGTGGGCGGCGCACATCATGCCGGCGGCTCCGGCACCGATTATGATGGTGTCATGGATCATTGCAGCCCGGTTGGCGTGGATAAGCGGTAAAGGCAAGAGGAAGAGGCTGGCCTGACCGGGGTTTTCACGCTATGATTGGCGAATAGACCCCGAAAACGGGGCGGATTGAGGCAGAAAACGGCGGTACTTTCCATGACTGAGATGGTGCATGGCGCGATTCCCGACAGGGGTGGCGATCCTATTTTACCCAAATGGTGGCGGACGTTGGACAAGTGGTCGATGACCTTTGTGCTGGCGTTGTTTGCGATTGGCTTGTTGCTGGGGCTGGCGGCGTCGCCGCCCCTGGCCGCGCGCAACGGGTTTGACCCGTTTCATTATGTGGAGCGGCAAGCGGTGTTTGGCGGGGCGGCTTTGGTGGCGATGTTACTGACCTCGATGATGTCGCCCACTTTGGTGCGGCGCTTGGCGGTGCTGGGGTTTGTGGTGGCATTTGTGGCGATGGCGTTGCTGCCGTTTTTTGGCACGGATTTTGGCAAAGGCGCGATGCGCTGGTATTCGCTGGGGTTTGCCAGTGTTCAGCCTTCGGAATTCCTTAAGCCCGGATTTGTGGTTGTGGCCGCCTGGATGCTGGCGGCAAGCCAGCAGATTAACGGACCACCCGGGACATTGTGGTCGTTTATCCTGTGTACGGTGATTGTGGCCATGTTGATTTTGCAACCGGATTTCGGCCAGGCGGCATTGGTGCTGTTTGGCTGGGGGGTGATGTATTTCATTGCCGGGGCACCGATGCTTTTGCTGGTGCTGATGGCCGGGCTGGTGGTGTTTGGTGGCACACTGGCCTATTCGAATTCCGAGCATTTCGCCCGACGGATTGACGGGTTTCTAAGTGCTGAACTGGATCCGACCACACAGCTTGGCTATGCCACCAATGCGATCCGCGAGGGCGGGCTGTTTGGGGTCGGTGTCGGCGAAGGGCAGGTGAAATGGTCGTTGCCGGATGCACATACGGATTTTATTGTTGCGGTGGCGGCTGAGGAATACGGGCTGGTTCTGGTGCTGATTATCATCGCCTTGTACGCCGGTATCCTGGTGCGGTCATTGTATCGGCTGATGCGTGAACGTGATCCGTTCATCCGGCTGGCCGGAATTGGGCTGGTGGCGATGTTCGGGGTGCAGGCGATGATCAATATGGGGGTGGCGGTCAGGTTGCTTCCGGCCAAGGGCATGACCTTGCCGTTTGTGTCTTATGGCGGGTCGTCGTTGATCGCCGGGGGGATTGCAATCGGTATGTTGCTGGCCTTTACAAGGGCCCGGCCACAAGGCGAGATTGGCGATTTGCTGCGCGGGCGGCGGTGATGATTGTAGCGGGCAACAGGCATGGGTTCCAGAGATGAGCCTGCCACTTGTTCTTATCGCCGCGGGCGGGACTGGCGGGCATATGTTCCCGGCGCAGGCGCTGGCCGAGAAGATGTTGAAAAAGGGCTGGAGGGTGCGCCTGTCGACGGACGCGCGCGGGGCGCGCTATACCGGCGGATTTCCGCATTCGACAGAGATTACTGAAGTCTCCAGTGCCACATTTGCGCGCGGTGGGTTGTTGGCCAAGGCGCTGGTGGTCCCGCGCATTGCGCTGGGTGTTCTGAGTGCGATGCGTCAGATGCGCCGGGACCGCCCGGATGTTGTGGTTGGCTTTGGTGGCTATCCGTCAATTCCGGCGCTGGGGGCGGCGACCCTGTTGGGTCTGCCAAGGATGATCCATGAACAAAACGGCGTGCTGGGACGGGTGAACCGCCTGTTTGCCACCCGCGTGGCGCAGGTTGCCTGTGGGGTCTGGCCGACCGACCTGCCAAGTGGCGCAAAAGGCGTGCATGTTGGCAATCCGGTGCGGGGTGCGGTGTTGGAAATGGCGGCAGCACCTTATGCGCCACCCGGCGATCACGCGATGTCCATTCTGGTGATGGGCGGCTCGCAGGGGGCGCGTATTTTGTCAGATGTGGTGCCCGGGGCGATTGCCAGTTTGCCCGAAACCATCCGCAAACACCTGAGCGTTTCCCATCAGGCCCGCGCCGAGGACGCCGAGCAGGTCAAGGCCAGGTACGCCGAGGCCGGGATCAGCGCCGATGTTCAGCCGTTCTTTCACGACATTCCACGTCGCATGTCACAGGCGCAACTGGTGATCAGCCGGGCCGGGGCGTCGTCGATTGCCGATTTGACGGTGATTGGTCGGCCGTCGATCCTGGTGCCTTACGCGGCGGCAGCCGGCGACCATCAGACCGCCAATGCGCGCGGGTTGGTCGAGGCGGGCGCCGCCATTCTGATCCCGGAACCGGCGTTTGACGCCGCCTGCCTTGCCACGCAGATCACCACAATCCTAGGCACCCCGGACGCCGCCGTAACAATGGCCGGTGCCGCCCTGTCGATTGGCCGCCCGGACGCGACAGACCGGTTGATAGGACTGGTTCGCGAAACTGCACATAAGGAAACACCATGAATTCAGCCACCAAACTGCCCGGAGACATCGGCCCGATCCATTTTGTCGGTATCGGCGGCATCGGCATGTCGGGCATTGCCGAAGTGCTGCTTAATCAGGGGTATGTGGTGCAGGGCTCGGACCTAAAAGAGACCAGGATCACTAACCGGCTGGCAAAGCTAGGAGCCATTGTTTTTGTTGGCCAAAAGGCTGAAAACCTTGAAAAGGCTGAGGTGGTGGTGATCTCGTCCGCGATCAAACCCGGCAACCCGGAACTGGACGAAGCCCGCCGCATGGGTTTGCCGGTGGTGCGGCGCGCCGAGATGCTGGCCGAACTGATGCGCCTGAAATCCAACATCGCCGTGGCCGGAACCCACGGCAAGACCACCACCACCACGATGATGGCCGAACTGATGACGGCCGGCGGGTTTGACCCCACCGTGGTCAATGGCGGTATCATCCACGCCTATGGGTCGAACGCCCGTATGGGGCAGGGCGAATGGATGGTGGTCGAGGCGGATGAAAGCGATGGCACGTTCAACCGCCTGCCTGCCACCATCGCCATAATCACCAACATTGACCCGGAACATATGGAACATTGGGGCGACTTTGATGCCTTGCGCGAAGGGTTTCACGATTTTGTGTCGAACATTCCGTTTTACGGGCTGGCGGTTTGCAACACCGACCACCCAGAGGTGCAGGCGCTGGTGGGCCGTATCACCGACCGGCGCGTCACCACCTATGGTTTCAACGCCCAGGCCGATGTGCGGGGCGTCAATCTGACCTATAAAAAAGGCGTTGCGCATTTTGATATCGCGCTGCAAGGCGAAGAGGCCGAAATCCTTGGCTGTACCTTGCCCATGCCCGGAGATCACAACGTCTCGAATGCCCTGAGCGCCGTCGCCGTCGCCCGCCACCTTGGCATGAAGGGCGACGAAATCCGTGCGGCTTTGGCGGCGTTTGGCGGGGTCAACCGGCGCTTTACACGCGTGGGCGAAATCAACGGCGTGACCATCATCGACGACTACGGCCACCACCCGGTCGAGATTGCCGCCGTCCTCAAGGCTGCCCGCCAGGCCTGCGAAGGCCGGGTCATTGCCGTGCACCAGCCGCACCGCTATACCCGCCTTGCGTCTTTGTTCGACGATTTCTGCGCCTGTTTCAACGAGGCCGATGTGGTCGCCATCGCCGACGTTTTCGGGGCCGGCGAAGACCCCATCAAAGGGGCCTCACGCGACGATCTGGTGGCGGGTCTTATCGCCCACGGCCACCGCCACGCCCGCGCCATACGCGACGAAGACGACCTGGTGCGATTGGTGCGCGAACAGGGCAAACCCGGCGATATGGTGGTCTGTCTTGGGGCCGGCACCATCAGCGCCTGGGCCAATGCCTTGCCCGAGCGATTGGCCGGGCCATGACTGCCTCAACCCTCGCCGCCGTCTTGTGGGTCTTTGCCGCCACCGGCGTGGCCCTGCTGCCGATGCGCCGTCAGTTCCCGCCCGGCGTTGTTCTGCTGATCGCCGCACCGGTCATAATCTTTTGGCTTGGCATGGATTTCGGACTGATCATCGGCGCCGCCGCCAGTGCCGCCTTTATTTCGATGTTCCGCAACCCAATCCGGTTTTACTGGCGCAAATGGCGCAGGCTTGAACCGGTGCAACCGCCAAAGGATCACCCATGAGTCTGTCGCTGATCCTTGCCGCCCTCTGGGCCATCATTGCCAACGTATTGGCGATGACGCCGTCCCGCGACAACCACTGGAAACGCGCCTGGTTCCTGATTGCCGTGGGCATTCCGATTTTGGGCTATGTCACCTATCAGAACGGGCCTTGGTATGGGTTGGCGGTGTTGTTGGCAGGCATGTCGGTGCTGCGCTGGCCGGTGATTTATCTGGGGCGGTGGTTGCGGGGGTTGGGGCGTGGCTAAGCCTTGCCAAACCGCGCCCAGGCGGGCAGAAACGGGCATGGTTGCGATTGAAGATATAGAGAGCATGTACAGCCTCGAAAAATGGCTGATCGAATGGCCCGCGAAAAACGGCCTGAACGAGGATGTCGCCCGCGCCATGGCGGTTGCCATCGCCCACCGGACGGCCATGCGGGTTTTGCCCGTATGGTGGAGCCGGACCTTGACAGAAGACCCGCGTAAAGGTGACGTGGTAGCCCTGCTAATTTTGCGCCGTAGCCTTATATCCGGGGTTGCCGCCAAGATGCCAACCCCGAATATAAGGCAAGCCGCCACCCTCGCCGACACTATCGGCAGCGCCATCGCCGGCGCCATGTACGCCGGTGCCGCCGCCGACGCAGCCGGTGCCGCCATGTACGCCGCTGGTGCCGCCGCCGCCACTTCCGCCGTCGACGCCCGCGCCTCCGCCGTCAACGCCGCCTTCACCTCCGACGCCGCTACCTCGGCCGACTTATTGCGGTCGGTTCGCGCTGACTGCACAATAATTACTGATGGCGGCGATGTTCTTGCCGCCCGGCTCTGGCCGAACCATGACAACCCGCTTGACGACTTTTGGCAGGACGTCAAAACCAGGGCGGTCGCCCCTGAATGGTCGTTCTGGATCAAATGGTACGACGGCGCGCTGGCCGGTCGCGCGCCAAACTGGCAAATGCTGGAACAGATCGCGTTGATTGAGGCAGAGGTCTGGGAGGATGGGGCAGAGGCGGTTGGCGCGAAGATAACGTTAATCGAAGAGCAGCATGAATTAGCCACTGAAGTGAGTGACGTTCGAAAAAGCTATGAAGAAATCCGACCGCAAGTGGCTGCTTTGGCATCAAGGTCACACAACAACCCTCCTGAACTAATTGAAGCCAAACCATTGGTCCAAGCCGGATATGAAATAATTTGGTCATCGCTGGCGGAATCTGAGGAAGAGCTTGAAAAAGACAAGCCATCGGCATCTGTGCTCAAGCGATTGGGGCGGAGTATTCTGGAAGCTTGCAATAGCATCGCGTCTTACTGCGCAAGCTTGGGGGATACGGCGCTAAAAAAGGCAGCCCAGGAAGTAGGAGGCGCTGGCGGTAAGTGGACTGTTCGGGGGATTGCGGTCTATCTCGCCGCTCAAAACCCCGGTGTGCAATCTGTTGCGACCAGGCTTGTTGAATACGGTGAGAAACTGGCTCACCTACCATGATCCAACCCCTCCCCCTCACACGCGGCAAACTCACCCAAAACCGCCCCCTCTCGGACCTCACTTGGCTGCGGGTCGGCGGCCCGGCGGATGTCCTGTTTCAACCCGCCGACCCCGAAGACCTTGCCGCCTTTCTGAAGGCCCTCGACCCGGCAATCCCGGTCTTTCCCATGGGCGTCGGATCAAACCTGATTGTGCGCGATGGCGGCATCCGCGCGGTGGTGATCCGGTTGGGGCGGGGGTTCAACCAGATCGACATCAAGGGCAATACCGTCACCGCCGGGGCCGCCGCACTGGATGCGCATGTGGCAAGGAAAGCCGCCGAACAGGGTATCGACCTGACCTTTCTGCGCACTATCCCGGGCAGCATTGGCGGGGCCGTGGCGATGAACGCCGGGTGCTACGGCAGCTACATCGCTGACGTTTTGGTATCCGCAAGGGCTGTCACACGCGCGGGGGAGATCATTACTCTGACGCCCGCAGACCTGAACTTTGGTTATCGCCAATCACACCTGCCAGATGGCGCGGTGTTGATCGACGCGCGGATCGAGGGGCTTTTTGCCCCGAGTGACGCGCTGCTTGTCAGGATGGAGCAACAGATCAGGACACGCGATGAAACCCAGCCGACCAAAGATCGCAGCGCCGGGTCGACTTTCCGTAATCCGGCGGGGTTCTCCAGTACGGGGCGCGCCGATGATACCGATGATCTCAAGGCCTGGAAGGTGATTGATGACGCAGGATTGCGCGGTGCCCGCAAAGGCGGCGCGCAGATGAGCGAGAAACATCCGAACTTTATGATCAATACAGGTGGCGCAACTGCCGCTGATCTTGAGGGATTGGGCGAAGAGGTGCGAAAAAAGGTTTACGACGATCAAGGCATTACGTTAGAGTGGGAAATCATGCGGGTCGGTGATCCGCTTGATGAATAACACCCCGGTTGCGAAGACCTGACAGGCACTTAATGGGCGCGCAACCGCAAGGGTAAAACAACGGACCAGCAATAGGTCCGGGTAAATCTGAGGCACTTTGAGTTGGGTCAGTCATTAGGTCGTTCGACCAAGACACCCCAAAAAGTGGCGGTATTGATGGGCGGACCTTCGGCTGAGCGCGAAGTTTCGCTGGTTAGCGGGCGTGAATGCGCCGCCGCCCTGAGGGATGAAGGATACGAGGTCGTCACGCTGGATGCGGGGCGCGACCTGTGCGCGCGATTGTCCGAAATTGCCCCCGATGTGGTGTTCAACGCGCTGCACGGGCGGTTTGGCGAAGATGGCTGTGTGCAGGGCCTGCTGGAATGGCTGGGCCTGCCGTATACCCATTCGGGGGTGATGTCGTCGGCTTTGGCGATGGACAAGCAACGCTCAAAGGCGGCGTTTGTGGCCGCTGGCCTGCCGGTGATGCAAAGCGCTCTGCACGATAAGGCGCGCGTCATGGCCGCCCATGTCATGGCCCCGCCTTATGTGGTCAAACCCAACAACGAAGGATCGTCGGTGGGCATCTATCTGGTGCACGAAGATGCCAATGGCCCGCCGCAACTGGCCAGGGAAATGCCGAGCCAGGTTCTGGTCGAGAAATTCGCGCCGGGCCGCGAATTGACCTGTGCGGTGATGGGGGCGTCGCAAGGCGCACCACCGCGCGCCCTGACCGTCACCGATATCCTGACCGACGGTTGGTACGACTATGACGCCAAATACAAACCGGGCGGTTCGCGCCATGTGGTCCCTGCCGATATCCCCCAGGACATTTTCGACCTGTGCCTCGATTATGCCTTGCGTGCGCATGCCGCCCTTGGCTGTCGCGGGTTGTCGCGCACCGATTTTCGTTGGGACGAAACCCGGGGGGCGCAGGGATTGATCCTGTTGGAAACCAATACTCAACCGGGCATGACCCCCACCTCGCTTGGCCCAGAACAGGCGGCGGCGGTGGGCATCACGTTTGGGGCCTTGTGCAAATGGCTGACAGAGGATGCGTCATGCAACAGATGAAACCACTTGCCCACGATCCGTCGCCGTCGCGCCTTAGTTATCGGTTGCAACGCTGGATGCTGACGCCGGGTATTCGGATGGGATTGCGCATCGTTGTGCCGTTTGGCCTGACCCTGGCAATTGCCAGCGTCTTCCTGTCGGATGATCGCCGCCGTGACGCACTAAGCCAGTTTGTGATTGAACTGCGTGCCGACATTCAGGAGCGTCCGGAATTCATGGTCTCGCTGATGGCCATCGACGGGGCCGGATTAAGCCTGGCACAGGAAATCCGCGAGGCTGTGCCGCTCGACTTTCCCACGTCCTCGTTTGACCTTGATCTGGAACAGATCCGCCAGGTGGTGACCGGGCTTGACCCGGTCAAGGCCGCCTCGGTGCGCATCCGCCCTGGTGGATTGTTGCAGATCGACGTGACAGAGCGCCGCCCGGTTGTGGTCTGGCGAACCCGTGACGGGCTGGCGATACTGGACCGTGACGGCGTGCATGTGGGCGACATAGACAGCCGGTCTGCGCACCCCGATCTGCCTTTGATTGCGGGCGCTGGCGCCGACAAACATGTGGCGCAAGCGTTGCAGTTGATGGCCTCGGCGCGGCCTTTGGGGAAACGTCTGCGGGGATTTGTAAGGGTCGGGATGCGGCGCTGGGATGTGGTTCTGGACCGCGATCAGCGTATTTTACTGCCGGGTGATTATCCGGTGAGGGCATTGGAGCGGGTGATTGTGCTTAATCAGGGCAATGACCTTTTGGAGCGGGATGTGACGGTGGTGGACATGCGCCTTGGTGAACGCCCCACCCTGAGGATGAGCAGTGCGGCACTGAAAGACTGGTGGCGGATCAGAAAGATAAACGGGGACGGGCAATAGATTATGACAGATCTTTATCAGGCACAGCGCACCATGCGATCCATGCGGCAACAGGCTTTGCAACGCGGCTTGGTGGCCATTCTGGACGTCGGCAGTTCGAAAATCGCCTGTCTGGTGTTGCGGTTTGACGGCACCGGGCGACTTAGCGAGGATAACTCGATCGGATCGCTGGCGGGTCAAACCGGGTTTCGCGTCATCGGGGCGGCCACCACCCGTTCACGCGGGGTGAAATTCGGCGAAGTCACAGCGATGGCAGAAACCGAACGGGCCATCAGAACGGCGCTTCAGGCGGCGCAGAAGATGGCCGAAATCCGGGTCGATCATGTGATCGTCAGCTTTTCGGGGGCCAACCCGCGGTCCTATGGGCTGGATGCGCAGGTGAACCTTGAGGGCCAGGTGGTGACCGAGGCCGAGATTGCAAGGGTGATGGCAGATTGCGATGTGCCGGAATATGGCGCCGGGCGCGAAGTTCTGCATGCTCAGCCGGTCAACTTTGCGTTGGACAATCGTTCAGGGCTGGGTGATCCGCGCGGTCAGCTGGGCCAGACCCTGTCGGTTGACATGCACATGCTGACGGTGGACGAGGCGGCGATCCAGAACCTGGTGCATTGCATCAAACGCTGTGATCTGGAATTGGCCGGTATTGCGTCGTCGGCCTATGTCTCGGGCATTTCGGCCTTGGTCGAGGATGAACAGGAACTGGGGGCGGCCTGTGTTGATATGGGCGGCGGGTCGACGAGCATTTCTATCTTCATGAAAAAGCACATGATATTCGCGGATTCTATCCGCATGGGCGGTGATCACGTCACCAGTGACATTTCCATGGGGCTGGGCGTGCCGATGTCCAGCGCCGAACGGATCAAGACATTCTGCGGCGGGGTGCATGCCACTGGCGTCGATGATCGCGATATGATCGACATTGGGGGTGATACCGGCGATTGGGAGCACGACCGACGCACAGTCAGTCGCGCCGAACTGATCGGTATCATGCGCCCAAGGGTCGAAGAAATCCTTGAAGAAGTGCGCGCGCGGCTGGATGCGGCCGGGTTTGATCAACTGCCCAGCCAGCAGATTGTCCTGACCGGAGGGGCCAGTCAGATCATGGGGCTGGACGGGCTTGCCAGCCGGATTCTGGGCCAGCGTGTGCGCCTGGGGCGGCCATTGCGGGTGCATGGCCTGCCACAATCGGCGACCGGGCCGGGGTTTGCCAGTGCGGTTGGTCTCAGCCTGTTTGCTGCCCACCCTCAGGATGAATGGTGGGACTTTGAAATTCCCAACGACCGCTATCCGGCCAGATCATTCAAGCGTGCGGTGCGATGGTTTCGTGACAACTGGTAGGCAAGGGTGCGTTTCAGATACGCAACACATCCAGCCCATGGAGGGCCGAGCGAAGCGAGGCCCCCCCGCGACGGGCGTAGCCCGGCGCAAATCCTCTAACCCTGCGACGGGCGTAGCCCGGCGCAAATCCTCTAACCCTGCGACGGGCGTAGCCCGGCGCAAACCCTGTCGTAGACTTCCTCTATCGTTTAACTACAGGGTTTCCAGTGATCCTATGTAAACTGGAAACGCTGTAAAGAAGGGTGACAACCGCCACCCGAACGGCTAAACTAATTCACGAGCGTTCATCAAAAAGAAACGCCGATGTGGGTCGGGCAGACCCCAAATAGAAAAACCATGATTCTGTTGGCCATCCGGCCTACGGGCCAAACTGCTTTTGTGTCACGCAGCGCGCTTCACGCAATATCTGGACCTATCGGCAATATCCCGCGAGAATCCCGGGGTTTTGTGCCATATTTTGTGTCCAAATCGTGTTTTTTGGGTGACGGCGAGGGTTTGGGGCGATATGGTTGGCGGTAATATCCAACAATAACGCCGGCAAACGCGGGCAGGTAGCTACAGGCGGAGCGATCATGACATTGAACCTTACGATGCCGGGACAGGCCGATTTGAAACCACGGATCACCGTATTCGGCGTCGGTGGTGCGGGCGGCAACGCGGTCAACAACATGATCGAAAAGGCGCTGGATGGCGTTGATTTTGTGGTCGCCAATACCGACGCACAGGCGTTGCAGCAAAGTAAATCGCCCAACAAGGTGCAGCTGGGCGTCAAAGCCACCGAAGGTTTGGGGGCGGGCGCGCGCCCATCCGTCGGGGCCATGGCCGCCGAGGAAAGCATTGAACAGATCGTCGATCATCTGGCGGGGGCGCATATGTGTTTCATCACCGCCGGCATGGGTGGCGGCACCGGCACCGGGGCGGCACCGATCATTGCCCAGGCGGCGCGTGAACTTGGGGTGCTGACCGTTGGCGTGGTGACCAAACCGTTCCAGTTTGAAGGCGCCAAGCGGATGCGTCAGGCCGAAGAGGGCGTCGAGGCGCTGCAAAAGGTGGTCGATACGCTGATCATCATTCCCAACCAGAACCTGTTCCGGCTGGCCAACGAGAAAACCACCTTTACCGAGGCGTTTTCGCTGGCGGATGATGTGCTGTACCAGGGCGTCAAGGGTGTGACCGACCTGATGGTGCGCCCGGGCCTGATCAATCTGGACTTTGCCGACGTTCGCGCGGTGATGGACGAGATGGGCAAGGCAATGATGGGCACCGGCGAGGCCGAAGGCGAAGACCGCGCCATTCAGGCCGCCGAAAAGGCCATCGCCAACCCGTTGCTGGACGAAATCAGCCTGCGGGGCGCCAGAGGCGTGTTGATCAACATCACCGGCGCGCATGATCTGACCCTGTTCGAGCTGGACGAAGCCGCCAACCGGATCCGCGAAGAGGTGGACCCGGAGGCCAATATCATCGTCGGTTCGACCCTGGATACAGACATGGAAGGGGTCATGCGGGTATCTGTGGTGGCCACCGGGATCGACGCAATTGACGTGCAAAGCGCCATTCCGGTGCCGCGCCGCCCAATGGCAGCACCTCTGAAAACCAGCGTGTCGAACGAACTGTCTGGCGCAGATCCTCTGGAACTGGCCGATCCTCTTGTCGCCGCCATGGGCGAAGCGGTGGCCAGCGACACAACCAAAGATACCAGCGATGAGCCAGGTTTGTTTGCAGGTATGGGGGTGCAGGACGCCACGTCAAATTCCCAGGCCGACGACGCAAATGACTTCATCGGATCAAAGGCGGCAACGGGCGATGGCCTGCCACTGCCGGCCTATCAGCCTGATGTGCCGGAATTCAATCCCCACAAAGACGCAACTGCCACGCCCGAGGATTTCGTGGCGCCGATTGCGCCCCCCCCCGGTACACCGTCGGCTGAAACCATGCACCGGCTGAAGAACGCCGCGCGGAAAGTTACCGGGGCGACATCAACACAAGAGCCTGTGGCAGTGCAAGGACAGGCGCAGGCCGCTGGTGGGTTTCGCAAACCGAACTTTGGCATCGGCTCGCTGATTGGCCGGATGACCGGGCATGGGGGTGACACACCGCCAGAGCGGGCAGTCCCGAGTATGCATGAAAACGCGCCTCAAAGCCCCAATGTGGCGCCTGCCACGCCCCATTCGGGGGCCGATTCTGATCAGGAAAAGATTGAAATCCCGGCGTTTTTGCGACGCCAAGCGAATTAACCCTGTCACATTAGGCAATTGAAAGGCCGCCCTTGGGCGGCCTTTTTATGTGCGACTTCAGGGTATTACCTGTGGATAGGCAGGGATTTGCCGACCTGTGACGGGGATGTTTCAAACAGTTACAAAGAGTGTTTTGAGGTCGGGTGACCTGAAGGTTAGTTGCTCTAACAACGAAAGACGGGCATTGTTGTGGGCCGCGGTTGGTACTGAGGGCTACAGGCAGTCGACCCAGTAACTTATAACACCGATTAACTTATAACACCGATTAACTTACAACATAGGACCAGAGCAGACCTTGCAAACCACGCTGAAATCTCCGGCTGTATTTGACGGCATTGGGCTGCACTCTGGTGTGTCTGTGCGGATGGTTGTGCGCCCTGCCGGGCCGGGGCATGGCATCTGGTTTCACCGCACCGACATTGAAATAGGCGACGCGCGCATTCCGGCCTTGTGGCACCGGGTTGACCGCACTCCCTTGTGCACCCGGCTGGAAAACGATCACGGCACGACGGTGTCGACGGTCGAACACATCATGGCCGCCCTTGCGGGCTGTGGCATCCACAACGCGGAAATCGAAATTGATGGCCCCGAGGTGCCGATACTGGACGGATCTGCCGCCCCTTTCATGCGTGGTCTGATGCGGCGCGGGGTGCGCAAACAGGACGCCGCCCTTTGGGCGATTGAAATTCTGACGCCGGTTCATGTGACCCAACCGGATGGGGCCAGGGCCAGCCTGCTGCCGTCCGACCAGCTTGAAATTTCGTTTTCGATCGACTTTTCCGATGCCGCCATTGGCCGTCAGACCAAAACCCTTGATATGCGCAACGGTGCCTTTGCCCGCGAGTTGTGCGACAGCCGCACATTCTGCCGTCAGGCGGATGTGGACCTGATGCACGAAAACGGCCTGGCGCTTGGCGGCACTCTGGAAAACGCCGTGGTGGTGGATGGCAAAGATGTTCTTAGCCCCGGGGGGTTTCGTCATGATGACGAGGCGGTGCGCCACAAAATGCTGGACGCCCTGGGGGATCTCGCACTGGCTGGCGCGCCGATTCTGGGCCGTTACGAAGGCGTGCGTGCCGGTCATTCGCTGACCAATATCCTGCTACGTGCCCTGTTTGAGACGCCCGGCGCGTTCCGCATGGTTTTATGCGACGCCGAAATGGCCGAGCGTTTGCCCGGTCAGGGGCTGGTTTGGGCGGAAATCCCCGAAGTTGCCTGATCTGAACCCGCGCGAGGCAAGTTCAATTGTCTTTAACATTGCTTTTAAGACGTTTTGCACCTGAAATTAATGTGCTAGAAACCCGAATAACCGGGGACACTCCCGAGAAGACTCGAAAAGGGTAGACAGGTATGTTCGGCGGCAGGTTCCGGATTTCATTTTTCGCGGCGTTGGTTTTGACGACTGTTCTGTCGGCATGCAGCGGTGGTGGTGCCGGTCCGTCGGCTAACCGCGATGAAAAGCTTGCGGCCTTCACGCCCGAGCAGATTTTTGAGCGGGGCGAGTTTGAACTGGCCCGCAATCGCACGGATGATGCGGCCTATTACTTTTCCGAAATCGAACGGCTTTATCCCTATTCCAGCTGGGCCAAACGGGCGCTGATCATGCAGGCGTTTTCGTTTCACCAAGGCAAGGATTACGCCGAAAGCCGGGCCTCGGCGCAGCGTTACATCGACTTTTATCCGGCCGACGAAGACGCCGCTTATGCGCAATTCCTGTTGGCGCTTAGTTATTATGACCAGATCGACGAAGTGGGCCGTGACCAGGGGTTGACCTTTCAGGCGTTGCAATCTTTGCGCGCCGTAATTGAACAATATCCCGATAGTGAATATGCGTCGTCGGCGATCCTGAAGTTTGATCTGGCGTTTGACCATCTGGCGGGGAAAGAGATGGAGATCGGGCGCTATTACCTGCGCCGCGACCATTTCACCGCCGCGATCAACCGGTTCCGGGTTGTGGTCGCCGATTTTCAGACCACGTCGCACACTGCCGAGGCGCTGCATCGTCTGGTCGAGGCATACTTGTCGCTGGGGCTGACGGATGAGGCGCAATCGGCCGGGGCGATCCTTGGGTTTAACTATCAATCATCTGAATGGTACGAGCGGAGTTTCAATCTGTTGACCGGTCAGGGGTTGAAGATGAAGAGTTTTGGCAACAATTGGCTAAGCCAGATCTATCGCCAGTCGATCAAGGGCGAATGGTTGTAACGGGGCGGCGGGGTAAACCCGGCCCTTTGAAAGACGTACATGCTGCGCGTACTTGAAATTCGGGACATGCTGATCATTGACCGGTTGGAGCTGTTGTTCCAACCGGGTTTGAATGTGTTGACCGGTGAGACCGGGGCGGGCAAGTCGATCTTGTTGGAATCATTGGGTTTTGTTTTGGGTTGGCGCGGCCGCGCGGCTTTGGTGCGCCAGGGGGCGAAACAGGGCGAAGTGATAGCGGTGTTTGATCTGGCAGCGGGGCACGCGGCGCATGATGTGCTGGAAGAGGCCGGGTTGCCGAGTGGTGACAGTGAACTGATCCTGCGGCGGATCAATACCATTGACGGGCGCAAAACGGCCTGGGTCAATGACCGGCGTTGTTCCGGTGACGTGTTGCGGGCCTTGTCGGCGACGTTGGTGCAATTGCACGGACAGCAGGATGATGGCGGTCTTTTGAACCCGCGCGGGCATCGCGCGATGTTGGATGATTTTGCCGGATTAAAGGATGAGTTGGCGGATGTGACCGCCCGGTGGCGCGCTGTTGGGCAGGCGCAGGTACAGTTGGCAGATTTGCAGGCCGCATGGGATATGGTGCGGGCAGAAGAGGAATTTCTGCGCCACTCGGTGAGTGAACTGGACCAGCTGGACCCGAAACCGGGCGAAGATGCGACGCTGGATACCGCCCGGCGCAAGATGCAAAAGGCGGGCCGCATTCGCGACGATGTGGCAAGGGCGTTTGAGTTGCTGGACGGGGCCGAGGGCAACATGGGTGACGCCCTGCGCTGGCTGGAAGAGGCCGCCGGGCAGGCGGACGGGGTGCTGGACCCACCCATCGCCAATCTGGTCGTTGCGTTGGATGCAATTGGTCAGGCGCATGATGGGGTGGCCCAAGGGTTGGCGACGCTCGAGGTCAATCCCGCGGAGCTTGAGGCCTGCGAGGAACGTCTGTTCGCCATTCGCGGTCTGGCACGTAAACATGAAGTGGGACCGGATGATCTTGGGGATTATGCCGCTGAACTGCGCCTGAAAATGGCCGCGTTAGAGTCGGGCGAAGCGCAGGTGAATGCGCAGCAGGAAGTTTTGGACAAGGCCCAGGCAGCCTATAGCAAAACCGCCGGACAGCTAGGCAAAGCGCGCCGCGCGCACGCCGCCAGGCTGGACAAGTCGGTGATGGCCGAATTGGCGCCGCTAAAGATGGAACGCGCTGAGTTTGTGACTGAAATCACCGCGTCAGAGCCGGGACCGACAGGGTTGGATACGGTCAGCTTTACGGTTGCCACCAATCCCGGGGCACCGTCGGGACCGTTGAACCGGATCGCGTCGGGCGGGGAACTTAGCCGGTTCCTGCTGGCGTTGAAGGTCTGTCTGACCGGCACTGAAAGTGGTGTAACGATGATCTTTGACGAGATTGATCGCGGTGTTGGCGGTGCGACGGCGGACGCGGTTGGTCGGCGGTTGGCGGATCTGGCCACCGCCGGGCAGGTGTTGGTGGTCACCCATTCGCCGCAGGTGGCGGCAAGAGGCGCGCATCACTGGCAGGTCAGTAAGCAGGTCGCGGGCGGGGTTACCACGACCCATGTGGTCCCCCTGGAAGGGGACGGGCGGATGGATGAGATCGCGCGAATGCTGGCTGGCGATACCATCACGGATGAGGCAAGGGCGGCGGCAAAAGTGTTGCTGACCGGGTGACAGAGGTGGTCGCCAAATTTCGGGCCATTTTCGGGGGACCGTTTCGCGATCGGGGGAAAGTGATTGAATATCAAGGGCAAAAGATTCAGGGTAAAAGATTCAGGGCGCACGGATCACCGCCGAGATGTTCAGCCCGATAATATCGCCAACAAAGTCACTAAAACCGGTCGCACCAAACGCTGACCGGCTGATCTGGCCGCTTAGTTTGATGCTCAGCACGCCGAGGTCATCCGGCGCGGTGTCTGGCGCGCGAAACAGCCCGGCGTCAAAGGTGACCGGGCGGGTGACGCCGTGCATCGTCAGATTGCCGGTAATCTTTGCCCCATCCGACAAGCGGCCGGCTGGCCCAAGCGTGATCCGGTCTGAGACAAATCGGATGGTCGGATAACGTGCCGCGTCAAGTACCTTGGGACCGATCAAGGCCGGTTTGACAAACGGCAGAGGTGTGCGCACCCCGGCAACATCAAGGCTGATATCCACCCGGCTGAGGGTCAGATTGGCCGGGTTCACAATGATCAGCGAACTGAGTACCGGCATGATGCCCTTTTGACGCCCACCGCCCATGATAAAGATGAATTCAATGCGCGAGGCTTTGGTGTCCAGCAGGTATTTGGTCGGGGCGGCTGTCACGTCCGCCGGGGCCGCCAGCAACAACAGGAAAGCCATCAAAACAAGCAGGGTTTTGGGTGGGGTGATCATGCGGAACCTTTCGCATTGATGGGCGCAAAGGGCAGGTGATTTAACGCAAGATTAAGGGGTTTCACCCGATTGTTATCCTTTGGCGCGCGCGGTTTTTGCATTTTGATCCGGGTTTCACAGTCCAATGCCTGTGCCAGGGCGGCCAACCGGGCCTGGGCCACTTCTCCAAATACGGCTTCAGCGGTTGGTGCCAGGGTCAGTTCCAATCGCATTTTCTTGGGAAACAGCCGCAAACTGGCCAAAGGTCCCTGGCTGGACCTGGTGTTTTGTGGCCAGAGCATCGCCCCAAACCGCATCGCCCGGCCAAGAATTTCGGCCTGTTGCAGGTGTTTTTCATCCAGCAGCGTCAGCAAGGGCGCAAACCTTGAACCCATGGGTTTGCTGGAATAGCGATATTGCAGGGCCAGCCCCAGAAACACCCGTTCCGAATGCTTTAGCCCGCCCATATTGGCACGGGTGGCATAATCAAAACACAACTCGGCGCGGAAATCGGGATGGGCGCGCCAACTGACATCATGCAGCAGGCACGCGGCCTTGATCAGGCGAACCTGCCCGACACCCAAACCGGCGGGGAGGGATTTGAACAGCGGGCTGACAAAGTCGTACAAGGTCCGGCCAAACCCCGGCAGGCGCGCATCTTTGTGTTCGGCAAAGCGGCAGGCCTCGATCAGGGGGTCACGGTCGCGCAGGCGCTGGGACATTTGTTCGTACAGCAGCCCTTCGCGGATGCCATAGCTTGAAATGGCGATGTCTTTGGGTTTGAATGTGCGGATCAGACGGGCCAGCACCTCAAGCGCGTAAGGCACCAGGGCCATGCGAGCGGCTGAAACCCGGGCCAAGGCGCGCAGGTTCTCGGGGTCGCGGCCTTCGAAAAAACGGGTGGTTTCCTGCACCGATGTCACCGTCATGCGGTATTCATGCAAAACACTTAAAGGATAGCCGCGCCGGGCCATGTCAATTCGGGCAATCGCGCGCCAACTGCCACCGACCAGAAACAGCCGGTCGCGTTGTGGACCCATCGTCGCCTTCAGCCCGTCCACCACAGATTTGATGTGGGCGCGCCGCCCCTTGCGCCCGCCCTTGAGGTCGCGCAGTTTCAGCGGCCCAAGTTCCGAGGTGGCACGCCGCCCCACCTTACCTTTGCCGATCTCGGCCAGTTCCATTGACGCCCCGCCAATGTCGCAGATCAACCCATAGGCGCCGGGCCAGCCGAGCAGCACGCCCTGAGCCGAAAGCCGGGCCTCTTCTTTGCCGTTGATCACCTGGATTTCCAGGCCGGTCCGGGCCAGCACATCGGCGCAGAAATCCGGCCCGTCACTTGCATCGCGCACGGCGGCGGTGGCAACAACGCTGAGTGGTGGCAGGCGCATGCCGTCCGCCAGATGGGCAAACCGGATCAGCGCCTTCAGCGCGCGCACGCGCCCTTCGGGGTTAAGCCGCCCCGAGGTGGCCAGCCCGGACCCCAGCCCACACATGATCTTTTCGTTATAGAAATACGCGGGCGAGCGGGCAGCGCCATCAAACACCACCAGGCGGACCGAGTTCGAGCCAACATCAACCACGCCCACCCTGGACAAGGCCCGCGCATCAGGGTCGTTGAACAACGCGCGACCAAATGGGTTTTGGGATTGTTTCGGCATCAGGTCCTCGGGCGCGGGTTAATCTTCGGTGTGGGTTAGTTTGGGCACGTCAGACGCCCCCGCCGATCCGCGCCCGGACAGCGATGGGTTTTCCATGAAAAACCGATGGCAGTTGAAGGCCGATTCGCCATCAGAGGTTGCTTGGCGGGTAAATGTGCCGTCCGGGTTCATAACCCAGCTTTGCGCCGTATCGCTAAGGTTGGCAGCCATGATCTGGCTGACGATCTGGGCCTTGACCGTCGCATTGTTGATTTCAACCAGGGTTTCCACCCGCCGGTTCAGATTGCGCCCCATCCAGTCGGCGGAACTGATGAACACCCGCGCCTTTCTGGCAGGTAAACCGTAACCATTGCCGAAACAAACGATGCGCGAATGTTCCAGAAACCGGCCAATCACCGATTTCACCCGGATGTTTTCCGACAGGCCTTTGACGCCCGGTCTTAACCCGCAAATGCCCCGGATGATCAGGCTGATCTGCACCCCGCCTTGCGAGGCGCGGTACAGCGCGTCGATCACCTCGGCGTCAATCAGCGCGTTCATCTTGGCCCAGATTACGGCGGGCTTGCCGGCCTTGGCATAGGCAATTTCGCCGTCAATCAGCTCGATCAGCCTTGATTTCAGGGTCAGGGGCGATATCGCCAGATTATCCAGAACCTCCGGCTGGGCATATCCCGACAGGTAGTTGAACACCTTGATTGCATCGCGCCCCAGTTCGGTGTCACAGGTGAACAGCGACAGATCTGTGTAAAACCGAGCCGTTATAGGGTGGTAATTGCCAGTGCCGTAATGGGTGTACGTCACCAGGTTTTCACCCTCGCGCCGGACGACGATCGAGATTTTCGCGTGGGTTTTAAGGTCTGTAAACCCGTAAACAACATGTGCCCCGGCCCGTTCCAGGCGGCGCGACTGGCGAATATTGGCGGCTTCGTCAAACCGGGCTTTCAACTCGACCAGGGCGGTCACCGATTTACCGGCCTCTGCCGCCTCGCACAGGGCTTCGACAATCGGGCTGTCGCGCGAGGTGCGGTAAAACGTCTGGCGGATTGCCAATACATCCGGGTCACGCGCCGCCTGTTGCAGGAAGCGGACCACCATGTCAAAGGTCTCATACGGGTGATGCAGCAGCATGTCCTTTTGGCGGATCGCCGCGAACATATCGCCCCCAAAGTCGGTGACCCGTTCGGGCACACGCGAGGTAAACAACGGCCATTGCAGGTCGGGCCGGTCAATCTGGACCAGTTGCTCAAGGTCAGACATGCCGATCATGCCATCAATCTCGATCATTTCATCGGGATTGACTTGCAGCTCTTTCATGATCACGCTCATCAGTTTTGGCGGCGCGCCGGTTGAATGGGTCATGCGCACCACTTCGCCGCGCCGCCGCCGTTTCAGGGCGACTTCGAATTCGCGTACCAGGTCTTCGGCCTCTTCCTCGACTTCCAGATCGCTGTCACGCAGCACCCGGAATTCGAAATGGGACTTAAGGCGATAACCTGGGAACAGGTCCTGGATATGCAGCACCAAAAGCTCTTGCAGCGGCAGGAACCGGTGTTGGGTGGCCGCGCCGTCCAGGGTTTTGGGCAACGGGATGAACCGGTCAATCTGGCGCGGCACAGGTAATAGCGCCTGAAGCGGTTTCTTGTCGCTTTGGCGTACCAGTTGCAGGGCAAGTGTGTAACCGGCATTGGGGATGAACGGGAACGGATGTGCGGGGTCGATGGCCAGCGGCGACAGGACCGGAAACACCTGGGTCAGGAACACATCGGCCAGAAAATCCTTGTCCTGGTCCTGTAGGGCGTCGCGGGTCAGAACCACAATGCCCTGGGCCTCAAGTTCCTGTGTCAGGGTGCTTAACACCCGTTGTTGTGCCTGCATCAGCTTGCGGGCGTCTTCGTGGATCAGGGTCAATTGCTGGGTCGGCGACAATCCGTCGGCGGCGGGCGTGGTATGGCCGCCGTTATGCAGTTCTCGCAGGCCGGCCACACGCACGGTAAAGAATTCGTCCAGATTATTGGCCGAGATTGATACGAACCGCAAGCGTTCGAGCAGCGGCACGCGGGGGTTTTCCGCCTCTTCCAATACGCGCCAGTTGAAGTTGAGCCAGCTGAGTTCGCGATTGTTGAACCGGCCCGGTCCGGTGATGTCGATATCCGGCAGGGTGACCGGCGTGGCAAAGGCGGATTTGAGAAAATCGGCATGGGTCGCGGTTTGGGGCATGTCGTGGAGCATGAAGAACATTCTGACCATTGCGGCGGGAAAGGCTATTGTACCCGGTTCAGTCCGGTTCAGCAATCAGGCGCACCGCAAGGGGGCGTGAAATGGCGCGCGATTGTGCCATTGCCGCGCGGTCAAGGCGTGCCACAATGGTGGCGGCGGCCTGAAACGAGCGGTCGATATGGGCGACAAGATACGGGATCACATCCGGTTTCGGAGTGATTTGCCGGTCGTTGAACAGCTTGGCCAGCAAGGCGGCAAGCAATGCGTCGTCTGGCGGTGCCAGGCTGACCAGATGCGCACCGGCCATGCGGCTTTGCAGGTCGGGCAGGGACAGGCCCCAGTGCGACGGCGCGGATCTGCCGGTCAGTAACAGAGGCTGACCTTCGGACAGGGCCAGATTGTGCAGGTGAAACAATGCGGCCTGTGCGGCGGAGTTGTTGGCAATTTGCGGTACGTCTTCGACCGCGACCGGGGATCGGGCAAGGGTTGGCACATCAATGTCGCCCAGGTCGCGCGCGTTCAGCACAGATGCGCCCGACCCCGCCGCCCAGACATGGGTAAGGTGGGTTTTGCCGGACCCTTCGGGACCACAAAGCACCAGCCTGCCGTCAGGCCAGGACGGGGGGGAGGACGCAAGAGGGGCCGCAAGAGAGGATGCGGGCGCGCCCGCAATAGTGGCGACGGCCACGGCGTTCCCGGGCGAGACAAAGAAATCATCCCGGCCCAGAGCAGGTTTGGAGGGCAGATCAAAGGCCAGCTGTTTGGATGGGTTCACGGGGTTTGGTCACTTGTCCTTGGTGTGGCTTTTGCCTTGAAACAGGTGGCTTTTGGTATACTGCCCAACACCAAAGCGGGTCAACACGCCCAACATTGCCGCCAATGGCACAGCCACCAGCATGCCGACAAATCCGAACAGCCCGCCAAATACCGACAGCGCCAGCAACAGCCAGACGGGATGCAAACCAATTGAATCTCCGACCAGTTTAGGCGTCAGAAAGTTGCCTTCGGCCAGCTGGCCTATGACAAATATCAACGCCACCAAACCAATCGTCCCCCATTCGCCCCAGAACTGAAACAACGCCAGGCCAATCGCCAAGGTCCCGCCGATCAAGGCGCCAAGATAAGGGATGAACGTGACCAATCCGGCAATAAACCCGACCACAAGGCCAAATTGCAGGCCCACAGCCATCAACGCGACGGCATAATAGGTGCCAAGGATCAGGCTGACTGTGCCCATGCCACGGATAAAGGAAGCCAGCGTATTGTCCACTTCGCGCGCCAGCTGGCGAATGGTGGGCGCGTGATCACGCGGCAACAATTCGTCGATCCGGGCGATCATCCGATCCCAGTCAAGCAGCATATACACCGCAACCACCGGGGTGATCACCAGCAGGATCAGGATGCTGACCAATGACTTGGCTGAGCCGACTACGCCGTTCAACACTGCTCCACCCTTGCTTTTCAGGGCTTCTCCGATGTCGATCAGCACCCGCCGGATGCCGGAATTTTCGTCCAGAAGCGACGGGAACCTACCGCTGAAAAATGCCCATAGATCGCGGAACACCTGGGGCATGATCTCGATCAGTTCAAACAATTGTTCGAGCAGGGCAGGAATGACGGCCAGGGCCAGGATCACAAACACCACAATGGCACCAACGGTGATCAGAGCCGTGGCCATGGTGCGCGACAGGCCCCAGGTTTCAAGCCGGTCGGCCACGGGATCCATGAAATAGGCAATTGCCCCGCCCAGAACAAACGGCAGCAGCATATTGCCCAGCAGCCATAAGGCCAGAACCAGCACCGCCGCGGCGATGCTCCAGTATCTGATCTGGTTCTGGGGTTGCTGTTGCATGCCGGTGTTCCCTGATATCTTGTCATCACATTGCCCATGCAGGGGCTGGTTTCAAGGGGGTGACGCGAATTCGCGGCTATTCCAGGTCAACGCTGCTCTGGTTTGGCCCGCATCCGCGCTTTATTGCCACGCACCAGCATGACCATTTCGCTGCGCATGTAGGGGGCCGGGAAATCAACCATTCCCTTGCGGTCTTTGCGGATGGTGATGCCGGTTATGCGCGGATTAAACTGGGCGCCGGAAACGGACGGGATCATCGCATCCCAGCTGATGTTTTCAAATGCCACGGTGATGGTGATGCCGCTTCACCACAGGTCAACCCGGAACCGGGCCATGCGACAACCATCATCGCGCATTGCCTGACCCAGCCCAATGGCTTAGACCGCGAACAACACATTCCAACCCGAAAGAGACGCCATGCGCCTGACCCGATATTTCCTGCCCGTTCTGAAAGAAAACCCCTCTGAGGCGCAGATCGTTAGCCATCGTCTGATGCTGCGGGCGGGGATGATCAAACAGGCCTCGTCCGGGATTTATTCCTGGTTGCCGCTGGGCTTTAAGGTGCTGCGCAAGATCGAAGATATCGTGCACGAGGAACAGGCCCGCGCCGGTCATATTGCCATTCAGATGCCGACCATCCAATCGGCGGATTTGTGGCGCGAATCCGGGCGTTATGATGATTACGGCGAAGAAATGCTTCGCATCAAGGACCGGCATGGGCGCGACATGCTGTTCACCCCGACCGCCGAGGAACTGGTCACGGATATTTTCCGCGCCCATGTCAGCAGTTACAAGGATCTGCCGCTGACCCTGTACCAGATCCAGTGGAAATTCCGCGACGAGATCCGCCCAAGGTTCGGCATCATGCGCGGGCGTGAATTTTATATGAAGGACGGCTATAACTTCGACATTTCGAAAGAGGCGGCTTTGCACGCCTATAACCGCCATCTGGTCAGCTATTTGCGTACCTACGAACGGATGGGCCTTCAGGCGATCCCGATGCGGGCGGATTCCGGCCCGATCGGCGGCGATAATACGCACGAATTTCTGGTGCTGGCTGAAACTGGCGAATCTGAGGTATTTTATGACAGTGCGGTAACTGATCTGCGGTTTGGCGACCGCGAAATCGACTACGCGGATGTTGCCCAATGTGCCGGGGTGCTTGAGGAATTCACCTCGCGTTATGCCCGTACGGATGAAACCCACGACGAGGCGCTGTTCAACGGCGTGCCCGAAGAACGCCGCCGGGTGGCACGGGGCATTGAAGTCGGGCAGATATTCTATTTTGGCACCAAGTATTCCGAGGCGATGGGCGCCACGGTGCAAAACGCCGACGGCAAACCGGTGCCGGTGCATATGGGCAGCCATGGCATCGGCGTGTCGCGCCTGTTGGGGGCCATCATCGAGGCCAATCATGACGACAACGGCATCATCTGGCCCGAAGGCGTGACGCCGTTTCACTGTGGCATCATCAACCTGAAACAGGGCGACGAGGCGGCGGATGGCGCTTGCGAGGCGCTGTATTCGGCGTTGACCGCCGCCGGGCTTGAGCCGCTTTATGATGACCGCAAGGAACGCGCGGGGGGCAAGTTCGCCACCATGGACCTGATCGGTCTGCCGTGGCGGATCACGGTTGGGCCACGTGGATTGAAAAACGGCGTGGTCGAACTGACCAGTCGGCGCACCGGGATCAGCGAAGAAATGACCCCCGAGGCGGCGGTGGCGCGGGTGGTGGAAATCTATGTGCCGCATCTGGCGGCAGGGCGCGCGGGTTAAAGCGAAACAAGGTCCAGCCCGGCACGGGTTTGGCTTTGGCTGGCGCGCCAGGCTTTCGGCGCCAGGGCGCGGGCACGGCGGCGTTGCAATTGCCATTGGCGCGTCTCGCCTTTGTGTTGCGGTGCCATGTGCCAGCGGGTTTCGACGCCTTGTGCGCCGCCATCCCCCGGGGTCAGCAATAGGCCAAGTGTGCAAACCCCCTGGTTTCCCTGCGCGGCCCCCGTTTCAGCCGCCAGATGCAGCCGCCTGACCGGGGTCAGGGCCGGGGGGGCCGGCAGGTCGGCCACCACCAAAGACACCGCCCCTGCGCGCAAGACCTCTTCGACGCACCACAGCAGGTCTTCGCCCCGGCGCGGGGCGACAAAGATAAAGCGGCCCGGATCGGCAAAGGCGCAGATGCCGTCCGGGTTGGGCTGATTCACACCCCAAAGCGGTGATATCCACAGCACAGGCCCGCGCGCCTGACCGGCCAACCACATGGCAAATGTCCGCCTTGAAGGGCCGCACGCCTCGTGCACCCGTATCAATGGCAGGGCAATCTCTGGGTGTAGCGCCAACATTGGGCCCGGCCGGTGGGGCGTGCATTTGAGCAGGTGGGCGGGCATGATTCCACCTTAGCATGTTCCCCCTACGTTCTCAACCATGAATGCTGCGAGGAAAGCCCCAGGGGGGCTTGAGGAGCGGCCCGTCTACTTCGTGCGTTCTGTAACCGGGCCGTCCTGTTTGACCCATTCGGTGAACCCGCCTTCAAGATGCATCACCGGCCCAAGCCCCATTTCCATCGCCGTCTGCGCTGCCAGCGCAGACCGCCAGGCACTGGCGCAATAAAACACGTAAATTTTGTCCTGATTGAACACGTCCTTATGATAGGGGCTTTGTGGATCAATCCAGAATTCCAGCATCCCGCGCGGGCAGGAAAACGCACCGGGCAACATGCCGCTGCGCTGAATCTCACGAATGTCGCGCAGATCGACAAACAAATATCCGCCGTCGTTGATCAGGCTAAGTGCATCGCTGACCGGCATGGTGGCCACGATCTTGTTGGCCTCGGCCAACAGGGTTTTCACGCCTTTGGTGATTTTCTGCGGCATTTGATTTCCTTTTCCCAGCTTAAGGCGACCCTGTCTTAATCGGCTCTGCACCACAACCGTTTTCAGATTGCGCTTTTGGTGGCGAAGGCTAGGCTTGCCTGAAAGCGAATAAAGGACTGAAACGATGAAGATGAACCCGCTGGGCCGCACCGGCCCCGAAACTGGCCTGATGATATCCGAACTGTGCCTTGGGTCGATGACCTTTGGCACCCAGACGCCCGAGGCCGAGGCGCATGTGCAGATAGATATGGCGCTGGCCGCAGGGATCAACATTATTGATACAGCCGAGATGTATCCGGTGAACCCGGTCAGCAAAGAAACGGTTGGCGGGTCCGAAGAAATCATCGGCACCTGGAACGCCGCCAATCCGGGGCGGCGCGGCGACTATGTTCTGGCCACCAAACATTCGGGCGAAGGGTTGCAGATCGTGCGCGACGGGGCGGCGATTTCATCGGCAACCATTGCCGGGGCGATTGATGGCTCGCTAAAGCGGCTTCAGACCGATTACATTGATCTTTATCAGTTTCATTGGCCCAACCGGGGCAGTTACATGTTTCGCAAGAACTGGACGTTTGATCCTGCGGCGCAGAACCGGGATGAGACATTGGCGCATATCCAGGACGCGCTGGGGGCGATGCAGCGCGAGGTTGACAAGGGCCGGGTCCGCCACTTTGGTCTGAGCAACGAAAGTGCCTGGGGCATGGCGCAATGGCTGGCGGCGGCGGAGGCCGGGGCAGGTCCGCGGGCGGTGAGCAACCAGAACGAATATTCGCTGATGTGCCGGATGTATGACACTGATCTGGCAGAATTGAGCGTCAACGAGGATGTGGGATTGCTGGCGTTCTCGCCTTTGGCTGCCGGGCTGCTAAGCGGCAAATACCGCGACGGGGCGGTGCCGGAAGGGTCGCGCAAATCGCTGGTGCCGGAGCTTGGTGGGCGCGATAACGCGCGCGCGCACCGGACCGTGGCGATTTACAGCGAGATTGCCCGCGCCCACGGGATTGATGTGGTGCATATGGCACTGGCATGGTGCCGGTCACGGCCATTCATCGCCTCGGCGATCTTTGGAGCGACACGGGTGTCGCAACTGGAACATATTCTTGGGTCGGTTGAGGTCAGCCTGTCGGAAGAGGTTTTGGTGGAAATTGATGCGGCACACCGGGCCAATCCGATGCCATTTTGATCTTGAAGGAATCGCCTGGGGCGGTGTTGGATTTTGAGTTTATATCGATGTATTTCGTTTTCTCCACTATGGATGCATCTCAATTTTCCCACTCTTGGGGTGAATTGGGATACACTGTGAACGAAATACATCCCAGCAAGATGAAGGAGCGGTCGAGTGCCACTTGAAATGAACATGGACGTTTTTATCACCTGTGCAGTGACCGGATCGGGGGCGACGCAGGATCGGTCGCGCCATGTGCCGCGTTCACCGCGCGAGATCGCCGAGAGTGCGATTGCCGCCGCCAGGGCGGGTGCGGCGGTGGTGCATTGCCATGTGCGTGATCCCGAGACCGGCTCCGCCTCGCGCGATCTTGGGTATTACCGCGAGGTGACACAGCGCATTCGCGAGGCAGATGTGGATGTGGTTTTGAACCTGACGGCGGGGATGGGCGGCGATATGGTGTTTGGGTCGCCTGACGCGCCGCTGCCTTTGGCTGAGGGCACCGATATGGTTGGGGCGGCCGAGCGGGTCGAGCATATCCGCCAATGCAGGCCCGAGATTTGCACGTTGGATTGCGGCACGATGAATTTTGCCGAGGCCGATTATGTGATGACCAATACGCCGGGGATGCTGACGGCTATGGGGCGGATGATGACCGAATTGGGCGTGAAGCCCGAGATCGAGGCGTTTGATACCGGGCATTTATGGTTTGCCAAGAAATTGATCGTGGACGGTGTTTTGGAGGCGCCGGGATTGGTGCAACTGTGCATGGGGGTGCCGTGGGGCGCGCCGGACGATCTGAATACCTTTATGGCGATGGTCAATAATGTGCCGGATGATTGGAACTTTTCGGCGTTTGCGTTGGGGCGGCATCAGATGGCGTATGTGGCGGCTGCGGTTTTGGCCGGGGGCAATGTGCGGGTGGGTCTTGAGGATAACCTGTGGCTGGGCAAGGGTGAACTGGCCGAGAACTGGCAGTTGGTCGAGCGCGCGGGCACGATCATTGAAAACATGGGCGCGCGGGTGATTGGGCCTGAGGCCGTACGCCAGCGGCTGGGGTTGAAGAAGCAGATGATGGTGTCATGAAGCGACTGGCGGTTTTGGCTTTGGTGATGTTGCCGGGCAACGCGCTGGCAGAAGACTGGTGGCAAGGGGTTTGGGCGTCTGATCCTGAATGGTGCGCCGAGGCTGAGACTGTGGGTACGGTGACGCCTGCACCAATTGTGATCACCGCAACCGAGGTGCTGGGCTATGAGAGTTCCTGTGACATTACCGAGGTGCAGAGGATGGACCATGCGCAGGCTGTGTATCTGCGTTTGAGTTGTCAGTCCGAAGGCAGTCGGTTTGATGAAGACCGGCTGTTGATGCGTGCCGATGAATCCGGGCTTGTCGTTTGGATATGGTTTGGCTCGGGCGATCCTGATCTGTTTCAATACTGTCAATAAGGGTTTGATATGACTGATAAAGTTGTCGCGATCATTGGCGGCGGGGTGATTGGCGGCGGCTGGGCCGCGCGGTTCCTGCTGAATGGCTGGGATGTGCGGGTGTTTGATCCCGATCCCGAGGCCGAGCGTAAGATCAGTGAAGTTCTGGACAATGCCCGCCGGTCGTTACCGGGGTTGAGCGATGTGGCGATGCCTGCCGAGGGGGCGTTGAGCTTTCACCGGGAGATATCTGAGGCTGTGGCGGGGGCTGTGTGGATACAGGAGAGTGTGCCGGAGCGTCTGGAACTGAAGCGCAAGGTGTATCAGACGGTGCAGGAGCATTGCCGGGTGGATGCGACTATTGGTTCGTCTACTTCGGGTTTCAAACCATCCGAGTTGCAGGGCAGCGCGACCGACCCTGGGCAGATTGTTGTGACGCATCCGTTCAACCCGGTGTATCTGCTGCCACTGGTGGAACTGGTGACGACGGATGCCAATGACGCGCCGCTCATCGAACGGGCTCGTGCCCTTATCTCTTCGCTGGGGATGTACCCGCTGCATGTGAGAAAAGAGATTGATGCGCATATTGCGGATCGCTTTCTTGAGGCGGTGTGGCGTGAGGCGCTGTGGCTGGTGCGCGACGGGATTGCCACCACGCAAGAAATTGATAACGCAATCCGCTATGGCTTTGGCATCCGCTGGGCGCAGATGGGGTTGTTTGAAACCTACCGCGTGGCCGGCGGAGAGGCCGGGATGGCGCATTTCATTGAGCAGTTCGGGCCATGTTTGAAATCACCGTGGACCAGGTTAATGGATGTGCCGGACTTGACGGATGAGTTGGTGAAAACCATCGCCGATCAGTCGGATGCGCAATCAGGGGCGCATACGATCCGAGAGTTGGAGCGTATTCGCGACAATAATCTGGTGGCGATGCTGCGGGCGTTAAAGACGCAGGATTGGGGCGCTGGCGCGTTGCTGAATGCGCAGGACAAGGTGCTGCGCGGGGTTTTGGCGCTTGGACTGGAGCAGGTTGATATTGGTCAGCCGATTGTCACGGTGCAAAGGGCGGTGCCGCTGGATTGGACCGACTATAACGGCCACATGAACGAAGCACGGTATTTGCAGGCGTTTTGTGATGCGACTGACCGCTTTATGCAGCTGATTGGCTGTGACGCCGCCTATATTTCGTCGGGAGGCAGTTATTTCACCGCCGAGACGCATATCTGCCATCTGCGCGAGGTGCATGCGGGGGCGCGGATTGAGGTGCGCACCCGGGTTTTGGCCGGGCAGGGCAAGAAGATGCACCTGTGGCATGAGATGTTTGAAGGTAAGGATTTGCTGGCCACCGGTGAACATATGCTGATCCATGTGAGCCTTGAAACCCGCCGCCCCTCAGTTCCGGGCGCTGTGGTCGAGGCGGGTTTGACGCGGGTGGCGCAGGCGCAGGCCGGGTTGGAACACCCCGAGGGCGCGGGGCGATTTGTGGGCGCGCCCCGTTAGGGGGCATGCCCGTTTTCCGAAATAAGCTGCTATTGAAATGAGTGCGCTCGCGCGCACGCTGGATAGTGATTGGCGGCTGGGTAAGGTCAGGTGATTGATGCTCTCAGGGCGGCGAGGTGTTGGGGCAGGGCGCGCGCGGTTACTGTGGCTTCTCGGATCAGGGTGTCGAAATGGCTGGTGAAGGTTTCAACCCGGGGTTTGTCGCGGAACGCGAGGTCGTGCGAACCGGCGTAGAAGACACGTAACAGCGGACCGAACAGGGTCAGTGGTGCAGAATAAAGCCGTTTCGCATCAAACAGATAGATACGAAGGCGCGGATGAAGCTGTTCACTGAGCGAGAGGAAGTGGTCGAGTTGGGCGAGGCGGATGCCAAGTGGCAGATCGCGGTAATAGCCGGTGGCATTGGCAAAGCTTTCAAGCTCAAAAAACGGCATGGCAATCTCGTAATCCGACCCCGACTGGCGCATCCATTGCAGCCGGTCTTCGGAGGCGCCGATGGCCTGAGTGGCGGTGCGGCCCAGATGCGGGGCGTATTCCCATTCCAGCATTTCCCGGGTTTTCAGCATGTCGGGCAGGGTGGCGGGCACATAGCGGATTTTATGCCCGCAGCCTCGCGGTGCCATTGGAAAATCTGTTCATTAATGGCCCTGATCAACACCGGTATCGGTTTGGTGATGTATGTGCTTTTTGAGCGGGTGTGGGCGTCAATCTCTTGGGGCCGGGTGGGAATATCGCACTGGCCCAATATCGAACTGGCCCAGGGGGTAAATTCAGGCCATACCGAACCGCATGAGTTTATGGATTTCCATCACTAT
>JAKITO010000037.1 GCA_021648025.1 Paracoccaceae bacterium
CGGCATTGTCACAAGAACGGGTCGGGGGCCACATTGCCACCACATACCAGAACCGCCACTTTCTCATCCGGTTCGGGAAGGTAAGCCCCGGACATCAACGCCGCAAGGGCAGTGGCACCAGCAGGTTCAACAAGCTGACGATGGGTTTGCCACAAGGCCCTCTGAGCCAGCTCAATGGCGCGGTCCGTGACCAAGGCCACCTGCACCGCTTGCGCCTGCGCCAGTTTGAAACAGATATCACCGACACTGCGCGCGCCCAGCGCATTGGCGGCAATGCCCGAGACATCAACGTCAACAACCCGGCCCGCCGCACGCGCCGCATGCAGCGCACACGAGGTCACAGGCTCGACCGCCACCACCTTGCGCCGCCCCTTCAGCCACGCCAAGGCCCCGGCGATCAGCCCGCCGCCGCCGACAGCGATCAGTACGGTATCGGCCTCCAGCCCCTGCGCCTCCCATTCGCGCATACAGGTGCCTTGCCCGGCTACCGTGGCGGGCGCGTCATAGGCGTGGATCTGCATCGCACCTGAAGTCGCCTCATAATCCTTCGCCTGTTGCAATGCGTTGGCATATTCGCCCTGAACCACCGTCAATTCGGCGCCAATGCCCCGGATCAGATCAATCTTGGACGGTCCCGCCAGTTCCGGCACAAAGATATGCGCCCGATGCCCCAGGGCCTGCGCCGCAAATGCCACTGCCGCGCCGTGATTGCCCCCTGATGCCGCCGCAAGACCGGCATCCGGCACATCAGCGCTCAGCATGGTATTGAACGCCCCTCGGGCCTTGAAACTACCGGTATGCTGCATCTGCTCCAGCTTCATTTCGATGGGGTAAGACAGTCCAAATCCATCTGAACGCATCACCGGTGTGTGTACGATATGCCCGGCAATTCGCGCCGCTGCCGCCTCAATCTCTGCCGTCCAATCCATACCGGTCCCTTTGTTTTGATCCTGGTTTTGATCCTGCCATCACTGGCCATGCCTTGGTGAACCCTATAGGGTTGATCGGACAACGAAAAGCCGCCAAATAGCCAAGGAAGCCCCGATTGATGAGTGATGACCGCCAAAGCCCGTTCCGTGACGCCCATTCCGACCGTGACCAGGCCGAACATGTGCCCGACACACCGCAGTCACGCGCGCCTGCTTACCGTCTGGCATTTGCCGACAATGACTTCCTGTGCCGCGACGAACTGCGCCCGGTTCGTCTGCAACTGGAACTGTTGAAGCCGGAACTATTGCTGGACGAACAAGGCATCGAAAGCACCATTGTTTTGTTCGGCGGCGCGCGTATTCCTGACCCTGAACATAAGGAAAAGGCGCGCACCAAAACCCTTGCCGATCTGTCGCAGTATTACACCGAGGCGCGGGAATTTGCCCGGTTGATGACCCTGAAATCCATGACCACCGGCAACCGTGAAAACGTGATTGTCACCGGCGGAGGGCCGGGCGTGATGGAGGCCGGCAACCGGGGTGCGATGGATGCGGGCGGCAAGTCAATTGGCCTGTCGATTGTGCTGCCGCACGAACAGGCACCAAATGAATACGTGACACCGGACCTGAGTTTCAATTTCCACTATTTCGCCATCCGCAAGATGCATTTCCTGATGCGCGCCCGCGCCATCTGCATCTTTCCCGGCGGCTTTGGCACCATGGATGAGTTATTCGAGACCCTGACCCTGATTCAGACCGGACGCATGCAGCGGGTGCCATTCCTGCTGTTTGGCCGGGCGTTCTGGGAAAAGGTGATCAACTGGGAGGCGCTGGCGGATGCCGGTACCATATCGGACGAAGACCTTGATCTGTTCCGGTTTGTCGATACCGGGGCCGAGGCGATGGATTTGATCGAAAACTGGGAATCCGCGCCGCCACGCGACAAGATGCCGGGTCGCTAGAGGCCAGTTTCAAAGTTCGGTCAGATCGCGTGGGCCGGCAAAACACCCAGTTCCACACCGTGCGGCAAGGTGGTGACGATCTGACGACCCATTTCGTCTTTGATCGCATAACCATATCCCGCCAACCGGAATTTCCATTCACGCGGGGAAAGAGCCTTGCCGCGCTCCCGCTTGAGCAGGTCCAAAACCTCTGGTGTGATCATTGATCCGCCGATATCTGCCTGTGCCATTACAATGTTCTCCTGCTAAATAAATTTCCTTGAGGTATGAATGACCCCTGATCTGGGCCAAATTTCATCACAAATGTGGAAACATTAGGGCCATTCCCGACCATTGGTGCGCATTCTGGAAACAACGCAAGTAGGTCAGAAACAGGCTCAGGGTGCCCAGACTTCAGGCAGTGCGGTCTCAATTTCACAGTCTGGTTCTCTGGCTGGTTCTCTGGCCAGTTCTCTGGCCAATTGCCAAAGAAAGTCACGCATCACCCGGCTGCGGTTTTGTGCAATTTCACGACCGGTTTCGGTCAGCATCCCATGCGAAAGATGCAGCAGTTTCACCTGCCAGTGATCAAGCGACCAGCGCTGATCATCCAGCGGGCGGGACTTTGCAAACGGATCATCCGGATCATAAAGCGGCCGACCCAACGCGCCCGCCACCACAAAGGTGCGGGCAATGCCGATGGCCCCCAGCGCATCCAGTCGGTCTGCGTCGCGCAGTATCATGGACTCACGGCTTTGCGGTTCAACCCCGCCAGAGAAACTATGGGCGGTGATGGCGTGACATGTTCCATCAATTTCGTCGGCCTCATACCCAAGCAACCGCAAGATAGGCACCGCCGCATCTGCCGACAGGGCCGATGCCTTGTGCCGGTCAGGCGCATCTTTCGGCAGGTTCACCAGATCATGCAGATAGGCCGCCCCCAGCAATACCCGCAGATCACCGCCTTCACGTTGGGCAATCGCCTGCGTTACGCCCCAAACCCGGTCAAGATGCGCCAGATCATGCGCCGGGTCCGCCGACATCTGCCCCTGCGCCGCCTCGCGCAGCTTGGCGCGCAAGGTTTGCATCAGCCGATGTGTCCCTGATTTTCACCAACCTGCCCGCCGACTTGCCCTCTGTGCAACAACAGGTGGTCCAGTATCACACAGGCCATCATTGCCTCGCCCACCGGCACCGCGCGGATGCCCACACATGGATCGTGACGGCCTTTGGTGATGATTTCAGTGTTTTCGCCCGATTTGGTAATGGTGGCGCGGGGTTTCAGGATCGACGACGTTGGTTTGACCGCAAAGCGCACAACGATATCCTGCCCGGTGCTGATCCCGCCCAATATGCCGCCCGCATGGTTGGACGAATAGACCGGCCCATTCGGACCCATGGCAATCTCATCCGCGTTGGCCTCACCCGTCAGGGTGGCGGCACCCATCCCGGCCCCGATCTCAACCGCTTTGACGGCGTTGATCGACATGGCGGCGGCGGCCAGATCAGTATCCAGCTTGCCATATACCGGCGCGCCAATCCCCGCAGGCACACCACTGGCCACCAGTTCGATCACCGCCCCCACCGAATTGCCGGATTTGCGTAATTCGTCCAGATACGCCGCCCAATCCTGCGCTGCCTGTGCGTCCGGCACCCAAAACGGATTGGCCTCGATCTGGCCCATGTCAAACCGCGCCCGGTCAATTTTGTGCGGTCCCATCTGCACCATATACCCGGTGATCTTCAGGCCGGGCACCAGCGCCTTGATCGCCTCGCGCGCCAGCCCGCCCGCCGCCACCCGCGACGCGGTTTCACGCGCCGAAGACCGCCCGCCACCGCGATAGTCACGAATGCCGTATTTTTGCCAATAGGTGATATCGGCATGGCCCGGGCGAAATTTCTCCATGATGTCGCTGTAGTCTTTTGACCGTTGATCGGTGTTTTCGATCATCAACTGCACCGGCGTGCCGGTGGTGCGCCCTTCGAACACGCCTGACAGAATGCGGACCTGATCCGCCTCGCGTCGCTGGGTGGTGTATTTGCTGGTGCCCGGTTTGCGCCGATCCAGCCAGTGCTGGATCATCATCTCGTTGATCTCAACCCCCGGAGGGCAGCCGTCGATCGTGGCACCAATCGCCGGACCATGGCTTTCGCCCCAGGTGGTGACGCGGAAAAGATGGCCGAAACTGTTCAGGCTCATGGGGCAGGCTCCTATGTTACAGGGGCAATACCGTGGCCGGACCTTGCATTCAACCGATGGCCGCCGCTTTCACATCATCGTCGATAAATGGCAGGTATTGCGCGAAATTGTCGGCAAACATCTGCACCAGCCTGGCGGCCTGCGTGTCATAAGCCGCCTGATCGTCCCAGGTGCGGCGCGGGTCCAGCAGAACCTCGGCCACGCCGGGCACTGCAACCGGCACGTCAAAGCCAAAGTTCGGGTCTTTGCGGAACGTCGCCTCGGCCAGAGAACCATCAAGGGCTGCCGTCAGCAATCCGCGTGTCGCCCGGATCGGCATCCGCGAACCCGTACCATAGGCACCACCGGTCCAGCCGGTATTGACCAGCCAGCAGGTCGCACCATGCTGGGCGATCTTTTCGCGCAGCAGGTTGCCATAGGCTTCGGGGCGGCGCGGCATGAAGGGCGCGCCAAAACAGGTGGAAAAGGTCGGTTCGGGTTCAGTCACACCGCGTTCGGTGCCTGCGACCTTAGAGGTGAAGCCGGACAGAAAGTGATACATCGCCTGCGCCGGGGTCAGGCGGGCAATGGGCGGCAGCACACCAAAAGCATCGCAGGTCAGCATGATGATGTTCTTGGGATGGCCGCCCATGGCGCTGGCAGAGGCGTTCGAGATATATTCCAAAGGATAGGCGCAGCGCATGTTAGCGGTCAGGCTGTCATCTTCGAAATCCAGCTCTTTGGTTTCGGGGTCATACACCATGTTTTCGATCACCGTGGCGAACTTTGAGGTGGTTGCAAATATCTCGGGCTCGGCCTCGCGGCTGAGGTTTATGGTTTTTGCGTAACACCCACCTTCGAAGTTGAATGTGCCGCGGTTCGACCAGCCATGTTCGTCGTCGCCGATCAAAACCCGGTTGGGATCTGCCGAAAGCGTGGTTTTGCCGGTGCCTGACAAGCCAAAGAAAATCGCCGTGTCAATCGGGTTGCCAACCGCGTGATTGGCCGAGCAATGCATCGGCATGATGCCCTTTTCCGGCAACAGGTAGTTCAGCAGAGTAAACACCGATTTCTTGTTTTCACCGGCGTATTCCGTGCCGCCGATCAGGATGATCTTGCGGTCGAAATTCAGGGCAATCACCGTGTCGCTGGCGCAGCCGTGCTTGGCCGGGTCGGCCTTGAATCCAGGACAATTTATGACGGTGAAATCGGCAGTGAAATCGGCCAGATCATCCCGGTCCGGACGGCGCAGCATGTGGCGGATGAACAACCCGTGCCAGGCCAGTTCGGTGATCATACGCACGTTGATCGAATGCGCCGGATCGGCCCCGCCGATCAGATCCTGGACGAAATAATCTTTACCTTTCATGTGCTTGAGCATGTCATCGTAAAGCACATCAAACTTGGCAGGCTCCATCGCCGCGTTATTTTCCCACCAGACCGTATCAACGACACTGTCACTTTTGACCACATGTTTGTCCTTGGGCGACCGGCCCGTGAACTTGCCGGTACTGACCAGAAACGCGCCCCCCTGCCCAAGGGTGCCTTCGCCACGTTTCAGGGCCGCTTCGACCAGGGCCGGTTCCATCTGATTGTAAAACACGCGGCCCAGACCTTTGATGCCCTGATCTTCGAGTTTGAAATTTGGGTTCACGGGTCCGGATGTCATGTTTATCGTCTCCTGAAGCAGCCGGGAATAGGCTGCAAATGTGTGTCACCCGGCATGGGCAAATCGCCTTGATTCAAGGTCTTAACACGAGGGTTCGCCACCTGAACAGGTGGCAGTTCAGTGTTTGCGCAACCAACGAGGGGTTTAGCGCAATCACGATAAAGCAGGTGAAAGAACTGCGACAATTCAATCATTCCTAAGGAAATTTTTGTGTTAATCGGCAGGAAAGACCGAGGTGATTCGCATTAAGGATTGATTCGAAATGCCAAAAAAGCGATGTATGAAGAAAAAGCAGACAATAAAAATTGAGCAGTAAGGGGCATAGGTAATGTCAAAAATCGCATTGGTCGATGACGACAGGAATATCCTGACGTCAGTTTCGATGACTCTTGAGGCCGAGGGTTTTGAAGTCGAGACATATAATGATGGGCAGGCCGCGTTGGATGCCTTTAACAAGAAACTGCCGGATATGGCGGTTTTGGATATCAAGATGCCGCGCATGGACGGGATGGATCTGTTGCAAAGACTGCGGCAGAAAACCCAGATGCCGGTGATCTTTCTAACCTCTAAAGATGACGAGATTGACGAGGTTCTGGGCCTGCGGATGGGTGCCGATGACTACGTCAAGAAACCATTTTCCCAACGTTTGCTGGTGGAACGCATCCGCGCCCTGCTGCGCCGCCAAGAAGCGATTGCCAGCGATGAGGCCGGCACCGGCCCCGAAGCCAAGGTGATGGAGCGGGGTGAATTACGGATGGACCCGCTGCGCCACGCGGTCAGCTGGAAGGGCAATGATGTGTCCCTGACGGTGACCGAATTCCTGTTGCTTCAGGCGCTGGCGCAACGACCCGGATTTGTCAAAAGCCGGGATCAGCTGATGGATGTGGCTTACGACGATCAGGTCTATGTGGATGACCGCACGATCGACAGCCATATCAAACGCCTGCGCAAAAAGATGCGCACTGCCGATGATGAATTTTCGGCGATTGAGACGCTTTACGGTATCGGTTACAGATATAACGAAGACTGATCCGGTCTGATGAGCTTTGCTGAAAGGACATTCGTGCGCGATTCCGCCCCCCCTCCGCCCGCCAAAAGCGGTGATGTGGTATTGGGTGACGATTGGATTGCGCCCGCCAGCACCGTTGAAAAGGAACTGGTCGACAAACGGGCGCGGCGCGGTTTTCTTTCGCTCAAGCGTTCGCCTTTGGCGCGCAAGATCATCACCTTCAACCTGATTGCGCTGAATATTCTGGTCGCGGGTATCCTGTATCTGAACGCCACGCGCGATAGCCTGGCGGTGCAACACGCGCTTGCTCTGGTGGGCGAGGCACAGCTGATTGCCAATGTGTTTGAGGCTGGCCTGACCAGAGCTGACAAATTGTCGGGCGCAGATACCACACAAACGCTGGCCAGGCTAAACCTGCGCAATGGCGTAGATGTATTTGTCTTTGATGCAGACGAGTCATTGGTCGGTCAAACAAGGGGTATCAATCAAAGTCAGGCATTAACGACCCTGACCCCAGACAAAAACGGGCGCACCCTGATCAGCGATGGGTTGATGACAATATGGAACGCGGCCGCATCGATGTTCTCATCAGAGAACGATGTAAAAGTACAACCGCTTGAGGAACAACTGCGCGCTTTGGTGCCCACAACCCTGGCCAGCGGCACCCAGATGAACAACGGGTTGGATGCGGGCGGTGGGACGGTATTTTCGGCTTCTGCCCCGATCCTCAAGGCAGGCAACCCGGTGGGTATCGTCGCGGTGGTCAGTCCGGCGGGGGAAATTGACGCGCTGGTACGCGGAGAGCGGGAGCGGGTTTTGCAAATGTTCCTGGTGGCTACTCTGGTGTCAATCGGGCTAAGCTTGGTGCTGGCGTCGACCATTGCCAATCCGCTTTCCGATCTGGCCGAGGCGGCAGAATTTGGCCGTGATCGGGATTCCCGCAAGAAACGGGCCGGGCGCATCCGCATTCCTGATCTATCGGCCAGGCCGGATGAAATTGGCCGCCTGTCACGGGCGCTCCGCGGTATGGTCGCAGCCCTTTACAGTCGGATCGACAGCAATGAACAGTTCGCGGCCGATGTGGCGCATGAGATCAAGAACCCGCTGGCCTCTCTGCAATCGGCGGTGGGCACGCTGCGGATCATCAAACGCGAGGATCAGCGTGAAAAGCTACTGAATGTGATCGAACATGATGTGCGCCGTCTTGACCGGCTGGTCAGCGATATTTCCAATGCGTCCCGCCTGGATGCTGAATTGGTCAAAGAAGACGAAGAACAGTTTGATCTGCTGCATATGCTGGGCAATCTGAACCAGTATCTGGGCGAAGACGCCCGTGCCAAGGGGATAGATTACATCAGTGACATGCCAAAGGGCTCTATTCTGGTGGACGGGTTGGAGCCGCGCCTGGCACAGGTGTTTGTCAATCTGATCACCAACGCCATTTCGTTCTGCGAAGAGGGTGACGCGATCCGGGTCTGGGCGCGCAAGCGCAAGAACCGGGTGCTGGTGGTGGTTGAAGATACCGGCCCGGGCATTCCCGAACAGGCGCTTAGCAAAGTGTTCAAGCGGTTCTATTCCCAGCGCCCGGATGAGCATTTTGGCAATAACTCGGGCCTTGGGCTGGCGATCAGCAAGCAGATCGTCGAAGCACACGGCGGGGTGATCTGGGCCGAGAATATCCGGCCCACCCAAGCAGATGTCACCTCTGACCCACTGGGCGCACGGTTTGTCGTGGGCCTGCCTGTCTGACCCCGGTGGCGGTCCCGGGCAAGGTTTCCGGGCCGCCGGAAACCATTCTACATGCCAGTTGCGTGGCCCTGAAAGGGCAAGGGTTGCTGGTGCTCGGGGCATCAGGTCGGGGCAAATCCGGCCTGGCCTTAAGCCTGATGGTGATGGGGGCAAAACTGGTTGCGGACGATCGGGTGGCTTTGACGCGGGTTGGTCAATCCATCATAGCCAGTGCACCCGATAACATTTCAGGCCTGATCGAGGCGCGCGGGATCGGCCTGTTAAAGGCTGCAACCTGTGGCCCGGTTCCGTTGGCTTTTGTGGTCGATCTGAACCAAACTGAGGCCGAACGTATGCCGCCAATTCGCCAAATGGATTTGCTTGGGGTATCTTTAGGCTTGTTTTTCAAGGTCGATGCGCCACATTTCGCGGCAGCGCTGATACAAATGATGAAAGAAGGGCGACACCCAGAACCATGACCGATATGGCTGCGGATCAAAACCTTGACCCGGCGCGGATTGTGCTGGTGACCGGCCCGGCGGGGGCGGGGCGCTCGACCGCGATCCATGTGCTTGAGGATCTGGGGTATGAGGCGATTGACAACTTGCCGCTAAGTCTGGTGCCAAGGGTGGTCGATGGCCCGGTACGGCCCAACCCGCTGGCCATTGGGATTGATACCCGCAACCGGGAATTTTCGGTTGATGGCTTGCTGGGGCTGATCGAAACGCTGGCCGGGCGGTCCGAAAGGCAACTGACAATCCTTTATCTGGATTGTCGCGCGGAAGTGTTATTGCGCCGGTACTCCGAGACAAGGCGACGCCACCCGATGGCGCCCGAAGAAAGCCCGGAAACCGGGATTTCCCGCGAATTGGCCTTGCTGGGTCCGATCCGGGAACGGGCGGATACGCTGGTTGATACCTCGGACCTGAATGTGCATCAGCTACGGGACGAAATTGAACAGTGGTTCGCGCCGCGCGCAGGGCGGCATCTGGCGCTGTCTTTGCAATCATTTTCCTACAAACGCGGGCTGCCGCGCAGCATCGACATGGTGTTTGACTGCCGGTTTCTGGCCAACCCCCACTGGCAAGAGGGGCTGCGCCAATTGGACGGGCGGGACGCGGCGGTGGTGGCGCATGTTCGGGCGGACCCCCGGTTTGGTGGGTTTTTTGACCGGGTGCTGGATTTGACCCGGATGTTACTGCCGGCCTTTCAGGAAGAGGGCAAGGCACATCTGTCGATTGCTTTTGGCTGTACCGGCGGGCAGCACCGTTCCGTCACATTTGTTGAAACGCTTGCCAAAGCCCTTGCAGAGGACGGGTTGCAAGTGGCAATAAGACATCGTGAGCTGGAAGCGCGCACAGAAATTCGTACAGATAGCCATACCGGGGATGTGAGGCGGAATTGATTGGGATTGTGATTGTCGCACATGGCGGGTTGGCCAAAGAATATCTGGCCGCGGTTGAGCATGTGGTAGGCGGGCAATCCGGCATCAGGACCGTGTCAATCGAGGCCGATCATGACCGCGACACCAAGCAACAGGAAATTTGCGCCGCCGCCGATGCGGTCGACAACGGTAACGGGGTGGTGGTGGTAACTGACTTGTTTGGCGGCTCGCCATCGAACCTGAGCCTTTTGGCCTGCCGCCCGGAAGACCGGCGGATTTTATCCGGGGCCAACCTGCCAATGCTGATCAAACTGGCCAAATGCCGCGGGCTACCGGTGGGCGAGGCGGTGCGTAATGCAATGGACGCGGGGCGCAAGTATATCTGCACCCGCAATATCAGCCAACAACATGGGTCGTCTGAATAAATCATGATCGAGAGAACACTGAAAATTATCAACGAAAAGGGCCTGCACGCGCGGGCGTCGGCCAAATTGGTTGAGGTGGTCGAAGGCTTTGACGCCGAGGCAGAAGTAATGCGCGACGGCATGTCGGCCTCGGGTGACAGTATAATGGGGCTTTTGATGTTGGCAGCATCCAAGGGAACGACTATTGACGTGCAAACGACCGGGCCAGATGCCGAGGCGCTGGCCGAGGCGCTGGCAGCGCTGGTCGCGGAAAAATTTGGCGAGGGGCTCTGAGCTTTGCCCCGGACCGTGAGCAGAGAGCAGATGTGACGACCCGCGTGGCTGATAACGATTTGGATAAACCGCCCATGGATGGCGAAGACGAAGCGGAGTATCCGTTGGATTTCCGCAAATATGACCGGAGCATCCTGTCATATGCCAGTACCTTTGACAGCCCCTGGAAGTCGGCCATCATCCGCCTGATCGAAGCGTTTACCGGCAAGTTCACCGTTATCCGCCTTAGTCGCGAGTTTGAACGGCGCGGTATCCCACGGGGGCAGAAGTTCTGGCGCGCCTGCCTGGATGTGATGGGTATTGAACTGACCACGCCGCAATCCCAGCTGGACCGTATCCCCAAGCAAGGGCCGGTGATTGTGGTGTCGAACCATCCGCACGGGATGGTCGACGGGATGATATTTGCCGATCTGATTGGCCGGGTCCGGCCCGATTATCGGATTTTGACGCGGTCGCTATTGACAGCGATTGACGATGTGGCCGGGTCATTCATGATCCCGGTGCCGTTCCCGCATGACCAAGAAGCCCAGCGCAAAGGCGTTGAGATGCGCGCCAAAGCGATGGCACATCTGAAAGCAGGCGGTGTGGTTGCCTTGTTTCCGTCCGGTGTTGTGGCCACATCCGAAACCTGGTTTGGTCCGGCGATCGAGGCGGAATGGAATGTGTTCACCGCCAAGCTGATCCGCCGGTCCGGGGCGACTGTGGTGCCAATGAAGTTTTCCGGCTCCAACTCGCGTGCATATCAGATTGCCAACAAGTTGTCGCCGATATTGCGCCAGGGGTTGCTGCTGCACGAGATCGTTTATTCAGTGAACAAACCGCAGGGGCCAGTGGTGGGCCATCCGATTGAGCAAGCCGAGATTGATAAGTGGGCCGATGATCCACGCGGGTTTATGGCCTGGCTAAGAGAGCATACTCTGGCGCTGAAAGACTGAGTTTTCTAACAAGCTGTTACTAAATGGAGTGCCTGCGGCACACTGGATTCTTTGGGTTGCACCCAGGATCAACGTTGGCATTTTGAGCAGCAAAGTCAGCGTGTGGGGACAGGCACCTCACCGCGATAATCATAAAATCCGCGGTCAGACTTGCGCCCCAGCCAACCCGCTTCGACGTATTTGGTCAAAAGCGGGCAAGGCCGGTATTTGGTGTCGGCCAAACCATCATGCAACACGTTCATGATCGCCAAACAGGTATCCAGACCAATGAAATCGGCCAGTTCCAGTGGCCCCATCGGGTGGTTGGCACCCAGCTTTAGCGACTGGTCGATGGATTGCACGTTGCCGACGCCTTCGTAAAGCGTATAGACCGCTTCGTTGATCATCGGCATCAGGATGCGATTAACGATAAACCCGGGGAAATCTTCGGCACTGGCGGCGGTTTTTCCAAGACGTTCAACAACCTTGTGGCAGGTCGCATATGTTTCCTTGTCGGTGGCAATTCCCCGGATCAGTTCAACCAGTTGCATCACCGGCACCGGGTTCATGAAATGAAACCCCATGAACCGTTCAGGTCGATCAGTGCGCGACGCCAGCCGGGTGATCGAAATCGACGAGGTGTTCGAGGTCAGGATGGTATGCGGCAAAAGATGCGGTTGCAGGTCTTCAAAGATCGCCTGTTTCACCGATTCACGTTCGGTTGCCGCCTCGATCACCAGATCGGTGGCACCAAGGTCTGACAAGGCAAGGGTGGTTTCGATACGCCCCATGGCCCCGGTCAGTTCAGCATCCGAAATCTTGCCCCGAGAGGCCTGGCGCGACAGGTTGGCATTGATCAGCTCAAGCGCCGCGTCCAGTGATTGCTGGCTGATGTCGGTCAACAGCACGTTGTAGCCTGCCAAAGCCATCACATGGGCAATGCCGTTGCCCATCTGACCTGCGCCAATCACGCCAATTGCTGAAACTGTCATAAACCCACCTTTCGTGTTCCGGGCAATCATATCCTTGTGGGCGGGGCAGTCACAAGGGGGCTGACCTGAGACACTTTGAGGCAAATTCGCCCATTAGGCGAATCGTAACGAATATGGGCAAATGATGAAGGCGGGTGAAAAGAGAATGGTGGGAAATATGAGTTATGAATTACCGGGCGCTGCGGCGCCTGACGATCTGCTGTGCCGCTATGGCGCATCAAAATTGATGTGCCGGGGGCCACGCAGGAATCTGGATCTGCCTTATGTTGCATTCCTGGGGGGGAGTGAGACATTTGGCAAGTTTGTTGAGCACCCTTTTGTGGCGCTGGTTGAAGAGGCGTTGGGAAAGCCTTGCGTTAATCTGGGTAGCGCGAATTCGGGTCTGGATGCCTACGTGCAAGACCCTGATATTCTGAAGGTAAGCAGTGAGGCGGATTTGACGGTGATCCAGGTGATGGGCGCGCAAAACCTGTCCAACCGGTATTACCGGGTGCATCCACGGCGTAACGACCGGTTTCTGGCGGCGTCGCCGTTGCTGAAAACGATCTATCGCACCGTCGACTTTACCGAGATACATTTCAACAAACACCTGTTGGGGACATTGAATTCGGTCTCGCCTGAGCGGTTTCAGATAGTGCTGGAGGAGTTGCGGCAAGCCTGGCTTGGCCGGATGCGCCTGTTGTTGGGGGCATTGACGCATAAACCGGTCCTGCTTTGGTTGCGTTACAACGAAGAACCTGAGGCAATGTTGGGGCCCGAGCCGCTTTTGGTGAACCACGCAATGCTGGAGGATTTGCAAGACGAGATCGAAGATGTGATCGAGGTCAATGTCAAACGCAGCATCGACATGGACGAATTGGAACAGATGAAGTTCGGGCCAATGCAGGCCCCGGCGGCGTCACATATGATTGGCCCGGATATGCACCGGATGATCGGTGCGCAGGTGGCCGAAGTGATCAGCGGTATTGTGTAAAGGACAAGGCCCGCCCAGATGATTGGGCGGGCCTTTGAAAGCAAGACGTAGGGCGGGGTTCACCCCGCCATCCGCTTACAGTTTTTCAATCAACTCCGGCACTGCCGTGAACAGGTCCGCCACAAGGCCAAAGTCCGCGACCTGAAAGATCGGCGCTTCTTCGTCTTTGTTGATGGCAACGATGACTTTTGAATCCTTCATCCCCGCAAGGTGCTGGATTGCGCCGGAAATTCCGACGGCCACATACAGGTCAGGTGCCACCACCTTGCCGGTCTGGCCAACCTGCCAGTCGTTGGGGGCATAACCAGAATCGACCGCCGCCCGAGACGCGCCCACGGCCGCGCCCAACTTGTCGGCCAGCTTTTCGATCAAAGCAAAGTCTTCTTGCGAACCAACGCCGCGTCCGCCGGACACAACCACGCCTGCCGAAGTCAACTCGGGGCGATCAGATGCCGCGACCTTGTCTTCGACCCATTCGGACAGTCCGGGATCGTCGGCAGCAGCGGTGGTTTCGACACTGGCTGAACCACCCTCGCCCGCCGCATCGAAGGTTGACGTGCGGAAGGTGACGACCTTTTTGGGATCAGACGATTTGACCGTCTGAATGGCGTTGCCGGCATAAATCGGCCGCTCAAACGTTGACCCATCAACAACCCCGGACACATCCGAGATCACCATCACGTCCAGCAATGCCGCAACGCGGGGCATGACGTTTTTGGCGTCCGTGGTGGCGGGGGCTACGATATGTTCGTAATCACCCGCAAGACCGACGATCAACGCCGCCGTGGCTTCGGCCATGCGATGCCCAAGCGAGGCATCTTCAGCGACCAGAACCCGGGCCACGCCGTCGATTTTGGCAGCCGCGTCGCCCGCAGCAGCAGCAGAGGCGCCACAGCACAGCACCGTAATGTCGCCCAGCGACTGCGCGGCGGTGACGGTTTTGGCGGTGGCATCCATGGCCAGTTCGCCATCAGTCACTTCGCCAAGGAGAAGAACAGCCATTATATTGCCCCCACTTCTTTAAGTTTCTCGACCAGTTCATCGACCGATCCGACAATGATCCCGGCCGCGCGCGTATCAGGTTCCGCTGTACCGGTGATTTCCAGACGTGGGGATATATCGACGCCGTAATCTTCCGGTGTCTTTTCATCCATCTGCTTGCGCTTGGCCTTCATGATATTGGGAAGCGAGGCATAGCGTGGCTCGTTCAGGCGCAAATCCACGGTGATAATAGTGGGCATCGTAACCTTGATGGTCTGCAACCCGCCGTCAACTTCGCGGGTCACAACCGCATGGTCGCCGTCAATCGTCAGTTCCGAGGCAAATGTGCCTTGCGACCAACCCAAAAGCGCCGAAAGCATCTGGCCGGTGGCGTTCATATCATTGTCGATCGCCTGCTTGCCGCACAGCACAATGCCGGGGGCCTCTTCATCAACGATCGCCTTAAGGATCTTGGCAACCGCCAGCGGTTCAATATCGGTATGAACATCATCCGTGGCAACCACCAGAATGGCGCGGTCCGCACCCATCGCCAGGGCCGTGCGCAGGGTTTCCTGCGCCTGTTTGACACCGATCGAAACGGCGATGATCTCATCCACCTTGCCGGCTTCACGCAGGCGGATCGCCTCTTCTACGGCAATCTCGTCGAACGGGTTCATCGACATTTTCACATTGGCAAGATCAACACCGCTGCCGTCCGCTTTGACGCGAACCTTCACGTTATAGTCGATCACGCGTTTGACGGGCACTAGCACCTTCATGGGCGTAACTCTCCTTGGTGGGTCAGTTGGTGGGTCGGCGGGCCGGGGCGACTCGCCAGTGGTCATTCATGGCTTTGATAGCTATTTGGTTCAGGCCGTAACAGGGCAAAATCGTCATAATACCGGGCTGAGACGTCGCGTTTCAGCGGTTTGCACCCGGAATCCACAGAACATCCGCCTTACCGCCATCGTTGGCCACGCGGGCGGCGACAAAAAACCAGTCGCTGAGGCGGTTGAGGAATTTGATTGCTTCCGGGTTCACCGGCGCATTCAAAGCCGATTCAACCACCAACCGCTCACCCCGCCGGGCGACAGTCCGGCAGACATGCAGATGTGCGGCCAACGATGTGCCCCCCGGCAGAATGAAACTGCGCAAAGGGTCAAGATCGTCGTTCATGGCGTCAATTTCTTGCTCCAGCCGGATGATCTGGGCGTCGATCATCCGCAACGGCGGATATTCAGCGCTGGCGTCATTGTCCATATCGGGGCGGCACAGGTCTGCGCCCAGATCAAACAGATCGTTCTGGATGCGGGCAAGGGCCGTATCCATATCGCCGGTTGCCACCAGCCGGGCCACTCCGACAAAGGCGTTCAATTCGTCCGTGGTACCATAGGCCGAAACCCGGGCGTCATATTTGGCCACGCGGGTGCCGTCACCCAAAGCGGTATCGCCTTTGTCACCCGTGCGGGTATAGATTTTGTTGAGGACAACCATGGGCTATTGCCCGCTTTGACTGCGCAAATAGATCATTACCAGGATCAAAACCACAGCAATGGCCTGAAAGGCCAGACGCAGGCGCATCAGCTTGTTGCCATATTTGCGGTTAAATTCCCCCCCGGCAACAAACCCGATCAGACCGATGGCCAGCACAATAAAGACCGAGATTATGGCCAAGATAACAACAACAGACATGCAATATCCTCCTTCGATATCGCGCCAGTATACCTAAGGCGCGCAAATGGCGATGGGCATATTGTTGCAGCCCGCTACATGCGCGCAAGGATTGCGTCGATGGCGCGGGTGGGAAGGATGCGTTTCAAGAAGCCGGCGATGTAGGTGGGCGTGGTGACGTAATATCGCGCCCGGGGGCGGGGCGATTCCAGCGCGTGGATCAGTTTGGCCGTCACCGCCGAGGCGGGCAACTCAAAGCGGTCCGGTCCGTTGTCGCCGTAAAGGCGGTTCACGATCTTCTCTTCGTATTGCGCGCGCTTGGGCGAATCCTGCCAGTTGATATGGCGTTCAAAGAACGGGATGGCATTGATGCGAAATTGGCTGGTTATCGGTCCCGGTTCGATCAGGACCACGTGGATGCCGGTGCCATGCAGCTCCATTCGCAACGTATCACTTAGCCCTTCCAGCGCGTATTTGGTGGCGGAATAGGCCCCTCTCCACGGCGGCGCGATAAAGCCAAGGATGGATGAATTCTGGATGATCCGCCCGTGGCCCTGATTGCGCATCACCGGCACAACCAACCGGGTCAACTCATGCCAGCCAAAGAAATTGACTTCAAATATCTCGCGCAGCGCCTCGGTGGGAAGGTCTTCGACCGCCCCCGGCAACCCGTGTGCGCCGTTGTTGAACAAGGCGTCCAGCGTCCCGCCGGTGGCTTCAAGAACCTCACCCAGCCCCGAGGCGATGCAGGCTGCGTCGGCGTAATCAATCAGCGGGCTTTCAAAACCCTCACCTTTCAACCGGGCGCAGTCATCCGGTTTGCGGCACGACGCAAACACCCGCCATCCGCGCGCGCGCAGCCCATGGGCCGCGTCATAACCGATGCCCGACGAGCAGCCGGTGACAAGAATGGTTTTCTGCATATCGCCTGCCGGATAAGATTTGTTCCGGCCTAGTTATGCGGTACACAAAGGTTCCGCAACCCGTGGCCAACTGCTGCCGGACAAGCCTGAGGTTTGGTTTTGCAATCACTTGCAGGATGGGTTTTCAACCCATCTTCCTTTGCCCGAACAGGCCCGGCTTCAGCGTTTCGCTTTGCTGACAAGAGACGCGGAAATCCAACCCGTCTGCTGTTCTGGCAAGGTTCGCAAACGCAACCATCCGTCGCCTGAATTGCCCAGAACCTCGACTTCGTGACCCAGCGAAAGCCGGGCCAGGACCGGAAATGTTGTGCCGGGCCCATCGCGCATATTGACCCGTGTGGCGGTAATCTCGCGGATGTCCGCCAGGACGACTACTGGCGCGACCGCGGCCAGCGTTGGCGCGGATTCAGGCACTGGTTCGGCGCTGGTCAACCCGGCAAGACCCTGCTCTAGCGAGGCCAGCACCAAAGGTTCGGAAAAGGGGCGGATGTCTGGCACGACCGGCGTGTTCTGAACCCGTGAAACCGCTGCTTCAACCACCGGCCCGTTGGGCTGGACAAACGTAACCGGAGTGGGTTCGATAAGTGGCACAGTCACCGAAGACGTCACCGAAGACGTCACTGGTGGGCGGGCAATCAGCGAGGCCGCCTGCACTTGATCGGGCTTGGGCAAGGGTTGTGTCAAAGATTCTGCCACAGATTGCGCTTCTGTGATCTTGGCGGCGGCGGCCGACGGGATCGTCTCTACCCGTGGTTCAAAATCGGCTCCACCACTCATCTGATAAAAGACGACAGCTAAAAAGGCGAAACTAACAAGGATAAAACGCTTCATGGCGCGCGCGCCCCCCGGGGCGAAGAATAAAATTCAATTAATGGCAACAAATCAAGCAGTCTTGGGCATCCTACCCTATCCAGCGATTCGGAAAACCGGGGAAGTAACAAAAATTTCTCCCCCACAGCCCCCAGCAGCCAAGAATCGTCCACCCGGCCCAGAATATTTGCACCCTTTGCTTTACCCCGCCATCCCCCGCGCGTATCACCGCATCTATGAATGACAAGGTCGACAACAACAACATGAGCCCCCCAAAGGGGCCAGGTAGCGGGTCAGGCGAGGTGCTGGAACCCTTGCGCCGCGCGTTGGGTGATCGTTATCTGACCTATGCGTTGTCGACCATCATGCACCGGGCGTTGCCTGATGCCAGAGACGGGCTAAAACCGGTACATCGGCGCATATTGTTCGCAATGCGTGAACTAAGGCTGGCTTCGGGTGGCGGATTTCGCAAGTCGGCGAAGATTTCCGGCGATGTGATGGGCAACTATCACCCGCACGGGGATGCCGCGATTTATGACGCGATGGCGCGGCTGGCGCAGGATTTCAACGTGCGTTATCCGCTGGTCGACGGGCAGGGCAATTTCGGCAATATCGACGGCGATAACCCGGCGGCGGCACGTTATACCGAGGCCCGCATGACCATCGTCGCCGAGGCTCTGCTGGAAGGGCTGAACGAAGATGCGGTTGATTTTCGCGAGAATTATGACGGCACCCTAAGCGAGCCGGTGGTTCTGCCCGCGCAGTTCCCCAACCTTCTGGCAAACGGGTCGTCCGGCATTGCCGTGGGCATGGCGACCAATATTCCGCCGCATAATATTGCCGAGCTGTGCGATGCCTGCCTGCATCTGATCAAAACGCCGGATGCGCGCGACGACACCCTGCTGAACTATGTGCCGGGGCCGGATTTCCCCACCGGTGGGGTGATTGTCGAGCCGCCCGAAAATATCGCCAAGGCATACCGCACCGGGCGCGGGTCATTCCGGCTGCGCTGTACCTGGGAGATTGAAAAGCTGGATCGCGGCCAGTGGCAGATCATCGTCACCGAAATCCCTTACCAGGTACAGAAATCCCGGCTGATCGAAAAGATCGCCGAACTTATTCACGCCAAGAAAATCCCGATTCTGGCGGATGTGCGGGACGAAAGCGCCGAAGATATCCGGCTGGTGATCGAGCCAAGGTCGCGGACGGTTGACCCCGAAGTTCTGATGGGGATGCTGTATCGCAATTCGGACCTTGAGGTGCGGTTCTCGATGAACCTGAATGTGCTGATTGATGGGGTGACTCCCAAGGTTTGCAGCATGAAAGAAGTGTTGCGCGCCTTTCTGGATCACCGCCAAGAGGTTCTGTTGCGGCGCGCCCGGTATCGGCTGGGCAAGATTGATCATCGTCTTGAGGTATTGGAAGGCTTCATCGTTGCCTTCCTGAACCTAGACCGGGTAATCGACATCATCCGCTATGACAACGACCCCAAACTGGCGCTGATGCGCGAGGATTGGGGTATTTCACACGTCAGGGCGATGTCTGAGGCCGACTATGTGACGCCCCTGCCCGCCTCCGAAAATTCGCTTTCCGAAGTGCAGGTCGAAGCGATATTGAACATGCGGCTGCGGTCCTTGCGCAGATTGGAAGAACTTGAACTGCTGCGTGAACAATCGGCCCTGATGAAGGAACGCGCGGGAATCGAGGATTTGCTGGACGACCCCGGGCTGCAATGGGGCAGGATTGCCGAACAACTGCGCCAGACCCGCAAAACCTTCGGCAAAGATTACCAGCGTGGCGCCCGCCTGACCCGGCTGGAAGAGGCGGGCGAGGTCGAAGAGGTCCCGCTTGAGGCAATGATCGAACGCGAACCGATCACCGTGGTCTGTTCGCAGATGGGCTGGATTCGGGCGATGACCGGCCATATCGACCTGAGCCGCGAGTTGAAATTCAAGGACGGCGATGCGTCAAGGTTTGTGTTTCACGCGGAAACCACCGATCGGCTGCTGATCTTCGGCAGCAACGGGCGGTTTTATACCCTGTCGGCGGCCAACCTGCCCGGCGGGCGCGGCATGGGCGAACCGGTGCGCCTGATGGTTGATTTGCCGAACGAGGCGGCGATAGTTGATTTGTTCGTGCATGTGCCGGAACGGCGCTTGTTGGTGGTTTCGAACGAAGGCGACGGCTTTGTGGTGCCGGAAAACGATGTGCTGGCGCAGACGCGGACCGGGCGGCAGGTGTTGAACGTCAAGGATCAGGCGCAAGCGATGATTTGCCATGTGATGGCGGGGGATCATGTGGCGGTGGTGTCCAAAAACGGCAAGTTCCTGGTGTTCCCGGCGGCTGATCTGCCGGAAATGGGGCGCGGCAAAGGTGTGCGGCTGCAAAAGTACAATATGGCGCGGGGCAAGCAGGGGATGCTTGAGTTGGATGGCGGATTGTCGGACCTCACCAGTTTTGACTGGGCCACCGGCCTTAGCTGGTCCATGGGCGGCGGCAAAACCCGGCACGAACCGGATATGAGCGAATGGCTGGGCAAACGTGCCGGCGTCGGCAAACGCGCGCCTTATGGGTTTCCACGCAGCAATCAGTTTGGCTAGTACCTACCTATCTGTTCCATCCCGGACGATCACACAGATCCTCGCCGTTCTGCATTTTCATGGCAAGATCGGTTTTTGGGGACTTTCGGGAGGACGCTCAATACTGATTCATCTTCATAGCCAGGCAACGACGCCACCTGCTCAGAAGGCCGTTGGTGTTCTTGTTCGAACCGCGTTGCCACGGCGCGTGCGGGTCGGGGTTTCTTGCCGAACAACGCTCTGCGCGCTTTCAAAGACAACGACCACACGCTATGGTATGGGCAAAGCAGCAAATAACTCGACCGGCAAACCCGGCGAACGGGCCAAAATCACCTCAAACGGGCCCCTGACAGGCAAGGAATAGCACATGGACCGAACGGAGACTCTTAGTCGAAAACCTTGGCGCACAGCGGCGCTAATCCTTGCTCTGGGTTTGGTTTCGGCCTGCGAAGATGGCTCGGTGCCCGGATTCTTGCAGCCAAAGGACGAGCCGGTGGAAACCGGAAGCCAGCCCGGGCAAAGCACCAAACTGGTGGAACGTGATATCGAAGCGCCTGATGTGTTTCAGGTCACCGAAGCCGGTCTTTGGGACGGGCGCCCGTCACTGGGCGGTGTCTGGGTGGCTCACCCCGAGGTGAAAGACCCGCAGCGCGTTATCATTCGCAATTCGGCCAATGGTAAATTTGTGATCGGTGCATTGTTCCGGCGGGAACGTGATATTCCGGGTCCGCGCATTCAGGCATCGTCGGATGCGGCTGCGGCCCTGGGAATGCTGGCCGGCGCACCAAGCAAGCTGAATGTCACCGCCCTGATCCGTGAACCGGTGCCAGAAGAACCCGTAGAGCCGGTGGCGGTTGAAGTTGAGAAAGCAGAAACCGACACGGTTGTGGCCGACACCAGCGGAACCATCAACGAAACTGCACTGGACCCGATTGCCGACGCGGCGGCCGCGATTGAGGCCGCTGCACCAACAATAAAACCCACCCAGAAACCAGGCGCCAAGCCTTCTTCGCTTGGCAAACCCTATATCCAGATCGGGATTTTCAGTGTTGAATCCAACGCCGAACAGACGGCCAACCAGATGCGCAGCGCTGGTATGGTGCCAACCGTGTTTGACCAGAAATCCAATGGTAAACGGTTCTGGCGCGTGGTGGTCGGCCCGTCTCAGAACAGTTCTGAACGATCAACTTTGCTGAAAAAGGTCAAATCAGCCGGCTTTTCCGACGCCTATTTTGTTACCAACTAACCAAGGATCAACTGCCGTGATCGTTCCCTTTCGCCTAATCGCCGCCAGCCTTGCCCTGACGGTGCTTTCAACATTGTCGGCATTGGCATTTGAGACCACAGCCCGCGCCGCCTATGTTCTGGACCAAAGCACTGGCACAGTATTGTTATCGAAAAATGCTGACGACCCGCTGCCGCCGGCCTCAATGTCCAAGCTGATGACGCTTTATGTGGCGTTCGAGGCGATCCGCGACGGGCGTCTGAACCTGGACGAACGCCTGCCGGTATCGCGCCACGCAATGAGCTATAAAGGCTCGACCATGTTCCTGGACACGCAAGACAAGGTGCGGGTCGAAGACCTGTTGCGTGGGATCATCGTGCTAAGCGGCAATGACGCCTGTGTTGTGATCGCCGAAGCCCTCAGCCCGGACGGCAGCGAAGCCGGTTTTGCCCGGTTCATGACAGAACGCGGTAAATTGCTGGGTCTGACCAATTCAACCTTCATCAATTCCAACGGTTGGCCTGCGGTGGGTCATCGCATGTCGATGCATGATCTGGCGGTTCTGGCCAATCGGATTATCCTTGATTTTCCCGAATTTTACCCGCTGTTCGCCGAGACCGAGTTTGCCTTTGACGGGCGCGCACCAAGCAACACGAGAAACCGCAACCCGTTGTTGACCCTTGGTATCGGCGCAGACGGATTGAAAACCGGCCACACCATCGAGGCCGGTTTCGGCTTGGTCGGGTCGGCCAAACAGGGCGATCGCCGGGTGGTATTTGTAATCTCTGGGCTGGACAGCGCCGCCCAACGCGCAGAGGAGGCCGAAGCCCTTGTTAACTGGTCGTTTCGTCAATTTGCCGAAAAAACCATCACCAAAAAGGGAACGCCGCTCGCCCAGGCTGAGGTCTGGATGGGAGAGCGAAAATCGGTAGGGCTGGTTGTTGACACCGACATCACTTTGTTATTGCCGATTTTGTCAGGCAACAAGGTTCCGGCCAAAGTGATCTTTACCGGGCCGGTCAATGCGCCGATACAAAAAGGCCAACAGTTGGGCGAATTGGTGATCAAACCCGGCGATCTGCCGGAAATCCGCCTGCCATTAGTGGCCCAGAATGATGTGGCCGCGGGCGGGTTCCTGGTGCGGGTGCGCACAGCGGCGGATATGTTGATCGCCCAGTTCCTCGCCGGCCCGTCGGGGGCGTTGTGAGCCATCATTCTGGGCATTCCGGGCACTCTGGGGCCGGTCGGTTTATTTCCTTTGAGGGGATAGACGGCTCTGGCAAGTCGACTCAAAGCCGGATGCTGGCCGAGGCTTTGCGCCGCGATGGTTACGATGTGCTGGCAACCCGCGAACCCGGCGGCTCTGCCGGCGCCGAGGAAATCCGCGCTTTGGTACTGGAGGGTGATCCCGACCGCTGGTCGGCCGAGACCGAGACGTTGTTGTTCACAGCTGCACGGCGCGACCATCTGGAGCGCACGATTGAACCCGCTTTGGCGGCAGGCAAAATCGTCATTTGCGACCGGTTTGCCGATAGTACCCGGATGTATCAGGGGCTTTCGCGCAGTGATCTTGGTTGCGATCTGCGTGGCATTGTCGATCAGCTGCACGCAACGATGATCAAACGTGAACCGGACCTGACCATCCTGATCGACATGGACCCGGATGAAGGTCTGAAACGCGCACTGCAACGCCAGGGCCACGAAGAGCGGTTCGAAGATTTCGGCCCCGATCTGCAACGCCGCATGCGTGCCGGGTTCCTTGCGCTGGCCGATGAATTCCCGGACCGGTTCCGGGTGATCGACGGCGGGCGGGCGATTGACATTGTGGCCGCCGATGTACTGGACGTGGTCCGCCATGATCTGACGACGCGCGCATGAGCGACGCGCCCCCCCCCGCCCCTGACCAAGCCCCCGGCGCACCCCATCCGCGCGAAACCAGGCACCTGGTTGGTCAGGCCGGGGCCGAAACAGAATTCCTTAGCGCCTTCAACGCCGGGCGATTGCATCACGGCTGGCTTCTGCATGGTCCCCGAGGCGTTGGCAAAGCCACCCTTGCCTGGCGCATCGCCGGTTTCCTGCTGGCCACGCCCGAAGGCGAAGGCGGTGGCATGTTCGGCGCACCTCCTCCACCTGAAACACTGGACATTGATGCCGATCACCCGGTGGCAAGGCGTCTTTTGGCCGGGGCCGACCCGGGATTGGCCAGCATCATCCGCACCGCCAACGAAAAAACCGGGCGTATGCGCAACGAAATCGTAGTCGACGACATCCGCCGCCTTAACCGCTTTTTTGGCCTGTCTGCGACGGACGGCGGGCGGCGTGTGGTGATCGTTGACACGGCGGACGAGATGAACACAAACGCTGCCAACGCCCTTCTGAAAATGTTGGAAGAGCCGCCCGCCCGCACCACCCTCTTGTTGGTTTCACACCAACCCTCCCGCCTGTTGCCCACCATCCGCTCGCGCTGTCGCGGCTTGCGGCTGGCGCCCTTAGGCCCTGATGACATGATCCGCGCCTTGGGCAATACCGGTGTCGAAACCCCGGATCAACCGGATCATCTCGCAGCACTGGCCTCAGGCTCCGTTGGCGAAGCTCTCAGGCTGATAAACCTTGGCGGGCTTCAAATTTACGCCGAACTGATGGCAATCCTCGCTTCGCTCCCCCAACTTGACCGCCGCCGCGCGCTGGCGCTTGCCGATGCAGCCGCCCAGCGCAACGCCGGCGAACGGTTCGAGCTGTTACTGAACCTGATCGACATCGCCATGGTCCGGCTGGCGCAAACTGGCGCCCACGCCGCCGCCCCCATGCCCGAAGCCGCCAATGGCGAGGCGCAGATCTTGATGCAGCTTGCGCCCAACCCCGAAAGCGCGCGCCGATGGGCCACGGTCGCAGCTGAGATCATTCAACGTACAAGACAAGGCAAGGCCGTCAACCTTGACCCCGCCTCTCTTGTCCTAGATACGGTTTTCAGGATGCAGGACGTCAGCGCAGGCCAATAGGGCCGCACATTTTGCGCCACCCAACACTACAGGCCCCTATGACCGATACTCCAGACACAATCCCCCAGATTACTGACAGCCACTGCCACCTTGATTTCCCCGATTTCGACGGTCAGCTGCCCAATGTCATTGCCCGTGCCGCCGCCGCAGGCGTCACCCGCATGGTCAGCATCTGCACCAAACTGGCCAATGAACCCACCGTTCGCACCATTGCCGAGACCCACAAGCAGGTATTTTATGCCGCCGCCACCCACCCGATGAATGTAGCCGAAGAACCGATGGCGACCCTTGACCAACTGATCACCCTTGCCAAACATCCGAAATTTGTTGGCATTGGCGAAACCGGGCTGGATTACCACTATACCTCTGAAAGCGCGGGGATTCAGCAACAGTCCTTACGTATCCATATCGAGGCCGCGCGCCAAACCGACCTGCCATTGATCATCCATTCCCGCGCCGCCGATGATGACATGGCCCGCATCCTTACCGAGGAGTTCAAAACGGGCGCATTCACCTGCGTCATGCATTGCTTCTCATCCAGCGCCGAACTGGCCCGTGCCACGCTTGACCTTGGGTTTTACCTGTCGATGTCCGGCATCGCCACCTTCCCCAAAAGCCAGGCATTGCGGGATATTTTTGCCGCCGCCCCGCTGGATCGTATTCTGGTAGAGACCGACGCGCCTTATCTGGCCCCACTGCCGCACCGGGGCAAACGCAATGAACCGGCCTATTCGGCCCACACAGCCCAACTTGGGGCCGACATATTCGGTCTGGACTACGTCGATTTCGCCGCCCGAACCCAAGCCAACTTTGACCGCCTGTTTCCCAAGGCAGCTTTGTACAAAGGTATGGGTTGATGGCAGGCATACGCTTTACCATCCTTGGTTGCGGCTCGTCCGGTGGGGTGCCGCGTCTGGGTGGGCATTGGGGTGATTGCGACCCGAAAAACCCTAAAAACAACCGCCGTCGCTGTTCGCTTTTGGTGGAACGTGATGGCAAGGATGGCACAACATCGGTCCTGATCGACACGTCGCCAGATCTGCGCAACCAACTTCTTGGCACCAATACCGGGCGGCTTGATGGTGTGGTCTATACACATTCCCACGCTGATCATGTGCACGGTATCGACGATCTCAGAATGATCGTCTTCAACATGCGTGCGCGCGTGCCCGTCTGGGCCGATGGCGACACCCAAAACGCCCTTTTATCCAACTTCGGCTATGCCTTTGTCCAACCCGAAGGCTCGCCCTATCCGCCCATCCTTGATCTCAAAACCATCTCAGGCCCGTTTGAAATCGATGGCCCCGGCGGCCCGATTCCCTTCCAACCCTTTACGGTCGGCCATGGCAGTATCGACTCGCTGGGATTTCGCATCAACAACCTGGCCTACCTGCCCGATGTCGCCGACCTGTACCCATCTGCGCGCGCCGCCCTGCAAAACCTCGACGTCTGGATCGTCGACGCCTTGCGCCGCACCCCACACCCAACTCACGCCCACCTTGACCAAACCCTGGAATGGATCGCCGAACTTGCCCCCAAACGCGCCATCCTGACCAACATGCACATCGACCTGGATTATGCCACGGTAGAGTCAGAAACCCCCGCCAACATCACACCCGCCTACGACGGCATGTGCCTAGAGCTCCCAATCGACTAACCGCCTCCTCTTCATCTTGCTAAATAAACTCCCGCCGGAGGCTCTCGCAATCACAACCAAACGCACACCTCAATGTTCCAGACCCTGATCGACGTCATCCTCCCGGTGTTCATAGTCATCGGCTGCGGCTACGGCGCCACGCGTGCCGGGTATTTCACGGCATCCCACATCGACGGGCTGATGCGTTTCACCCAACAGTTCGCCATCCCCTGCCTGCTGTTCATTGCCATCGCCAACCTTGACCTTTCGGTTGGCTTCGACCCCTACCTGATGCTCAGCTTTTACGGCGGCGCCACCGCCTGTTTCATCATTGGCACGTTCGGAGCCCACACCCTGTTCGGACGCGATTGGCAAGACAGCATCGTCATCGGCTTTTGCTGTCTGTTTTCCAACTCGGTCCTGCTGGGCCTGCCGATAGCCGAACGCGCCTACGGTGCTGACAACCTGACTGGCAACTACGCAATCATCGCCTTTCACGCACCGTTTTGTTATGGTCTGGGCATCACTGTGATGGAAATCGTCCGAAACACCGGCAAACCGGTCCACGTCCTTGCCACTTCCGTCCTAAGCGCCATGTTCAAGAACGCCCTGATACTGGGCATCGTTCTGGGCTTTCTGGTCAATATCTTTGGGCTGACCCTGCCGCAAGTGACAAGCGACGCCCTTAACCTGATCTCGCAAGCGGCCTTGCCAGGCGCCCTGTTCGCCTTGGGCGGCATTCTGGTACAGCACCGCCCCGAAGGTGACCTGCGCATCATCGCATTTATCTGCGTGTTGTCCCTTATTGTGCATCCAAGCCTGTCAATGCTGTTTGGCACCTCTCTGGCCTTGCCTCAGGATCTGTTCCGGTCCTCGGTTCTGACCGCTGCAATGGCGCCGGGGTTCAACGCCTATATCTTTGCCAATATGTACGGACGCAGCAAACGCGTAGTCGCCTCTTCGGTGCTGATTGCCACCGGAGTATCAGGTATCACTGTCTGGCTTTGGTTGATCGTTTTGACTTAGACGTGAGCATTCAAAAGGTAAACTGTCGCGCTTCTCGGGGGCCGCATCTGCCTTGTCAAAATCTATTTCCGCCAGGTATCCAGCCATCGTCGCAAACGCCCGTGTTTTTCTGACACCGCATCGCCCACCGCATCCACCCGCTCGCCCATACTCTGCACTGCCGGATCAACAGCGCGTTCAAGAAACTGCCGCCACATGGCCCGCAAAAAGAAGAATGCAACGACCGCAAAGATGAAAAAGAAGATGTTGAACCACGGAATAATTTGCACATCCGGGCCATCCACCGCACGAATTCCAATCGCATTGGGGTAAATCGACAGATATTTGTTGCGCCAGCCATAATGCGTCATCACCGCCCAGTTTTCGCCATCCGAAGTGCTGACCGCAGCCGCCTGCGCCTGAAGATCAGAGCTGTCAAATTTAAAATACGGCGGCCATATCCAGCCCGTATCTTCGTTGCGATAAACCATTACCTGCCTGGCATCCCGGGCAATGAACCCCAGCAAAAACGTCCTTTTCTTCTCGGTATAGATCAGCCGCAGATCACGGGTGCCAAGTTCGGCTGAACCGCTGTCAGCCTGGGCATAAAACAACCGGTTGATTGCCGAAAAGTCAGTGCGGATCACTTCGGTCGAAGTGATCCTGACGATATCATGCTGAGGCAGCACATAATGCAGCAGGCCGCCAACAAGTACGAACACCAACACAAAGAACGTCGTTTTAACTTTTCGCATCATTCCACCCCTTCAATAGGTTGTCAGAACATGAATGGCCGCGACTATTATGGTCGGGACCACATAGACCAGCAGGATCAGCCTGGGCCGGATGCCCGTGTTGTATTCGTGCATGCCCTGTTCAATGAACGCCTCACGCGCGGCTTGGTCCTTGCTGTCCGGGTTCTCTTCACCCCAACGATATTCCAGCTTTTCGCGGCGCACTGACCTAGAATAAACCGAGATCAGGAAATACGTCACGCTCAGAACCAGAAAGCCGAAAAATACCAGTCGGATCAGTCCCATACCCTTACCTCCTCACAGCGCCCCATGGCCCGACCCGCTGGATCATCGCCTCAGGAGCCTTGTTCATGACTTTGGCCGGCGCAATCTCGGGCACCTCTCCGGCCATATCCGGTTCATGACCAAACAACGCCGCCCGCGCGCCCGCTTTGTCCACCTGATACTCTCGTTCAAGAAAATTGGCCACATAGGTTTTTTTGGCGTCGGGCCAATCGGCGTATTGGCGGTAAAACAGCTCCTTGTGGCAGATGAACAATTGCCGGATATCCAGAGGGCACAGTTCAGCCAGCAACATATTGATCAGATCATGATCGGGCGTGTCAGCCGCGCGCAACGTATAGAAATACGCCGGGTGTTCAGAGGTGATGCTGGGCCAGTCCCCGCCCCCGGTGGACCAGTTCAGCAAGGCTGACAAGCCAGAGTATTCCTGCGGCAACATGCTGGCGTTCTGACGCGCCAACCGGCGCATATCGGCACGGTTCAGACCCGTAAGGTCAAACCCGGCATCTGCCGCGATGTCGATAACGATGAAATCCATCTTTTGTTGCAGGATCGCCGCGCCATCGACGCCTTTGGCCTTCACAATTGATTCAGCCAGATCGTTGTAGTCAAAGAACTTGGCGATGCGATTGCGGTCGCCACAATCAAACACATATTTGATCGGCAGTTTGCCAAGCTTGTCCTTGTCCTTGGCGGAAATCAACGCGGGATGTTTCAAATCCTGAAACAGATACAGCCCGCCAAAATGCGCCGTCCAAAAGTTTTTCTGTTCATATACCTTATGCTTCAGTCGCACCGGATTACGGGCAATGTCCCCGGTTTTACCGGCCAGGGTAATCATCTTTGCGATCAGAACATCATCAAACCACGCGTCCTCTTCGTCCTTGAACCGGTCAATCAGCCTGGCCAGATCATTGGCATGCTGCAACGTCCCACCCGGTGTGTCGGCCTCAATCTCGATCCGCCGGATATCAAACAGCCGGGCCGGAGAGCTTACCTCGAACACCGAATTGACCATTTCGCCCGCCACCGCATCGGTCGCTGTCAGGGCAAACAATTGCGCGGCATTTTGTGTGATGAACCGGTGCAGGATATCGTGGCTGGTCGAGAATTTCACATTCAGCAATGGACAGCGTTTCTGCTCAGGACTCAGCAAGATGAACTGCCGGTTAACGCCGCCATGGTTGAGATAAAGGTGATCACCCAAATCATCCCCCACCTCGGGCGAATAGCCCGAGATGTCGATATGGAAATCATCCAGAGCGGTGGTTTTACCGGTCAGATGCTCAAGCGCGCGGTTATAGCGATCCACAAGTGCGGGGCTTTGCACATGATACAGGTTGCCGAACATCAGACCTTTTTCGATCAGGCGTTTCATAGGGCGGTCCTTTTGCGGCGCAGGCGGTTGAAGATGCTGACATAGATCGGCAACCAGATCATCGC
>JAKITO010000038.1 GCA_021648025.1 Paracoccaceae bacterium
TTGGGGTTCTGTTTGACGGCCCAGGCCAGGGAGTGTTCGCGCCCGCCGCCGCCAAGGATAAGGATGTTCATGGGGTTTCCTTTGGTCTGATGACGGCCACCTAACCGGAATTTCCGTTGGGCGCCACAGGAAGGTTCGATGCGTGTCGTCCGGGTGGTTCACCACGGCGATGAAATGCGCTAGCCTGTGTTGATCAGAACCAAAGGGCCGTACAATGTCTGACCTGTTTGAAGATCCCCAGCCGGGCCAGAACACCCCGGAATTCACCGTTTCCGAAATTTCCGGCGAAATAAAACGCACGTTGGAAGGCACATTTGGCCGCATAAAAGTGCGCGGCGAAGTTGGCCGCGTGTTCAAGGCCCGATCGGGGCATCTTTATTATGATGTCAAAGACGATCGCAACGTTTTGGCCTGCACCACCTGGAAAGGCCAGGTTTCCGGGCTAAGTGTGGTGCCGGAAGAGGGGCTTGAGGTGATTGTCACCGGGCGATTGACCTCGTTCGGGGCGCAGTCAAAGTATAATATGAACGTCGAAGAAGTCACCGTGGCCGGGCAGGGCGCGTTGATGGCGTTGTTGGAAAAGCGCAAAGTACTGTTGCAGAGCGAAGGGTTGTTTGACGCCGCGCGCAAACAGAAACTGCCGTTTCTGCCGCAGGTGATTGGCGTTGTCACCTCGCCCTCGGGGGCGGTGATCCGGGACATTCTGCACCGTTTGCGCGACAGATTTCCGCGCAAAGTGCTGATCTGGCCGGTTGCTGTTCAGGGCAAGGCCTGCGCCCCCGAGGTGGCCCGCGCCATCGCCGGGTTCAACGCCCTGACCCCCGGTGGGGCCATACCCCGGCCCGATCTGTTGATTGTCGCGCGTGGCGGTGGCTCGGTTGAAGACCTTTGGGGCTTTAACGAAGAGGTGGTGGCGCGCGCCGCCGCCGCCAGCGCCATTCCGCTGATCTCGGCTGTGGGCCATGAAAGTGATACCACCCTGATCGACTTTGTGTCCGATCAGCGCGCCCCGACCCCGACGGCAGCGGCCGAACTGGCGGTCCCGGTTCGTCTGGAACTGATCGCCTGGAGCGAGGATCAGGCGGCAAGGCTAATTCGCGCGGCCAGTTTGGCAATCACCTCACGACGCCAGCGGTTAAGTGATCTGGCGCGTGCCCTGCCGCGCGCCGATACGCTTTATGAAACCCCGCGCCAGCGGCTTGATCTGATCGCCGAACGTTTGCCAAACGCCTTGCAGCGGGGCACACAAACCCGCGCCATCAAACTGGCCAATTCCACCGCCCGCCTGCGCCCGCGGCTTTTGTCCCAGTTGATCGAGGCAAAGCGCGACCGGTTGGCAGCACGGGCTGCAGGCCTGCATCCGCGTCAACTACAGCGCGATATCACCCAGCGACACAAGGCTTTACAGGCCCTGGTCCGCCGGTTGGACAATGCAGGCAAACAATGTCTGTCCGGCTGGCGGACCCGGGTTGACGCCACTGGTCGGCTTTTGTCGACCTTGGGTTACGGCGCCACGTTAGAGCGTGGATATGCGGTGGTGCGCAGTCAGGGTTTGCTTGTCACCTCAAAATCGCAGGCGGCCAAAGCCGGGCCGCTGGAAATTCAGTTTGCCGATGGTCGGTTGCAAGTGGCGGGCAGGTTGCCCAAGAAATCGGCCAAACCATCCGCACCGGATCAGGGCGATTTGTTTTAAAGGGGCATCAAACCCCGACGTCCGGCCCGTGGCACAGCATTTTCTCGCCGAGATCCTGGGCTTCATACAGGTCGGTTGTTTCCTGGTTGTTTTCAAACTGGGCGGTCAATCCTTTTGGGCCTATGGAAAAGGTCCAGCATTGTGGATCTGTCTGGTCTTCGTAGACAAAGCAGATGTGGCTGTTGTCTTCGTACCAGGCCCCGTTTTTGCAATCGCCATCCAGAAATGACCAGATCACCCGGCGCCCATCCAGATAGCGTTCAACGCCATACGGCTCGCCTTTGCTACCATAATAAAGCGTCTTGCCGCGGGTATAGGCGTCAAACGCCTCTGCCGTCAGGGTGTTTTGAGGCGCGTTTGGGGCGGTTGTCTGGGCCATGACCGGCAGGGCCAGACAAAGGACCATCAGGGTCAGGGGAATCATTTTCATGGCGTTACAGTGACAGATCATGGGCCACCGTACCAGCCACCCAACCAGTTGCGGTGACAATCTTCTGGGCTGTGCAGATTGGGTTTCTGGCTGGGTTTCTGGCCGCAATTCTGATCGGGCTGGTCTGAGCCTTTGCAACCCGATCCATTCCGCATTAGGTGATTGCCAACCAGGAAGAACGATCTGAGGCACCAATGGCATTTTTCAAGAAACTCAAAGACCGTTTGTTCCGGTCGTCTTCGAAAATCGAAGAAGGGTTGGATGCCATTGTCGAAGATGGCGGGGTGGAAGAAACTGTCGTACCTCAGCCTGCGCCCGTAGCCATTGAACCGGTGCCGGAGCCTACTGCTGAACCTGAATCTGAGCTTGCCCCAGAGCCTGAACCCAAACCACAATCCACACCTGTGGCCCCGGCTCCTGTGTCGGCTCCTGTGTCGGCGGCAAAGACGCCACCGGGTCTTTTCGGCCGTCTGTTCGGGCAATCCGAGGCCAAAACAGTTGCCCGCCGCACCTTTGATGACGACATGCTGGAACAACTGGAAGAGCTGTTGATCACCACCGACATGGGGGTCGACACCGCCCTTAGGGTCACTGCCAACATGGCCGAAGGCAATTTTGGCAAGAAACTGTCGACCCATGAAATCAAAACCCTGCTGGCCCGCGAAATCACCCGTATCATGACCCCGGTGGCCCGCCCCATGCCGCTGTATCCCAAACGCCCGCAGGTGGTTTTGGTGGTGGGGGTCAACGGTTCGGGCAAGACCACGACCATTGGCAAACTGGCCAGCCAGTTTCGCGGCGCTGGAAAAACGGTGCTGATCGCCGCCGGTGATACCTTTCGCGCCGCCGCCGTCGAACAATTGCAGGTCTGGGGCGAACGGGCCGGGGTGCCGGTGATGACCGCACCCGAAGGCTCGGACCCGGCCAGCCTGGCCTATGACGCGATGACCCGGGCGCAACAGGAGGGCACCGACCTGTTGATGATCGACACCGCCGGGCGGTTGCAGAACCGTGCCGACCTGATGGAGGAACTGGCCAAGATTGTCCGGGTGATCCGCAAGAAAGACGAAACCGCGCCGCATAATACCCTGTTGGTTCTGGATGCCACCACCGGGCAGAACGCGCTTAACCAAGTGGATGTGTTCCGCAATATTTCCGATGTTTCGGGGCTGGTGATGACCAAGCTGGATGGCACTGCCAAAGGCGGCGTTCTGGTGGCGTTGGCCGACCGGTTTGGCCTGCCGATCCATGCCATTGGCGTGGGCGAACAGATCGACGACCTGGCGCCGTTCGACCCCGAGGAATTTGCGGCAGCCCTGACCGGGCTTGAGGCAGGGTAAAGCCATGTTCAAGGGTACCGTGCGAATTGAACCCGCAAAAACTGCTGATGCAGAGCGGCTTGCTGAAATTCGCGTCGCCTCAATGCGCCCAAGCTTGCAGGCTGTAAGCCGCCTCTTGGGCTAAGTTTTGTTCAACCAATGGGCCAGATCCTAGGCCAGCTGCGTTACCCAGACACCAATCCCCATCAGCGCGATGCCGCCTGCACGGGTCAGGGTAAGGGGCGAAGCCTGCGCGCCGAACAGGCCGAACTGGTCGATGATCGCCGCGCTGATCAACTGGCCGATCAGCACGAAGAACACCGCATTCCCGATCCCGAACCGGGGTGCGATATAGGTGATCGACAGCACATAAAAGGCCACCAGAACCCCGCCCAGAAACAGATGTCTGGGGGCAGCACCCGCCTTGGCCAGTGCCTGTGGGCCGGTCAGCAAAGTGGCCAGCACGGCAATCGCCAGTGCGACGGAAAACAGGATCGCCGCCGCCGCCGGAGCAGAGCCGATAAAGCGCCCCAATGCGGCATTCAGGGCCGCCAGGATCGGGATGCCGATACCGGCGGCCAGCATGATCAGCGCGTATTGGGTCATAAGAGATGGTCCTTTTCATTTCGGGATGTGTTGATCTGGATCATTGCGGTTCGGGACGTGCTGCACAACCATAAGGCGGCGCTGACGCGAACAGCGAGGTGGACAGCGGGCCTTGGGGGCTGCATTATTCCACCTGATTGTGCAGATTGACAATATTCCGGTCGGCCTGCAAACTCTTTAACTCTGATCGAGGGTTCAACCAATGCGTATCTTTTTCCCAGTTGCCTTGATGATTCTCGTGCTTGTGGGTGCCTGCGTCACCAACGACATGCCCGAACCACGCGAAGGCGCCGCAATTTTCGCCAATAATTGCACCGCTTGCCATGGCTATCGCGCGACCGGGGAAGAGCCGCTTGTGGGCGGTCAAATTGCCTCGGATCTGACCCGGATCATGGCCCGCAACGATGGCGTCTTCCCCCGTGCCCGCGTGTTAAGCCAGATTGACGGGTACGGGCGCGGCAAAGTCGCAGCCGAGGTCATGCCGCAGTTCGGAACATTGCTGCAAGGTGATCTGGTCCCGGTTGAGGTTGATGGCATACTGACTCCGACACCGCGCCCTCTGGCGGCTTTGCTGAGCTATCTGGAGAGTATTCAGCTCCCCTCCTGACACTGGGTCTCAAGAACAGATCCCGCCCAGTTCCGCGCCTTTCCATGGCAGGTACACATCCCATTCCCGCTGGCCATTCCGTGGCAAATCAGCCACCGGAAAGGCGCCCTTTAACATGGCATGCAGTCGCTCGGTTCGCCCAGCTGCCGGGGCCAGAGCGCGACAGCAGACATATTCTTCGACGATCGCGCCTTGCTGTTCATAGCCATAGTCCAAGAACTCTGGTGCCTCGCTCAGATCAAACAGGTAGGGGTCGTCGCTGCGGGAATGTTCGGCGACGGCGCGCAGGGGGTGATAGCCGGTGCGTTTACGGTTCTGCCATTGCCAGACATGGGTCATCTCATGCGCCACCAGCATTGCCTCGATCAGATAAAGCCGGTCGGGAAAGGCCGGCAGGTAGTTTTCGACAAACCAGTCCTTGGTGAACAAAACCTTGTTGAACAGGGTCATTGCCGCCGGTGTCACGGTAACAACTTCGCCTCTTGAAGGCGGTAAAATCCGTTCCCGGCAACTAAGCCGGGGGCGCGCCTTGCGGCGATAGGTGACGCTGGCCAGTGGTGCGCCTTCGATCAGGCGGACCCGGCTCAGGTCAAGCTGATCACCTTGAATCAGCGCAACAAACGTCTGTTCGGTGGGGGAAAGGGGGCGGCCACAGCCAGCCAGCAGGGCCAATATCAGAAGGGTTCGCACGATCATGGCGCGACGTTACCGCGCAGTTCGGCGAAACGGTAGGGGGTGCTATGAACACGGCGCCAAATTTATTGTGATGATGGTGCTTCGGGGCCGCTTTACCGCAACTTCAGTTCCGGCAGGATGTCGGTGAATTCGACCGAGGCCAGGTTAAGTTGCGGCGGGCCCAGTCGTTGGCTTTGCAACAGGCAGGCCAGCCCATGCACCTGTGTCCAGACCATCATTTCGGTGCTGCCGGGCGCGTCTGAAACTGGTTCAAACGGCGCGCAGGCCTGCGCCAGCACGGCAAATGCCGGTTCAGAATTGATGTCAAAGTCCGGGTCATCCACCTTTTGGTAAACATGGTTGAACATCAGCGTGAACAGCCCCGGGTTTTCACGGGCAAATCGCAGATAACCCCGGCAAATGCCGATCAGGGCGTCGCGTGGCGTGTCCGGTGCTGCGTCGCGGTCATGGATCATGGTTTGGGTGAATATCACATAGCCCCGGGCAGCAATCGCGGTCAAAAGCCCCGGCAAACCGGCGAAATGATGGGCCGGGGCCGCGTGGCTTACCCCGGCCCGCGCCGCACAGGCCCGAAGGCTCAAGGCCGAAAGCCCGTCAGCCGCCAGAATCGACAATCCGGCATCAATCAGGGCAATGCGAAGCGCGCCTCGGTGACGGGGTGGTTTGGTCGGTAATTCCTGCACCATTTTGTACATTTCCAAATTTGGCTTGACAGTGTCAAGCCAAGGCCTATGTTGAGTAACTACTTTACACTGTCAAGCAATGATCAAAAAGGCAAGCCATGACCCGTTCAAAACCCCTGTTCTACCTGATGGCGTGCCTCAGCGTGATTGTGGCCCTTTTGTCCTTTCGGTTTCTGGCCTTGGGGATAGAGCTGGCGTTTCCGGTATTTCAAGACAACATAAACGCAAACATGACGGTGTTTATGACGCATGTCATTGCCTCGCCGATTGCCTTGGCCATTGCGGTGATGCAGTTTCTGCCCGGCTTGCGGAAGCGGCGTCCGCGATTGCACCGCTGGGCCGGCCGGATCTATGCCATCGCGGTTCTGTTTGGTGCGGTTTCGGGGTTGATGCTGGCCTATTCCGCGCTTGACCGGCCGGTGGCGGCGATGGGGTTCGGGCTTTTGGCGGTGCTGTGGTTGTTGGTCACGGCGCGTGCGGTTCTGTCGGCGCGGGCAGGGCAGATCGCGGCACACCGTCGCTGGATGATCCGGTCATTTGCGCTGACATTTGCGGCGGTGACGCTGCGGTTGCAACTGCCGGTGTTGCTTGGGTTGGGAATGGATTACCCCGAGGCGTCCAATATCTTTGCCTGGACCTGTTGGGTGCCCAATCTGTTGGTGGCCGAATGGCTGGTGCGGTGGCCGGGTGGTCCGGCATCTGTTCAGACGAGCGCGTAATACAGTACAAAAAGGCCCGAGAAACAGATCATGACGTAGGTCACAAGCATGGACACCCGAATCAGCGGCCCGGTAGAGGGCAGAGTGAAACTGACAAAGTGGCCAATCCGGCCCGCCAAAAGCGCCAGCCCAAACACATGCACCAGCCAGAATGGCGCGCCCTGAAGGTCAAGCACCAGCAACAGGATCAACCCCAATGGGATATATTCCGAGGCATTGCCCTGGGCGCGCACCGCGCGGCGCAATCTGGTTGCGGCGGCTTCATCGGGTGCGGGGCCTTTCATGCGGATCAGGCTGACCCGCAAGGACAGCCAGGAAAACAGAACTGCGAGCAGTCCGGCATAGATCGGGGCGACGATTGGCATGTCTTTGACTCCCTTGGGTTGTCGCAAATGGTGGCAGACGGGGCTGGGATTGCCAACAGAAAATCACCAACTGACCTGCGTTGCGTGGCGGAACGGCGTGGCTTTACCCTGTCAGTTCCACCAGCAGATCCTTGGCGTCAATCTGGGCCCCCGGTTGCACGTGCAGCGCCGCAACCGTGGCATCACGTTCGGCGTGAATGCCGGTTTCCATCTTCATCGCCTCGATCGTCAGTAACAAATCACCGGCCTTGACCTTGGACCCCGCCTGCACCGCCACCGAGGCCACAACGCCCGGCATCGGCGCGCCGATGTGGTCCGCATTGCCCGCCTCGGCCTTGGGCCGTGCTGCGGTTTCGGATTTCACCAGACGGTTGGGCACCCGGATCACCCGGGGCTGGCCGTTCAGTTCAAAGAACACCTTGACGTCGCCGTCTTCGTTGGTTTCCCCCACCGCTTGCAGGCGGATTTCCAGCGTCTTGCCGGGGTCGATCTCGGCGGTGATCTCATCACCCGGCTGCATCCCGTAAAAGAATGTATGCGTCGGCAGGGTTCTGACAGGCCCATAGGTGCGGTGGCGACCCATGTAATCAAGGAACACCTTTGGATACATGAGGTAACCGTTCAGGTCTTCGTCATCGACCACTTTACCGCCCATTTCTGCTGATACCTCGGCCCGCACGGCCTCAAAATCAACCGGGTCCAGATGTTTGCCGGGGCGCGCCGTGTTGGGTGAATCACCTTTCAGAACCTTGGCAATCAGCGCTTCGGGAAAGCCACCGGGGGGTTGGCCAAGGTTGCCGCGCAGCATATCAATCACACTATCGGGGAACGCCACGTCCACCTCCGGGTCTTCGACCTCAGATCGGCTAAGCCCTTGGGAAACCATCATCAATGCCATGTCCCCCACGACCTTGGAACTGGGTGTCACTTTGACAATATCGCCGAACATCCGGTTCACATCCGCATAGGTCTGCGCCACCTCGTGCCAGCGTTCCTCAAGCCCGAGCGAGCGCGCCTGCGCCTTGAGATTGGTGAACTGCCCGCCGGGCATTTCGTGCAGGTATACCTCGGACGCAGGCGCCTGAAGGCCGGATTCGAATGCGGCGTATTGGCCGCGTACCGCCTCGAAATAATCGGAAATCCCGCGAATGGCCGATATGTCCAGCCCGGTGTCGCGATCGGTATGGCGCAAGGCCTCGACGATCGTGCCCAGGGTGGCCTGCGAGGTATTGCCGGAAAACGCATCCATCGCGCAATCAACCGCGTCAACGCCGGCATCGGCCGCTGCCAGAATGGTGGCGCAGGCGATGCCGGCCGTGTCGTGGGTGTGGAAATGGATCGGCAGGCCGACCTCTTCCTTCAGCGCCCGGATCAATACCCGCGCGGCGGCGGGTTTCAGCAGGCCAGCCATGTCCTTGAGACCCAGCACATGTGCGCCTGCGTCGCGCAATTCGCGTGCCATACCGACGTAATATTTCAGGTCATACTTGGCGCGGTCCGGGTCATTGATATCGCCGGTGTAACAAATCGCGCCTTCGCACAGCTTGCCATTTTCAACGACGGCATCCATCGCCACCCGCATGTTTTCGACCCAGTTGAGGCTGTCAAACACCCGGAACACATCAACGCCGGTAACCGCCGCCTGGCGGACAAATTCACGCACCACATTGTCGGGATAATTGGTATAGCCAACCGCGTTGGAGCCGCGCAAAAGCATCTGCGTCATCACATTTGGCATCGCCTCGCGCAGGTCGCGCAACCGCTGCCACGGGCATTCCTGCAAAAACCGGTATGCCACGTCGAATGTGGCCCCACCCCAGCATTCGACGCTGAACAACCCGCCCAGATTGGCCGCATAAGCCGGGGCCACCTTGATCATGTCAATCGAGCGCATGCGTGTGGCCAACAGCGACTGATGCCCGTCGCGCATGGCGGTGTCGGTGATCAGCAACTGTTGTTGCGCCTTCATCCAGTCGGCCACCGCCTGCGGACCCTTTTGTTCCAGCAGGTTGCGGGTGCCCATCATCGGCTCGCCCTTAAGGTCCGGCACCCGCGCCGGTTTCAGGTCGGGCGACGGAACCGGGCGGCCTTTGGTTTCGGGATGCCCGTTGACAGTTATGTCGGCAATATAGGTCAGCACTTTGGTGCCCCGGTCACGCCGGGCTTTGAACTGGAACAACTCTGGCGTCTCATCAATGAACTTGGTGGTGTATTCATTGGCCAAAAAGGTGGGATGCTTCAGCAGGTTCTCGACAAAGGCGATGTTGGTGGAAACCCCGCGAATACGAAATTCCCGCAACGCCCGGTCCATCCTTGCAATCGCCATCTCGGGTGTCGGCGCCTTGGCAGTGATCTTGGTCAAAAGGCTGTCGTAATAGCGGGTGATCACCCCGCCCGCATAGGCCGTGCCGCCATCCAGTCGAATGCCCATGCCGGTGGCCGACCTATAGGCGGTCAAACGGCCATAATCGGGGATGAAATTGTTCTGAGGATCTTCGGTGGTGATCCGGCACTGCAAGGCGTGGCCGGTCAGGATGATGTCACCTTGCGAGGGCTTGCCGGTCGCCTCGGCAATGGTTTTGCCCTCGGCAATCAGGATTTGCGCCCGCACGATGTCGATGCCGGTGACTTCTTCTGTGACGGTGTGTTCGACCTGAACCCGCGGGTTTACTTCGATGAAATGAAAAGTGTCGGTTTCCATATCCATCAGGAATTCGACCGTTCCGGCGCATTCATAACCCACATGGGCGCAGATGCGCACGCCCAACTCGCAAAGCTCGGCGCGTTGCTTCTCGCTTAGGTAGGGGGCAGGCGCACGTTCAACCACTTTCTGATTGCGCCGCTGAACTGAGCAATCACGCTCAAACAAATGGTAAATCTCGCCTTGCCTATCGCCCAGTATCTGCACCTCGACGTGGCGCGCGCGCGTGATCATCTTTTCCAGAAAACCTTCGCCATTGCCAAACGCCGCCTCGGCCTCGCGCCGCCCTTCCAGCACTTTTTCTTCCAGCTCGTCCTCATTCAGGATCGCCCGCATACCGCGCCCGCCACCGCCCCATGACGCCTTGAGCATCAACGGATAGCCGACCTCGGCCGCCTGAGCGCGCACCACTTCCATGTCATCGCCCAGAACTTCGGTGGCCGGAATCACCGGCACCCCGGCATCAATCGCCACCAGACGCGCCGACGCCTTGTCACCAAGGGCACGCATGGTGCTGGCCTTGGGACCGATAAAGGTGATGCCGGCATTGACGCAGGCATCGACAAAATCCGGGTTCTCACTTAGCAGGCCATAACCGGGGTGGATCGCATCCGCGCCACTTTCGCGCGCCACACGAATGATTTCTTCGATGCTAAGGTAAGCGGCAACCGGTCCCAGCCCTTCGCCAATGCGATAGGCCTCGTCTGATTTGAACCGATGCAGCCCCAGCTTGTCCTCTTCGGCAAAGACGGCAACGGTGCGTTTGCCCATCTCATTGGCGGCGCGCATGATGCGAATGGCAATCTCGCCCCGGTTGGCGATCAGGATTTTCTTGAATTCGGTCATGGTGGCCTCATGTGACAAGGGCAGGGATGGGCAAGTTGTAGCGGGATTACCCTCTGAGTAAACCAATATTTCTGCACTGCGGCGAAGCGAGCGTTTGCAACCGAGGTTGTTTTACAAAGTTTCCAGTGCAAACGGCTCGGGCAGCGATTGCAGATCGTGCGCCCCCATCTGGCCCATATTCGCCGCCATATCCTGTTTCAGAATGTCAATCACATGCGCCGGGCCGGCAGCACCCAAGGCCGCCAACCCAAAGTGAAACGCCCGGCCCAGCATGATGAAATCCGCACCCATTGCCAGTGCCCGCAGGATGTCCAGCCCGCTTTCAATACCGGAATCAAATATCAGCGGCAGCTTGGTTGCGGCGCGGATCACCGGCAGAACTTCGATGGTTGCGGGCGCGCCATCAAACTGACGGCCCGCGTGGTTCGAGACCCACAGCGCGTCAACGCCGATCTGCTCCAGCGGTTCGGCGTCACCGGGGCGCATGACACCCTTGATGATCAACGGCCCATCCCAATTGTCACGCAGCCAGCGGACATAGTCCAGGTCGGGTGACGTGCGCAGAATATAGCCAAGATGTGCCGTTGGCGGCAGGTTGGCAGAGGTCTTGATGTATTTATCCAGCGTGCGCATCCGTGGCATTTCCCGTTCACGCCACAGCTGACGCGCCATCGCCAGACCCCAGGCCGGACGCATGGCAACCTGCGCCAACAGGCGCGGGGTCAGCCGGGGCGGTTGGGTCAGACCAGAGCGGGTTTGGCGTTCCCGGCGCGAGGCGACAGGGATATCCACGGTCAGAACCAATGTGGTGAAACCAGCGGTCCGGGCGCGCCTTAGCAGATCGCGCCGGATGTCTTCGTCTCTTGGCGGATAAAGCTGAAACCAGGCGTTGTCCTTGATATGGGGCGCCAGTTCTTCGGGGGTGCGGCTGGCCACGGTCGACAGGGTATAGGGCAGCTGTGCTTGTCCGGCGGCTTTGGCCAGGATGGCTTCGGCACCGGGCCAGATAAGGCCGGACATGCCAATGGGTGCCATGCCAAACGGGGTGGGGTAATCCTGTCCCAGAAACCTGTGCGACAGGTCGGCATCCATTGCGCCGTGCAGAATTGACGGCATGAACCCGATCCGGTCAAGGGCTGCGCGGTTGCGGGCTTTGGTGGCTTCGACCCCGGTGCCTGAATCCAGATATTCCCAAACAAAACCGGGCAGACGTTTGTGCGCCCGCCATTTCAGGTCCATCAATCCGGGATAGGTTGCGTGCAGGTCCAAGCGGCCAATTCCTAGTTTCGCAAAAGCGCGTCAAAGCGGGGTATTCCTGACTTTACGCAGCAATGCATGTCCATGTTAGGCTGGCGCTGTTTTAACAGTCTACTTTTGCAGAGATCAATCATGTCGGTTGTGACGGCAACAGCTATAGGCTTTATCGCGGCAGCCAAGGCACGGTTTGGTGTCCTGAGGGAGGTATTGTTACAGAAATTGCGGGCAATTACCTGAGGTTAGGAGGTTGGCGAAAAGGATAGGGAACAAGTCACGAACATCCCTTTTCCTTTTGACCATTCCAGTCTAGTTTGCCTGACATGAGCAGTATTGATGAAATGGACGCCTTTGAAGGCGCCACCCAGTCGCCCCCCCTGTCCGGCTCCCTGTCCGGCTCCCTGTCCGCACGCGCCATGGCCGCGCGGCCCGCGCCGTATCTTGACGGGCTGAACCCGGCCCAACGCGAGGCGGTTGAAATTCAGGAGGGTCCGGTGCTGATGCTGGCCGGGGCCGGCACTGGCAAAACCCGCGCCCTGACGGCGCGGATTGTGCATTTGCTGAACACCGGTGCGGCGCGCCCGAATGAAATTCTGGCCGTGACATTCACCAACAAAGCCGCACGCGAGATGAAAAACCGCGTAGGTTCGATGATGGGACAGGTGGTTGAGGGCATGCCTTGGCTGGGCACCTTCCATTCGATCTGTGTCAAACTGCTGCGGCGTCATGCCGAACTGGCCGGGCTAAAGTCGAATTTCACCATTCTGGATACGGATGACCAGTTGCGCCTGTTGAAACAACTGGTGTCAGCGGCCGATATTGATGACAAACGCTGGCCCGCGCGGATGCTGGCCGGGATCATCGACGGCTGGAAGAACCGGGCGATTACGCCTGACAAGGTGCCAACGGCGGATGCCGGGGCGTATAACCACAAAGGAATTGAGCTGTACGCCCAGTACCAGCGCCGCCTGAAAGAACTGAACGCGGTGGATTTTGGTGATCTGTTGTTGCATATGGTGGTGATTTTCCAGACCCACAATGATGTCCTGTCGCAATACCAACGCTGGTTCCGCTATATTCTGGTGGACGAGTATCAGGATACCAATGTTGCCCAATATCTGTGGCTGCGCCTGTTGGCGGCAGAACATAAAAACATCTGTTGCGTTGGTGATGACGACCAGTCGATCTATGGCTGGCGCGGGGCCGAAGTCGGCAACATCCTGCGATTTGAGAGTGATTTTCCGGGGGCGCATGTGGTGCGCCTGGAACAGAACTACCGCTCCACGCCGCATATTCTGGCGGCGGCCTCGGCGGTGATTGCCGGTAACGAGGGGCGATTGGGTAAAACCCTGTGGACCGACGAAAAAGACGGCGAAAAACTGCGCCTGATCGGTCATTGGGACGGCGAAGAAGAGGCGCGCTGGATCGGTGAAGAAGTTGAGGCGATGCAGGGTGGTGCCCGGGGGATGCGCCCCATTGGATTGGATGAAATGGCCATTCTGGTGCGCGCCAGCCACCAGATGCGCGCCTTTGAAGACCGGTTTCTGACCATTGGCCTGCCGTACCGGGTGATTGGCGGCCCGCGGTTTTACGAACGTTTGGAAATTCGCGATTCGATGGCGTATTTCCGGGTTGTCACCAGCCCCGAGGATGATCTGGCGTTCGAACGCATTGTAAACACCCCCAAACGCGGCCTTGGCAACAAGGCACAGCAGACCATTCAGGTAACGGCACGCGAAAACGGGGTGTCCTTGCTGGAGGGTGCGCGGCTGGCGGTTCAGGGCGGGCTGATCAAAGGCAAAGGTGGGACAGAACTGGCCCGGCTGGTGGCCGATCTGACGCGGTGGCGGCACCTGGCGGGTGACGGCAATGTCAGCCATGTGGATCTGGCCGGGATCATTCTGGACGAAAGCGGCTATACCGCCATGTGGCAGAACACCAAAACCCCCGAGGCCCCGGGGCGGCTTGAGAATGTCAAGGAACTGGTCAAGGCGCTGGAAGGGTTCGAGAACCTGCAAGGGTTCCTGGAACATGTCAGCCTGATCATGGACAACGAGGCCGGGGGGGACGAAGAAAAGATCAGCATCATGACCTATCACGCCGCCAAGGGGCTGGAGTTCCCGGCCATATTCCTGCCGGGATGGGAGGATGGATTGTTCCCGTCCCAGCGCAGCATGGATGAAAGTGGGCAGAAAGGGCTAGAGGAAGAACGCCGTCTGGCCTACGTCGGCATTACCCGTGCCGAGGAACTGTGCACCGTATCGTTCGCCGCCAACCGGATGGTGTTTGGCCAATGGCAATCGGCCCTGCCATCGCGGTTCATTGACGAGTTGCCGGACGAACATGTGGATGTGCTGACCCCACCGGGGCTTTACGGCGGCACATTTGGTGCGGCTGGCAAAAGCGCCAAACCCGGCAACAGCATTGAAGAACGGGTGGCGGCGGCGGACGGGTATAATTCACCCGGCTGGAAACGATTGCAGAAACGCGCCGGGGAATGGGGGGTGTCCCAGTCCCAGCCCCGGGTCGCAAAGAATACAGTGATCGACCTGAAGGCCAATTCCAGTTTCACGGTTGGCGACCGGGTGTTCCACCAGAAATTCGGCTATGGCGCGGTTGCGGGAATTGAGGGTGACAAGCTTGAGATCAACTTTGACAAGGCCGGGACCAAGAACATTGTGGCCGGGTTTGTGTCGGTCAGCGACGATATCCCGTTCTAAGGCCTTCGGCTGATCAGGCCATCAAAATCGGATAGAGCGTGGCCACCAGCAGCAACCCGGCGGTGACGTTGAATATTTTCAGCCGCCGTGGCGTGTGCAAAAAGCGGCTCATTTGCTGGCCCATGATCACCCAGATGGCGATCGAGGGCAGGTTGATCAGCCCGAACACCCCCGCCAGCACCACAATGGTGCCCATGGTCGGGGTGGGTGGCGAATAAACGGTCAGCGCGGTCAGGGCCATGCTGACCGCCTTGGGGTTGACCCACTGAAAGGCTGCGGCCTGAAGAAAGCTCATTGGGCGGCCGCCGGTGCGGGTGGCATCCGGCGGGCGGCGGTTGCTGGCGATTTTCCAGGCCAGATACAGCAGGTATATGGTGCTGAGCGCCTTCATGACCGTATAGCTGGCGGGCCAGGCGTCGAATAGTTGCACCAGCCCGGCCCCCAGCGCCACTGCCATCACCACGAAACCAAGCGACACACCCAGCATGTGCGGCAAGGTGCGGATCAGACCGAAATTCGCCCCCGAAGCCATCAACATGAGGTTGTTCGGCCCCGGCGTGATCGAAGAGACCAGCGCAAACGCGGCCAGGGCAGTTATCAGGTCGGGGGTCATGGGTTGCTCTTTCTCTGTTGCCATGGCAATTATATGCGGAAAGTTACGCAACTGGCCGTCTAAGCTGGCGAAATCTTAAGAATATGAGCAACGAACCATGGCAATTGATAATAAAAGCCAGGAAATATTGCGTATCCTTGAGGGCGAGGGGCGGATCAGCAATATCGACCTGGCCGAACGGGTGGCGTTGTCGCCCTCGGCCTGTCTGCGCCGGGTGCAGGAATTGGAGCGCAGCGGTGTGATCACTGGCTACCGCGCGGTGGTGGATCGCGATAAGGTCGGTGTCGGCTTTGTCGCCTATGTAGCGGTCGGCCTGTCGACCCATACCAAACAATCGCACCAGGCTTTTGAGCGCGCGATTGCCTTGTCGCCGGCGGTGCGCGAGTGTCACAACGTGGCCGGTTCTTATGAATATCTGCTGCGGGTCGAGGTGGCGGACATTCCGGCCTATAAGGTGTTTCACACCGATATTCTGGGCGTTGTTGCGCAGGTGAATTCAATCACCTCTTTTATTGTGATGGGCTCGCCCAAGGATGATCGCGCCTGAAAGGGATCGACAAAGGCAACAAAAACGGCGGCACTCCGGGAGGGGAAGGCCGCCGTTCTCATGTCGCGCTGTGCTTAAGGGGGGGAGGAAAGCCCCAGCGCGTCTGAACCCGGGTTTTACCCCGGTATACAGCGCGGTGACGTCAGGGAGGAGACATCACCGCGGTTTATCAGACCGTTTCCAGGGAGGAGGAGCAGGTCTGATGTTACTTGACCCGGCTTAGCGGATCTGGTGGTACACTGCATTGTGCGCCGCGCGGCGCAAGGACGCCCGGTGCAGGCCCAGATCGGCCAGCTGATATGTGCTCAGCATTGACAGTTCGTTCAGGGTCCGGCGATAGTTGCGCTGACGCGCCAATTGTTCACGAACAGAGTGAAACCAGGATGTCAGCGGGGCAAGGAAATTGCCACGGGTGTTTGAGAAGTGAGTGGCGGAGGCCATGGGTCAAGTCCTTTTGTTAGCGTGTGATCGGCGCAGTGTGCGTCTTCTTGCTTACAAGATAGGGTTATGCTGCACCTGCACAATAGAGGACTCTGCAATGCCGCTATGCAGTAAATGCAAGTGTAATGCACAGACAAAAACCGGACCAAAACCGGACAAAAACCGGGGCAAAAACCGGACAAAAACCGGACCAGAACCGGGGCAAAACCTGGCCAGTTCCGGGCATGGGAATAGATGGGACAAGGCAGGCATCGCCGCTGGTTAAATATGTCAGCAGGCAGGTTTGAGTCGAATCATCGGTGAAAATCAGAAGAATTGCCGTCTGGTGTAGTGTTACCAATTATACCGGAGTGATACCTTTTAATCCGGAAGAGGCACAAAGTCCGCGGGCTATCCCGGACCGCCCGTAAACCCGGATCGTTTACGGATGATCTATTTCCGGGTCTTGTTGCGGTGCCACCAGGCATGGATTGCCGTCTTGCGTACGTGGCGCTCGGGTGGAAAGTGTTGGGCGATGTCTTCGGCGATCTGGACGAAAGTCATCCGGTCGATTCGCGCCGCGATGTAGGCTTGCAGCTCGGGGTCGGTGTCGATCTTGGCCGGACGGCCTGGACGATGGTGGCGGCGGTGGCGGCGGTGGTCGGTGGCTGGGAATGCGTCGGGTTGAAGGGTATTCAAACCGTCTTTTACAGCCCGATTAATGGCGGTTTGAAAGGCGTTTGAAGCCTCTATATGAGCGTCATTGGCGGCGCGCAGCAATGCGCCTGCCTCCGTCAGTTTGCGCCCGGCTTGCTCAAGATCAGCGCTGAGTATCATGGGGTGCCTCGTGCCTCATAGCTCTTCAGATACCGGCGCTCGGTCACGTCCGTGACGCGCAGCTTGCGGGCAATCTCGTTTGTTGGGATGCCCTGAAAGTGCAGGCAAGCGGCAACCCATGCGATAGCCTGCGGCACGCGCCGTTGCAGCAAATGGGCGGATTGCGCGAATGCTTTGGTTTTCTTTGACCCGATCAGGGCTTCAAGCCGGGATTGGCCCTTTGGGTTTGGCGGGATGTAGAGTTCCGCGCCACCAAAGATCAGCAAGAATTGCACGGTCAGCTCCGCGCCCAGAATTTCCACATAGGGCGCGGCCCGGGCGGGCGGCTGGGGAAAGGCTCTGGCGGGAAGGTTCATGTGGTGTGGTTTCTATTCATGCTGGTTGAGATTTCAGCCCGGAATTGGTATGTGTTGCGGCGCAGGTGTGACGCGGTGATATTCTCCCGGCCGTAGCACGATCTTATGATCGGAGCGCCATGCGGGGTTTCCGGTTTGCGCCGGGTGGGAGGCCCCGCCACCTGCACCTTTCCGATCGCTTCTGTCTTTGCGCCCCGACCCGCTGCTGGAACGGCGGATCGGGGAATTATGCCCTGCACCTGAGTCAGGACTCTCAGGAGGGCAAAGCGACCGGCGAGCATGCCCGCCGGGCAATTCTCATTCCTCTAGAGTGCCAGGTTTCAGCCCCAACTGAGAACAGACTGAGGACGCAATTGAATTGTTTGCCTCATTGAATGATCCGGTTGTCGATCCGGGTGGCGAATCGGCAGGCCAAGAGCCGAGGCAAGTGGCCCTTTGATTTCATCCGTTTTCGGCATGTCATCTTCCTGACTGGCAAGGGCCTGAAGTTCCAGGTTTGGATTGTGAACCAGCCCGGCACCCTTCAGCCGGGTAGGCATAGCCCAGCATTTCCCGGTTGCGCACCACCGCGACACCCTCTGCCGAAGTCCGCAATGGCACCCGGATTTCCAGTTGTTTGCCGTAGCCCAGTTCGGCGACCCGGTCAGAGTAGAAGCGTTCGCCCAGGCAACGGAATGCCCCTTGAGAAACCATGGCAACGGTTGATTTGCAGAATACGAAATCGAAGGTCTGAGCATCCATCCGGGTAGGTTGCCAGCCATGATCGACTGCCTTTGCCAATGCCTGGCGTGGCGATAACCCATTGAGCCGCCCGGTTTGCGGCGTGTCGTTATAGATTATGGCGACCTCTTCAAGCTGAGTCAGCAACTGGTCATAGGTGCCGCCGTACGGCGCGGGCGGTTTGCCCACCATCTGGGTTTTCTTGTTGGTTCGGTCGCCGCCGATATAGCCGCCCAGGTGTTTAATGAACTGCCGCTCGATGCTGCCAAATGCACCCTCAATCAACCCCTTGCCAGGCCCGTTATAGGGCTTGGCCTTGATCACACCGCGCCCCGGTACAACCATGCTCAAGTCTGGAAACCTTTGGAACGACCCGAAAAGTGAGCCGTACTCGCCACCGTTGTCCAAATATAGTGTACCGGGCAGGCCAAAATGGGGGTCACAACACAGATCATAGAAACTGTCGATCACATCACTTTGGCGCACGCCACGACCCTTTCGAAACAGCACCGGCGTTACATGCAACATGTGGGTGCAATCATCTTGCCAGGCGATTAGGCGGACGCGAATTTGCTCACGCGTCCCGTCCTTCGTCACCCAGAGGTCAACCGGATGGGCATCGCCAAAAACGACCTGGCCAAGTAGTGCCGAACGATGCCGCCCAATACGGGGCTGATCTTTGTCAAAATGCAGCTTGGCGTCGCGATCTTTGCGCGCCACCCGTTTGAATTCTGTATGCCGGCCAGCCCACTCGGCATTCAGTTTGCAAAGTTTGGTCAACAGTGGCGCAGGCAATTCAGACCCTTCGGCCTGACAAAGTTCGACAAGTCTCCGCGTCCCGATATGCGCCAGTTTGCACAAGCTGCCGTCACTCCGCAGGAGTGCTTTCGCATAGGTTTCCATCGCGTCCGACACGCGCGCCTTGCCAGCGCCATCAAGGTCAATATTGCTATCCCAGTAACGTGAAATCAATACGCGGTGTTGACCTCGATCCGACCGCGCGCCAGTCGCCAACGCCTCAAAGCCGCCTTCGGCATAGCGTTTCATCCACTCATAGAGGGTTGTTGTTGAGACAGTAACATTGCGGCCCTGGAAGTGGTGCACTTGCGAAGTGATGCGCTCAATGAGGGCGGTGCGGTCCGGGCTACTGGGCATCGCATTGGCTACGATACCCCAGGCGCCCCGGATGCGCCTCCCCGGCCATTAGAAGTTCAATCACCGGTAGGACGTGACCGTGCCATTTGTGGCCCTCTATTGCACGTTTTAATGCGAGTCTTGCTGCTTGAGGCGTGATTTTCATTGCCTTGGCAAACTGAGACGCAGATAGCACCCTCACTTTGCACGTCTAACGGATTTGACGAATTCTTCTGCCAAAGGCCGACTTTTGGGGCCTGTTCTTTGGCCATGATGCGACTTGTTCGAGATAGCCAGCCAATGCTTGAGAGCTTTGAAGTGATGATAAGACAAAGCGTTGATTTGCCAGAAAAGATTGCAGAGTACCACGGGCAGGCCTGTCACGACATCGCCAAGGGGTTGTCTACAGGAGTGCGCAATGAGGAAATGGCGGTACATATCTTGATGAGCCACGAATTTTTTGGGCAGAGCTGACCTTTCGCAATAGTTTTCCACCTCAATGTTTTCAAGGGCTTAGCACTTTGCAAGGTGATACCTTTTAAACCGGAATGACCAAGCGCCGACAAACCGGCAATCCACTGATAACCAATGATGAAACCCCCACGCCCTCAGGCATGACAGGGTCCGCAATCAGAAATCGACTTTCCGGAATAAAAGGTTTCGCGCCGCCGGCCAAGGTAATCCAGTGCGAAGCTCTGGAACGTATGCGGAACACGACTGATGTCAAAATTAATTCTCGAGGTTCCGGGAAATGATGGTGATTTTTGGCGGAATGCCCTTTGGCTACAACATATAGTGGAGTGACCTCATTGATCGACTAATTCTGGCCTGATTAGTAAGGCGATCCATACGGATTAGGGCGTGGCCAGGGCGAAATCATCAGCAAGCTGGCAGTATCTTGGTAAAAAATGTGTTGATTTCCATGAAGTACCATGGCATTCCATTGTTACCAGATGAGGACGAGGCAAACGGGGCACCAAACGACCCCAAGACTTAATAACTAGGTTTCATACAGGCACTTCGGTTTTCATCGGACCAAGAGATCCGGCGCGCGAGCGAGCAGACATCCCCCCAGATGGCGCGCGCAGCTGGACACCCCGCTTAGCGGGACGAGGGCGGTGGTTTGATCAGTGGCAGCAGATCAAACCGCCGTTTCTTCATTTATGGGGACGAAATCTTCACAGCGCACAAAACGAAAGAGGCGCGGATACAGCAGGGACGACAAGGCGTGGTTCAGAGTTTCAGAGGCGAGTTCAACCAGAAGGTTGACGGTAAGGGGCGCATGTCGATCCCTGCCGATTTTCGTCGTGTGCTTGAATCCGGCGATCCTGAGTATCCGGAAAAGCGGGCCACCCCGCGTATGGTGGTTCTATATGGGCCGCACCTGAAAAACTGCCTGCAAGCCTATACAATCGACGATATGGCCGACATCGAGGCCAGCATTCGCGCCTTGCCGCGCGGGTCGCAGGAACGCAAACAGGCCAGCCGGATGATCCTGGGTAAATCCTGGGAAACCGAAGTTGACCGGGACGGGCGCATTGTCCTGCCCAAAGAGCGGCGCGAACAGATTGAATTGGGTGACCTGGCAACCATGACGGCCATGGGCGATCACTTTGAAATTTGGGACGCCACGACATTCAACGACATAGAAGCCTCTGAGAGTGATGATTACCTCGCGGCTTTGCCTGACGATTTCGATCCCATGTCGTTGTTGGACGCCATTGGGGCAGATGGTGCTGGGGGCGCATGACGGCATGGCTTCTACGGCCCGCCCTGACACCTCTCAACCCCACATTCCGGTATTGCTGCGTTCGTTGCTGGACGCGGTTGCCCCGGTTGACGGCACCTGGCTGGACGGAACATTTGGCGCGGGCGGCTATACCCGCGGGCTGTTTGACGCTGGTGCGGCGCAGGTCATTGCGGTTGATCGCGACCCGTCGGTATTTGAACTGGCAAGCGAATGGGCCGGGCAATATGGCGAACGTTTGGTGATGCAGCAGGGCGTATTTTCCCAGATGGACAGCTATGCGCAGAATCTGGATGGCGTCGTTCTGGACCTTGGCGTTTCCTCGATGCAGCTGGATGAGGCGGCGCGCGGGTTTTCCTTTATGAAAGAGGGACCATTGGACATGCGCATGTCGCAATCCGGTCCCAACGCGGGCACCAATGCCGCCGATCTGGTCAATACAGCACCAGAATCCACCTTGGCCGACATCCTTTATCTATTTGGCGAAGAGCGCGCCAGTCGGCGCATCGCCCGCGCCATTATCCGCGCCCGTACAGAGGCCCCGATCATCACAACCGCCACCTTGGCGGCGATTATCGAAGGCTGCTTGCCGCGCGCCAAGCCGGGGCAATCGCATCCTGCCACCCGCAGTTTTCAGGCGCTGCGCATCGCGGTAAACGAAGAATATAAAGAGCTTTATCAGGGCCTTATGGCGGCTGAACGGGCGTTAAAGTCAGGCGGGTGGCTGGCTGTCGTTACGTTCCATTCAATTGAAGACCGGATGGTCAAACGCTTTTTGCAAGCCCGCGCCGGACAGGCCGGGCGTGCCAATCGTTACGTACCCGAAGTGCAGGCCGAACCACCGCAATTCATCCTGAAGCCGCGTAAATCCATTTCGGCGGATGCTCAGGAACTGGCCGAAAACCCTCGCGCAAGATCGGCCCGCCTGCGGGTGGCAAAGCGCACTGAGGCGCCGTCCGGCACCATTGACGCCAAAGCCATTGGCATGCCGCAGCTAAAGGAAAACAAACGATGAAAGGTCTGGCCTATATCCTGACGGCGTTGGCGGTGTTTGGTCTGGCCTTGTGGGCTTATCGTGGAAACTATGCCACGCAGGAAGTTCTGAAATCCACCAGCCAATTACAGCGTGATATTGGCCGCGCCAAGGTCCGCCTGGGGGTTTTAAGGGCCGAATGGGCCTATCTGAACCGGCCCAACCGCCTGTTGGAACTGAGCGAAATAAATTTCGACCGCCTTGGCCTGTTGTCCCTGCGCCCGGATCAATTTGGTCGCGTGGATGAGGTCGCCTATCCGCCGGACCCTTTGTTGGTGATTGAGAATGCGGTTGATGTGTCCACCATGAACAATGCCCGGAACGAGGGTCAGCAGCCATGATCCGCATTCCCCTGCGCCCATTGGCACGCATCCTTAAGGCCCGCGATATGGGCGAAAACCCCGATGCGATCGAGAACGAAAACATTCGTCGGCGCCATGTCGAAATGGAGGATCGCGCCCGAACCCGTGCCGAAGGGCGAATTCTGGTGCTTGGGGCGTTCTTTATCTGCGCCTTCACGCTTGTGGGCGGGCGTATGGGGATGCTGGCCACGTCTATGGCGGCTGAACCCCTGGCCAGTGCAACCGGCACCACCATTGTTTCGCAACGAGTTGATATTGTTGATAGAAAAGGCCGCATTCTGGCGACCAATTTTGATACCCATTCGTTATATGCCCAGCCACCTTTGATGGTTGACCCGGTCGCGGCGGCCAAGGGTCTGGTTGCGGTGTTTCCTGATCTGGACGAGGCCCGGCTGATCAAGGATTTCACCGGCAAACGCAAATTTGTCTGGGTCAAAAAACGCATTTCACCCGAGCAGAAACAAATGGTGCATGACATCGGCGACCCCGGCCTGTTGTTTGGCCCGCGCGAGATGCGGCTGTATCCAAACGGGCGGCTGGCGGCCCACATCATGGGTGGCGCATCGTTCGGCAAAGAAGGTGTGCATGCCGCCGAAGTGATCGGCGTGGCGGGGGTGGAAAAACAGTTTGACGGCTATTTGCGAGACCCGGCCAATGGCGACAAGCCGCTGCAACTATCGCTGGATCTGACCGTACAGGCGGCGACCGAACGGGTGCTGTTTGGCGGTATGAAGCTGATGAATGCCAAGGGTGCGACGGCGGTGGTGATGAATGTCCATACCGGAGAGGTTCTGGCAAGCGTCAGCCTGCCGGATTTTGATCCCAACGACCGGCCCCGTGCGCCGACCGAAGGCGATCCTTCGGACAGCCCGTTGTTCAACCGGGCGGTGCAGGGGGTGTATGAACTTGGCTCGGTATTCAAGATTTTCACCGCAGCACAGGCGCTGGACCTTGGGTTGGTCAACCCGGAAACCATAATCAACATTCGCGGGCCGCTGCGCTGGGGTAAGTTCAGCATCAAAGATTACAAATATTATGGCCCTGAATTGAGCGTCACAGAAATTATCGTCAAATCGTCCAATATTGGCACCGCCAGATTGGCACTACAGATTGGAACCAAACGGCAAAAGGCGTTCATGAATGACATGGGCATGCTTGACCCGACCCCGTTCGAGATCGTCGAGGCGGCAGGCGGCAAGCCCTTGTTGCCGAAAAACTGGTCCGAGTTGAGCACGATGACCATTTCTTACGGGCATGGGTTGTCCACCAGTCCGATGCATCTGGCCGCTGGCTATTCGGCAATTGCCAATGGTGGGCATTACGTCAGCCCGACGATCCTGAAACAAAACGGGCCACAGTACGGCCCGCGCCTCATGTCGGCGCAAGCGGCGGCACAGGCGCGGGTGATGCTGCGCAAGGTGGTGACCGAAGGCACCGCCAGCTTTGGCGAGGTTCCGGGCTATCACGTTGGTGGCAAGACCGGGTCGGCGGACAAGCCCAAACCGCGCGGTGGCTATTATGACAACAAGGTGATCTCGACGTTTGCCGCGATATTCCCGGCGCATGATCCGAAATATGTGGTGGTGGTGACGCTGGACGAAGCATCGGTATTCACCTACGGCGAAGAGCGCCGCACAGCCGGGTGGACGGCGGTGCCGGTGGCGGCTGAAATGATCACGCGGATAGCCCCCTTGCTGGGCTTGCGCCCGTCCGGCGCACCGCAAGGATCGTCTGGCATTGTGCTGACATCGCAGTAGGTTGGGCGGTATGGGGGCAAATAAATCACTTAGCCAACTGGCCCTGACCGCCCGCGGTGGCCGTGACCCGTCAATTGCCGGGTTGGCGGTGGACAGTCGCGATGTGAAAAAGGGTTTTTTGTTCGCGGCTTTGCCGGGCACACGGGTGCACGGCGGTGAATTCATCCAATACGCCCTGCGTATGGGGGCGGCGGCGGTTCTGACGGACGCGGCCGGCGCTGCACTGGCGGAATCTGAGTTGGCCGGTTCGGACGCGGCGTTGGTTGTTACGCAAGACCCGCGTCAGGCGTTGGCTTATACTTCCGCACTTTGGTTTGGCGTACAGCCTGAAGTGATGGTGGCCGTGACCGGCACCAACGGCAAAACTTCGGTTGCCACGTTTCTGCGCCAGATCTGGATATTATTGGGCCACGAGGCGATCAACCTTGGCACCACCGGCGTCGAAGGCGCGTGGAGTGCGCCGCTTGCCCATACCACGCCCGAACCAATCACCCTGCATCGCACCCTGGCGCAGGCCGCAAGCCACGGCATTACCCATGTGGCGATGGAGGCATCTTCCCATGGACTGGAACAGCGTCGTTTGGATGGGGTGGTTCTGAAGGCGGCGGGGTTCACCAATTTCAGCCAGGATCATCTGGATTATCACGATACGTTCAAAGCCTATTTTGCCGCCAAAGCGGGGTTGTTCCGCCGGGTTCTGCCCGAAGACGCCACAGCGGTGATCAACATCGACGACCCGCGCGGGGCCGAAATGCGCGCCATTGCTTCGGCGCGCGGGCAGGAGGTGCTGACCATTGGGCAGGGGGTGGGTGATCTGGGGTTGCTGGGCCAACGCTTTGATGCCACGGGGCAGGATATCCGGTTTTCCTGGAAGGGCGACCCGTTTCAGACACGGCTTGACCTGATCGGCGGCTTTCAGGCGGAAAACGTGCTGTTGGCCTGCGGGCTGGCGATTGCGGCTGGTGACAACCCGGAACGGATATTCGAGACCTTGCACGAGTTGACCACCGTCCGGGGGCGGATGCAACTGGCCGCCACCCGTGCCAACGGTGCTGCGGTGTTTGTCGACTATTCCCATACGCCCGACGCCATTGCCACGGCGCTTCAGGCGCTGCGACCACACGTCATGGGCCGTCTTGTGGTGATTGTTGGTGCCGGTGGCGATCGCGATCCGGGCAAGCGGGTTTTGATGGGGCAGGCGGCCACAGAACATGCAGATATGGTGTTTGTCACCGACGACAACCCGCGCAGCGAAGACCCGGGGCTTATTCGTGCCGCCGTGATGGGCGGTGCAACAGACGCAACAGAGGTCGCAGACCGGGCCGAGGCCATTTTGCGCGGCGTGGACGCATTGGGGCCGGGTGATGCCCTGTTGATCGCGGGCAAGGGCCATGAAACAGGCCAGATCATCGGCGACGATGTGCTGCCGTTTGATGATGTGGAACAGGCCAGCGTCGCGGTCGCGGCCTTGGACGGGGGAATCGCATGAGCCTTTGGAGCGCAAGCGAAGCCGCCACCGCCACCGGTGGCGAGGCGCGGGGGGACTGGCGGGTCAACGGCGTGTCGATAGATACGCGCAGCCTGCAACCGGGCGATTTGTTCGTTGCGTTGAAAGTGGACCGGGACGGGCATGATTTTGTCGCGCAGGCATTAGAGGACGGCGCGGGGGCTGCCATGATCAGCCATGTCCCGGACGGCGTGGCACAAGATGCGCCGTTGTTGATCGTCAAGGACGTTCAGGCCGGGTTAGAGGCATTGGGGCGTGCCGGGCGTGCCCGAACGGGTGCCAAAGTCGTGGCCATCACCGGCAGTGTCGGCAAAACCTCGACCAAGGAAATGATGGCCGGAATGCTGGGTGATCAGGGCCGCACCCACGCCAGTGTCGACAGTTACAATAACCAATGGGGCGTGCCTTTGACGCTGGCCCGCATGCCCAAAGACACCGAATTTGCCGTGATAGAAATTGGCATGAACCACCCCGGAGAGATCGCCCCGCTGGCCCGTCAGGCCCGCCCGCATGTGGCATTGATCACCACCATCGCGCCCGCCCACCTTGAGGCGTTCAATTCGGTGGCGGACATTGCCGTTGAAAAGGCCGCCATCATGGACGGTCTGGAACCGGGTGGCATCGCGGTTTTGAACAATGATGTGGAACAGGCGGCCATTCTGGTGGCCAAGGCGATTGACCTGAAAATCCGCGATATCGGTTTTGGCGAACACGGCTATGACTATGTCCTTAAAAACGTGCAGGTCAGCGACGATACCACCGTGGTTCAGGCAACCGTCAACGACGACCAGCCCCTGCTGTTCAAACTGTCCACCCCGGGGCGGCATTTCGCGATGAACGGCCTTGGGGCATTGGCCGCCTGCGAGGCCCTGGGTGCCGACCTGGCATTGGCCGCAATCAGCCTTGGGCGCTGGACCCCTTACAAAGGGCGCGGCGCGCGCGAGGTGATTCGGCTTGACCCGGTTGAACCAGATCAGGTCATTGATTTAATTGACGATTCCTATAACGCCAACCCCACCTCCCTGGCCGCAGCCCTGGAGGTTCTGGCCGCAGCGGATGTGCAAAAGGGGCGGCGCATCGCCTTTCTTGGCGATATGAAAGAACTGGGCCGGGACGAGGGGGATCTGCACCGGGCTTTGGCCGACCTTGGCGCAATCGAACATATCGACAAGGTCCACTGCATTGGTCCGCTGATGCGGGTGCTTTACGATGCCTTGCCCGACCACCGGCGTGGTGACTGGAGCGAAACAAGTGCCGAAATGGCGCAAGGCATGGGCAACCGTTTGCGTAGCGGCGATGTTGTGCTGGCCAAAGGTTCCCTGTCGATGAAACTGGCGCTGATTGTTGACGCGATCCGAAAAATGGGCCATGGCGCGCTTCTATCTGATCAACGGGATACATGATTTATGCTTTACTGGCTGGCAGCACTTTCGGACGGCGGCGACTTTTTCAACCTGTTTCGCTATATCACCGTGCGGGCAGGGGGCGCGTTTCTGACCGCTCTGATCTTCGGTTTCATCTTTGGTCGCCCGCTGATCAACGTTCTGCGTAAACGCCAGGGCAAAGGCCAGCCAATCCGCGAGGACGGGCCGGAATCGCACTTTGAAAAGGCCGGAACCCCGACCATGGGCGGGCTGCTGATTGTCGGCGCGCTGACCACCTCGACGCTGATCTGGGCCAGGCTGGACAACCCGTTTGTCTGGCTGGTGCTGTTTGTCACGATATCATTTGCAATTATCGGCTTTGCCGATGATTACGCCAAAGTCTCGAAGCAAAACTCCAAAGGCGTGTCCGGCAAGATACGCATGTTGCTGGGTATCCTGATCGCGGTGATCGCCGCCATCTGGGCCTCGGCCTATCATCCCGAAGCGTTGCAGGGGCAACTGGCCCTGCCGGTATTCAAAGACACTTTGATCAACATGGGGCTGTTTTATATACCTTTTTCGGTGATCGTCATCGTTGGATCGGCCAATGCGGTCAACCTGACCGACGGTCTTGACGGCCTTGCCATCATGCCCGCCATGATCGCTGCGTCCACCCTTGGCATCATCGCCTACGCGGTGGGGCGGGTTGATTTCACCGAATATCTTGACGTGCATTACGTGCCGGGCACCGGTGAAATCCTGATCTTTACGGCGGCCTTGTTTGGTGGCGGTCTTGGGTTCCTGTGGTACAACGCGCCCCCGGCGGCGGTGTTCATGGGTGACACGGGTTCGTTGGCTTTGGGCGGCGCGCTGGGGGCCATTGCCATTGTCACCAAACACGAATTGGTGCTGGCCATCGTCGGCGGGTTGTTTGTGGTCGAGGCCCTGTCGGTGATCATTCAGGTGCTGTATTTCAAAGCCACCGGCAAGCGGGTATTCCTGATGGCGCCGATCCATCACCATTACGAAAAACTTGGCTGGAGTGAACCGACGATCGTGATCCGATTCTGGATCATCTCGCTGATATTGGCGATGATCGGGTTGGCGACTTTGAAGGTGCGATAGGGGTTTCGCAAATTGCTTAACCTGCTAGGGTTTGCCTGAAATATTTCGGAGCCAGATTTTCATTGGATTGGATTGTTGATTTAGGGAATAACACCTGGGCTTGGTTCGGCATTGAAGACAACCAAAACCGGGTGTCAGCAATAGCGGCGGCAGCGGGCGTTATTCTGGTGGTGCTTGGTGCCGTTCTGGGTGGAGCTTGGTTTCTTCTGAAGCGCATATTTTCCCCCGGCAAAGAATCTGCCAGTAAAACGAATGAGCCGCCCCAATTAGCAGACAAAAACCCAAAACTTACCGTCACTGAATTCAGCCGCCTACGCCGCGAGATGAAAGCCGACCTTGAAGCCGAGCTTGCCACCGCGCGTGAAGATGTAAAGATACAACTCTCGGCCCGTATAGCCGAACTTGAATCGCAAATCGCCAATCCCGAACCAGCGCTTGAAGTTGCCCTAAAACGCATCGCCGATCTCGAAGCTCTGCTGGAACGCGTCGGCAACGACATTGGCGGCGACCGGATTGCCGAGGCCCGCGCGGCACTGGAACGCGGCGATTATTCCATTGCCGACGATCTGTTTGCTGAAATCGAAGTGCGGCGGGAACTTGAGGTTCAGGAAGCTGCCCGCGCGGCAACTGGCCGGGGTGAGATTGCCGAGGCCGAAGTGCGCTGGGCGGATGCGGCAGAGCATTATACCCGCGCGGCGCGGCTGGACCCGACATATGATACGCTTATTCGTGCAGGCAAGCTGTTACAGCAGGCAGGGCGTTATAACGACGCCATCTGGCACAACGAACAATTGGTAAAGATCGCCAAACAGGAGTTTGGTGCGGCACATGAAAAAACCGCCACCGCGCTGAATAATCTTGCGATAAGCTACCGGGCCAGCGCCCGTTACGACGAGGCCGAGCCGCTTTACCGCGAAGCACTGGAGATTGATCGCAAGACGATTGGCACGGATCATTCGGACTATGCCACCCGCCTCAACAATCTGGCCGGGCTGCTGCGGGCGACGGGGCGTTACGGCGAGGCCGAGCCGCATTTGCGCGAAGCACTGGAGATTGGTCGCAA
>JAKITO010000007.1 GCA_021648025.1 Paracoccaceae bacterium
GGCGAGGATGCGGTAACGCCGATAGAAAAAGGCGCCGCCCCGGATGTAACCGGCCCTGCGGGGCTGACGAAGCAATGGCAGGCGTTGCAGGAACGGGTTGCGGCCTTACCTGGCCCGGTGCGCGATAAGGCCCGCGCGGGCCTGCGTAAAACCGTCGACTTTCAGAATGTTGATTATGGGGTGGCCTATCTGGACCGGATTGACGGTATTCTGGCGAAAGACAGCGCCAAACAGGGGTATCTGCTGACCCGTGAGGCCGCGAAACATATCGCCAATGCCATGGCGTATGACGATATCATCAAGGTGGCCGACCTAAAGACCCGTGAGGCACGGTTTTCGCGGATCAATCGTGAGATGGGCCTGACAGGCGGCCAGCGGATCAAGCTGACTGAATATTTTCATCCCCGCGCAAGTGAAATTGCCGGCCTGATGCCTGCGCGTCTGGGCGCATGGCTTGAGGCCAGTTCCAGCAGAATGGCACGGCTGGACCGGTGGTTTGGAAAAGGGCGGCATCTGCGTTCGGACCGGGTGACAGCATTTGTGATGTTGTATCTGTTGGGCGGGCAAAAGTCATGGCGGTTGAAAACCCTGCGTCATGCCCATGAAGTTGCCCATCTTGAGGCGTGGTTGAGCCACACTTTGCGCCATGTAGACAAGGATTATCACCTAGCGGTAGAATTGCTGCGCTGTCGCCGCCTGATCAAGGGTTATTCTGACACCCACGCACGAGGGCTAACCAAATTCGACCGGGTTTGCGGTGCAGCCAGCCTTTTGGCCGGGCGAAAAGACGCTGCCGACTGGATACAACGCTTGCGCGAAGCCGCGTTGCAGGACGAGGCTGGCGAGGCGCTGGACGGCGCGCTGAAAACGGTCAGATCGTTTACTTAGGTATTGTCGCAAGTCGCAGGCTTTGCAGCAGCTTTTCAACCCCCTTTTGTGTGGTCAGCACACCGGGCGACAGGCGCAGGGTCTGGCTGCGGGCATCGGCAAAAACCGCATCCGATTTCAGCTGTTGCAGCAAGGCACCCGCCGGGATCGTCTTGGGCAGGGCAATCATGATACTACCACCACGCTGATGTTCGGGGCGCGGGGTGGCAAGGGTCAGGCCAAGGTCATCAACCGCCTCGATCAGCATCCCCGTCAAGGCCCGGTTGTGGGCAAGCAGCGCGCCCATATCCTGACCTGCGTGCCATTCAAGGGCAGGCAAGGACGCAACATTGGCCATGATGGCCGGTGTGCCATGATCAAACCGGCGTGCGTCGGGGGCAAATTCGAACCGTTCCAGGTCCCAGGAAAACGGATTGGGTTGCGAGAACCAGCCGCGCAATTCGGGCTGGCATTGCCGGGCCAGATTTGCCGCCACATGCAGGACGCCGGCCCCGGGTGTGCCGCACAGCCACTTCAGGCTGGTGGAAATGGTGAAATCCACCGCCGGGTCAAGTACATCGTAAGGCAAAAGCCCTGCGGCCTGGGTAATGTCGACGCCAATCAGGCTGCCCATTTTGCGACCATGTGCCACCAATGCTTCAAGGTCTATCCGGTGGGACGAAGTGGACGACACCCACGTCAACAACGCCAACCCGACATCCGCACCCCAGCCTGCAATCATGTCTTCGTCATCCACCCACGCCGCCCCCTGGCGCAGGGGAACTGTATCAAGTGTGAACCCGCGTCGCTCTGCCATTCCGGTCAGCATGAAATGCAGCGACGGGAAACAATCCGCGGCGACCAGCACCCGCTTGCCGCGCAGCAGATCGTCCGGCAAGCTACTGATCAGCGAATGCAAAGAAGTGGTCACATTTTCAGTTGTGGTCAGGGTGCCAGGCGGCGCATTGATCAGCCGCCGCCAGCCATCAATGAACTTTTGCCGCACACCCAGTGCCATACCCCATTGCTCATCGTCATTGGCCCCCCAGACTGAGGTGAATTCGCCAAGGGCGGCAAGGCTGTCGCGCGCCTTGCCGTCGTATTGGCCAATGGAATGATAGAGAAAATATGCTGATCCATCGAGGGGCTGGTTGGTGTAAGTCATGAAGAAAACCTTTGGCATGTCTGATCGCAAGGCTGGCACGGGCATTGCGTCCGCGCAATCCCTGTTGTGGGGGTGCGCGGATAGGTGCAGTAATAAGGTACGGGCAAAGCTGTGGCGCGGGAGGCGTTTCATCATGACCAGGGAAATCACGCAAAAACTGGGTAGCTGCTATTCCGGTGTGGTGCATGACATCATGCGCGCAATGGGCCTTCGGAATTTTACCCTGCCGGTTGAAATCACCCCGTTGATGCCCGAGAAAACCTTGTGCGGCCCGGCCTTTACCATCGAAGGGCGGCTTGATGATACGGCGGACGGGCATCAGACCTTGCTGGAATGGACCGGGCTTTTGTCCAAGGCCAAATCCGGCCACATCTGGGTTTGTCAGCCGCACACCCATGATCTGGCGCAGATGGGCGAATTATCGGCGGAAACCTTGCAGAAAAAGGGCGTGTTGGGTTGTGTTCTGGATGGTCACGTGCGCGACACGAATTTCCTGATCGACATCGGATTTCAGACCTGGCGGCGGGGTCATACGCCCAAGGATATCGTTGGCCGATGGTTGCCGACGGCCACGGATATAGCGATCCAGATCGAGGATGTTTGCATCAATCCCGGTGACTTCCTGTTGGGGGATCGTGACGGTATGGTCCGGGTGCCGCGCGCGATTGTGCAGGACGTGACCGAAAAATCCATCACCGCAATGCACACCGAAAGCAAGGTGCGCGAGGCGATCATGCAAGGCGTCGATCCGCAGCAAGCCTATCTTGAGTTTGGCAAGTTCTGATGCGGATCAAATCCCTGGATGTCTGCGCCTGCGCCTGTGCCATGCCAAGCGACGCCGCCACCGGAGACCTGCTGCGCGGTGCCAAACGCGCGGCAGGGATGGAGTTTCTGGTCTATACCCTGACCACTGAATGTGGGCAAACCGCGTCAATGTTTGGATTTGCGGGGGCAAGCGCGCAAGGCTCGGCGCATTTGGCGGCCTCATTGCAGCCGTTCCTTCAGGGGCGCGACCCGCATGACCGAGAAGCGCTGTGGCATGAATTCCGGGTGCAGGACCGGTTCTGGAGCCATTTACCGATCTATATCTATGGTCCGATTGATGCCTGCCTGTGGCTGTTGGCAGCGCAGGCGGCGGGGTTGCCTCTTTACAAATATATCGGTGCGTACCGTGATCAGGTGCTGATCCGAGATGGCGTGGCTTACCTGCCCGATACACCGGGGTTGGGTCGTGATCTTGATTGGGCTATGATTGACAATGCAACTTTCCTGAAGTGTTGAAATGAAATCTGATCTTTTGAATAAACTGCTGCAACTGTCGCCGGATGACAATGTACTGGTGGCCCTTGGCGCGACCCAACCGGGCGAGAATACGTTGGCCGACGGTCGCAAGATCACCGTGCAAACCCCCGTGACATTGGGCCACAAAATCGCCAGTAGAAACATCGCCCGCGGCGATAAAATCCTGAAATACGGAGTATCCATCGGCTCGGCAACGGTCGATATTCTGGTCGGCCAACACGTGCATGTCCACAATATGAAAAGTGACTATACCGCGACCTATATGTTGAGCGAAACAGCAGACGGGGACCAGACAAAAGGGGGCCAGAATGATTAACGGTTACCTGCGACAAGACGGGCGCAAGGGCATCCGCAACCACATTTCCGTGGTCTATCTGGTGGAATGCGCCCGGTTTGTCGCCGACGAGATTGTTGTGCCGCATCGCGAAGCAGGCGCGCAGGTTATCGGTTTTCCCGGCTGTTTTCCCAATGAATACGCCCAGAAAATGCTAGAGCGGCTTGGTACGCATCCCAATGTCGGCGCGGTTCTGTTGGTGTCTTTGGGCTGTGAAAGTTTCAACCGGTTTGCCCTGGAAAAGGTCATCAAGGCAAGCGGGCGACCGGTGAAATCCATTGTGATCCAGAAAACCGGCGGCACCGCCAGCGCCATTCAGATCGGTCGCGATTGGGTAGCACAGCAGGTGAACCATCTGGCCAAAACGCCACGGGTGGAAATGGGCATGGATGAATTGATCATCGGCACGATCTGCGGCGGCTCGGACGCCACCAGCGGCATTACCGGCAATCCGGCTGTCGGGCTGGCATTTGACCGGTTGGGCGCCGAAGGTGCTGCCTGTATTTTCGAAGAAACCGGAGAGTTGATTGGCTGCGAACAAATAATGGCAGCACGCGCGGCAACCCCCGAATTGGCGATTGAACTGCGCGCATCGGTGGAAAAGGCGGCGATGTATTATGACACGCTGGGCTTTGGCAGCTTTGCGGCCGGCAATGCCGAAGGCGGGCTTTCTACCATTGAGGAAAAATCGATGGGAGCCTATGCAAAGTCGGGGTCCGCAGAGATTGTCGGGCTGATCAAGCCCGGGGATGTGCCGCCCACCGGCGGGCTTTATTTGATGGATGTGGTGCCGGACGGTGAGGTGCGTTATGGCTTTCCCAACATCAGTGATAATGCCGAGATTGTCGAAATGATGGCCTCGGGGGCGCATATGACCCTGTTTGTCACCGGGCGCGGTTCGGTTGTTGGGTCGGCCATAGCACCGGTGATCAAGATCTGTGCCAACCCTGAAACCTTTGCGCGGCTGTCCGAAGACATGGACATCAACGCCGGGCGCATCCTGTCGGGAACCAGCCTTGCTGACGTGGCGCAGGAAATTTACGAACACGTGGTGTCGGTGGCCAACGGCGCCGAAACCAAATCCGAGGCATTGGGCCACGCAGAGTTCATCCTGACCTACAAGAGCTTTGACCCGATCGGGCCTGCCTGCCTGCCCGCTTAGAGTGAACGTGAGGCGCTAAGTTGCCGTCGGGCAAGCGGGTTATCCATGAAAGGCCGCAACTGTTTTCAACTGCGAAAATCCGTACAGCGCCTCGAAGCCTTTTTCGCGTCCATGGCCGGATTTCCCAACCCCACCGAACGGCAATTCCACACCGCCGCCGGCACCGTAATTGTTGATGAACACCTGACCCGAGCGCAGCCGTTTTGCCAGCCGCATCTGACGTGCGCCGTCACGGGTCCAGATGCTGGCGACAAGGCCGAAATCGGTGCTGTTGGCGATTTCAACGGCCTGTTGTTCGGTGTCAAACGGGATCAGCACCTGAACCGGGCCAAAAATTTCGTCCTGTGCCAAAGGGTGGTCCGGGGGGACGTCGCCAAACAGGGTGGGGCGGACATAGGCGCCAGCCTTGGGCGCGTGATCGACGATCACACCCTGCCCAACGATCGGCAGGTTCGCACCTTTGGCCAGAAACCCGGTAACGATGTCTTTCTGGCGGGCCGAAATCAGCGGGCCAACCCGCAAGTCTTCATTTGCCGGGCCGACGGTTAATTCCTGGTAGGCCGCGGCCATGCGCGCCTTTACATCCTCATAGACGCCCCGTTGCACCAGAATGCGCGAGGAGGCCGAGCAGGTCTGTCCGGCGTTCTGGCATCCGGCGTTGACCAGAAACGGCAAGGCCGCATCAAGGTCAGCATCGTCAAACACCAATTGTGGTGATTTGCCGCCCAGTTCCAACGTCACCGGAACCACATTGCGCCCAGCCGCCTGCTGCACCAATACACCGGTCGAGACAGAGCCGGTAAAGCTGATGTGCTGCACATCTTTGTGGCCTGACAAGGCTGCTCCGGCCTCGGCCCCCAACCCTGGCACCACGTTCAAAGCGCCATCCGGGAGGCCGGCCTCTTGGGCGATATGGGCGAAGGCCAAGGCCGTCAGGCAAGCCTCTTCTGCCGGTTTCAACACGCAGGCGTTACCCATCGCCAGCGCCGCCCCAACCGAACGGCCAATGATCTGCATTGGATAGTTCCAGGGCACAATGTGCCCGGTCACCCCGTGTGGTTCGCGCAAAGTATAGACGGTATAGCCATCAAGGTAAGGAATGGTTTCGCCCATCACCTTGTCCGCCGCACCGCCATAAAATTCCATATAACGTGCCAGCGCCACCGCGTCGGCGCGTGCCTGAGTCAGCGGCTTGCCGACATCCATTGCTTCGAGGGCGGTCAGATCATCGACCCGCTCCAGCACGATCTGACCCATCCGGGTCAGGATACGGCCCCGCTCCAGTGCCGTCATACGGCCCCAATCGCTGTCCAGCGCGGTCTGGGCCGCGCCAACAGCGGCATCCATATCCGTGACGTCGCCACGGGCGATCTGGCAGATTTCGCTGCCATCCGAAGGGTTCACCAGGGGGAGGGTCCGGCGACTGAAAGCGGGTTGCCATTTGCCACCGATAAGGCAGAGCGTTGGGTCAAACCAGAGCGGATCAGACATGGTCAGGTCTCCTTGTCAGGTGGCCCGGACCGGGCAACACAGGGGGCAGTACTGGGGCGGCGGCGATCAGGGATTGCGTATAGGGGTGTTGCGGGTTGGTAAATACGGATTCGGTTATCCCTTGTTCGACGATTTCACCGGCCTGCATCACCATCACGGTGTCGGTGACGGTGCGCACGACGCTAAGGTCGTGCGAGATGAACAGATACGACAGTGAATGGCTGCGCGACAAGTCAGCGATCAGATCAAGGATTTGTGCCCGGATTGAGACATCGAGCGCCGACACTGCTTCGTCAAACACGATCAATTTCGGGCGGATGATAAGGGCGCGGGCGATGGCGATACGCTGGCGCTGACCGCCGGAAAATTCGTGGATGTATTTTTGCGCGTCCGAGGGGTGCAGGCCGACGGCGCCTAGCGCCTCGGCGATGGCCTTGCTTCGTTCGGACCCTTTGGGCGGATCTGGTATCAGGTGGAACGGTTCGGTGATGATGCGATCGACCTTGTGGCGGGGGTTGAAACTGCCGAATGGGTCCTGGAATACCACCTGCATACCCGCCCGCAGCGAGGGGTCCATATCCGGGCCAACGGGTTTGCCGAAGGCGCGGATTTCACCGCTTTGCAGCGGCTCCAGGCCCAGAATGGCCCGTGTCAGGGTTGATTTCCCACAGCCGGATTCGCCGACCAGACCAACCCGGTCACCGGCCCTTAAGGTAAAACTGACGTCACGCACGGCGTGGGCATATTCACGCGGGGCGAACAGGCGGGTGCGCGGCAGGGCATAGTCACGAACGGCGTTTTTGACTTCCAGCAGGGGCTGTTGGTCGGCGGGCAGCCTTGGGAGTGAGACCTTGTGGCCGGACGCTTCAAACAAGGCGCGAGTATAGGGGTGGCGCATGTTGGAGAACAGCGCCTGGGTCTTGCCTTGCTCGACCACTTTGCCGTGGCGCATCACCACAATACGGTCGGCCATGTTGGAAACGACGGCAAGGTCATGGGTGATCATCAGCATTCCCATGCCGAATTCGGCCACCAGTTCCTTGAGCAGGTCGAGGATTTGCGCCTGCGTTGTGACGTCCAGAGCGGTGGTCGGTTCATCGGCGATCAGCAAGCGGGGGCGCTGGACGATGGCCATGGCGATCACCACCCGCTGGCGCTGACCGCCGCTGAGTTCGTGGGGGTAGCGCGACATGGGGAAACGGTCTTCGGGCAGGCCGACACGGGCCAACATATCGCGGGCTTGCTCCTCTGCCTTGGCGGGCGTCGTCGCAGTATGAATGAGGACGGTTTCGGCCACTTGCGCACCGATGGGTTTAAGCGGGTTCAACGCCGTCATCGGTTCCTGGAAAACCATGCCTGCGGCATTGCCACGGATGGCGCACATCTCGGCTTCGCTGGCGCTCAGCACGTCTACCGCTTCAAGGTGGATCGCTCCGCTTACCTGGGCATCATCGGGCAGGAGGTGCATGATCGCGAGGGCTGTCATTGATTTGCCGGACCCGCTTTCGCCGGTGATGGCGACGATTTCACCGGGTGAGACGGTTAGCGAGACGTCTTTGAGGATGTCTGTGCCGTGAATCGACACCGAGAGGTTTTTGATTTCAAGCAGGCTCATGAGCGGCGCACCCGCAGGCGGGGGTCAAGCAGGTCACGCAACCCGTCGCCCATCAGGTTCAGGCCAAGCACCGTCAGGATGATCGCCATCCCGGGGATCAACGCCAAGTGAGGCGCAAAGCTGACCATGGTTTGCGCATCGGCCAGCATCCGGCCCCAGCTTGGCGTTGGCGGTTGGGCGCCAAGGCCGACATAAGACAGGCCAGCCTCGGCAAGGATGCCGAGCGAGAACTGGATAGTGCCCTGAACGATCAGCAGGTTCATGACGTTGGGAAGGATGTGTTCCACCGATATGTGCGTGGCGGATTTGCCGGCCACCCGCGCCGCCAGGATGAATTCTCGCTCCCACAGGGACAGGGCAGCCCCCCTTGTGATCCGTGCGAAAACCGGGATGTTGAAGATGCCGATGGCGATGATGGCATTGACCGCACCCGCCCCGAACACGGCGGTGATCAGGATGGCGATGACCAGCGAAGGGAAGGCAAATACCAGATCGTTGGAGCGCATGACGATCTCGTCGGTCCAACTGCCTTTGCGGGCCGCCGCCAGCAGGCCCAGGGGCACGCCCAGAGCTATGCCAATACTGACGGCCACCAGGGCCACGGCGATCGAAGTGCGCGCGCCGACCATGATCATGCTAAAGATATCGCGGCCAAAGTGGTCGGTGCCGAACCAATGCAGCGCATTGGGGGTTTGCAGCTTCTGGGGGATATTCATTGCCGTATGCGCGTAAGGTGTCCAGACGAAGGAAACCAGGGCCGCCAGAATGACCAGAGAGGACAGGATCAGCCCAAGGATCAGATTACGGTTCATGTGCGCGACCTCAGCCGTGGGTCAACGGCGCCGTAGGCCAGGTCGACGCAGAAATTGACCACGATGACAGCGAACACCAGCAGCATGACAACCGATTCCACCACGATCAAATCACGCGATGAGATCGACTGGAACACCAGCTGCCCCAATCCCGGCAGAAAGAACACTTTTTCGATGATGATTGACCCGGCGATCAGGAACGAGAACTGAAGACCAATGATGGTCAGCACCGGGATCATCGCATTGCGCAGCCCGTGGCGCCAAAGCGCCTGACGCCGACTTAGCCCTTTGGCGCGGGCCGTGCGCATGAAATCCTCGCCCATGATATCCAGCAAGGACGAGCGCATGACCCGCGCCAGGATTGCCGCCTGCGGTAGCGCCAGAGAGATGGCAGGCAGGGTCAGCGAATGCAGGCCCACCAACAACCCATCGTCCCAGCCGGCAAAGCCGCCCGCGCCGAACCAGCGCAGGTTGATGGCAAAGATCAGCACCATCATCATCGCGAACCAGAAATTCGGCACCGCCACACCAAGTTGCGTCGCCCCCATCACTGCGATATCCCCGGCTTTGCCCCGGCGCGAGGCCGCGTATACCCCGGCTGGAAAGGCAATAAGCGTTGAAAGCGCCAGCGCATAGAGCGCCAGTGGCAGTGACACCCACATACGGTCGCCGATCATCGTCGAGACCGGGGTGCGATAGGTGTAGGAGATGCCGAAATCGCCCGTAACCATGCCGCTGACCCAGTTCAGGTAGCGTTCGGTTTTGGGCACATCAAGGCCAAGTTCAGCCCGCAGGGCGGCGATGGTATCGGGTTGTGCATTGATGCCCAGCATGAAGGATGCAGGATCGCCGGGGGCTACTTCGATCACCAGAAATATCACCAGCGAAGCGACAGCAAGGCTGACGATCAGCGAGAGCAGGCGTTTGAGTGAATAGCGCAGCATGTCATTATGTTAGGCGTCTGTAAGGCGAGGGTCCAGAGCCTGCAAACTGCGTGACGGCTTATTCAGCAGAACGCAGGTAATCCGCATCTGACACCTGTTCAAGCCAGTTTGCCGCCATCCCGTCCATAGTTTCCTGAATGGCCAGATGCGTCATCTCTGTTTGCGGGCCAGCCCCGTGCCAGTGTTCTTCACCGGGCGGGATCCAGACAGTATCACCCGCGCGAATGGTTCTGGGCGCGGCATCGCGCAGCGCCACCAGCCCGGACCCGGACAGCACATGCAGGGTTTGGCCCAGAGGATGGGTGTGCCAGGCCGTGCGCGCTCCGGGTTCGAATGCCACGCGCAGGGCGTTCACCCGCGCCGGGGCAGGTGCGCTGATGATCGTATCCAACAAAACCGAGCCAGTGAAATAATCCGGATTTGAGCGATCGGTCGGACGGCTGCCTGCCGGGTGAATATCCATCGGTCTCTCCTCTGGCCGCAAACAGGAACGGAAGGTTGTAAGATGTTGCAGGGTGGGTGGAACCCACCCTGCCAGCAAGGATCAGTCTGCCCAGCTAACTGCCGTCAGGTCGGTCGCCTGGGTCGGGGCATTGACCCACAGACCCTGAACGCCGACCTTGGCGACACTCAAAGCTGCCAGTTGGAACAGATAGCCATTCACATAGTCCTCGGAAATGGTTGTCTGCGCCTGTTGCAGCAACTTGGTCCGCGCGTCCGGGTCGGTTGTGCTGTTCAGTGTGGCCATCAGGTCTTGAAAACCCTTGTTGTCATACTGAAAGTAATATTCCGGGCGGGCGTAGATGCCGATATCCATCGGTTCGGTATGGCTGACGATGGTCAGGCCAAAATTCTTGCCGCGAAACACGGTTTCCAGCCATTGCGCCCATTCGACGTTTGCGATCTCGGCCTTGATCCCGACTTCGGCCAGTTGGGCCGCGATGATCTCGCCGCCGCGACGGGCGTATGAAGGGGGTGGCAGGTGCAATGTGGTTTCAAACCCATCCGGGAACCCGGCCTCGGCCAGCAATTTGCGGGCCAGATCAGGGTCGTAATTCGAATTGCCGGTCAGATCGACATAGGCCGGGTTGTGTGGCGCGAAATGGGTGCCGATTGGGGTGCCATAGCCGAACATCGCGCCGTCGATAATCGCCTGGCGGTCAATCGCGTGGGCCAGTGCCTTGCGGACTTTGACGTCGTCGAACGGTGGCTGCTGGTTGTTGGTCGACAGGATCGTCTCGCCTTCGGTCGAGCCGATCAGCACCTGAAAACGCGGATCGGCCTCGAATTGCGGCAGGTTTTCGGGCGCAGGAAAGCCGGAAAATACGTCGACATCTTCGGCCATCACGGCGGCAAAGGCAGCCGTCGGGTCCGAGATGAATTTGAACGTTGCCTTGTCAAGGATCGCAGGCGTGCCCCAGTAATCGGCGTTGCGCTCGATCTCGATCTTGTCGCCTTGCACCCAGTTGGTGAATTTGAACGCGCCGGTGCCGACGGGGTTGGTCTTGATGTCTGCGATGCTTTCGGGTGCGACAATCACCGCGTCACCCCAGGCCATGTTGAACAGGAAGTTGCCGTTAGGTTCGGACAGGGTGACCTTGACGGTCAGCGGATCAACCACGGACACATCCGTGATCCCGCCAAACAGCGCCTTTTGCGCGTTCGCACTGTCTTCGCCGCGCGCCCGGTCAAGCGAGAATTTCACGTCTCCGGCGTCCATATCGGTGCCATCGTGAAATTTCACCCCTCCGTGCAGCTTGAACGTATAGGTCAACCCGTCATCCGAAATTTCCCAGCTTTGCGCCAGGCCGGGCACCACGGTGCCGTCACCCATGAACCGGGTCAGACCTTCGAAGATGTTGGAATATGTCACCGAATCGATCGCCCCTGCGGCAGCACTGGTGGGGTCAAGATGCGGTGGTTCAAGCTGCATCGCCACGGTCAGCGATCCTTCGGCCATAAGCTGGCTGGCGGCCAGGGCCGATGTCAGTGCGATGATCGAACTGAAGCCTCTGATTCTTTTTGTGAATACGGTCACTTTTGTACTCCTCAGTGAGGTTGATTATGCGGCTTTGTACCGGGGTTTTGCCCCGAGTGTTTAACTTTTGTGCTTGGTTTTCAAGTGGGTTGAGACAAATTCGGTCAGGCGAGGATGAAATTCATCCGAAGGCTGCGTTACTTTCCGGGCTGGATGCCTGTCCGGGTCTTGGCTAGGGTCGCCCGAACACATTAATTTCAGGGGCGGACCATGACCTATATTCTGGCGATTGATCAGGGCACAACGTCTTCGCGGGCGATATTGTTTGATGAAGATATGATGGCCGTGAATACGGTTCAGGCCGAGTTCACCCAGCACTTTCCGCAAGCCGGTTGGGTCGAACACAACGCAAATGAGATTTGGTCGACGGTCAAACAGGTATGCCGCATGGTGATGAACGAGAACGATGTGAACGCCAGTGAAATTGCCGGGATTGGTATCACCAATCAACGCGAAACAACGGTGGTCTGGGATCGCAAGACGGGAGAGCCGGTGCATAACGCAATTGTCTGGCAGGACCGGCGCACCGCACCCTTTTGCGAGGCATTGCGCAAGGCGGGGCACGAAGCCGAGATAACTGCAACCACCGGCCTGTTGCTGGATCCATATTTCTCGGGGACCAAGCTGAAGTGGATCCTTGATACGATCCCCGGCGCGCGGGCCAAGGCGGCAAAGGGTGATTTGTTGTTCGGAACAATTGATACCTTTCTGATTTGGCGACTGACCGACGGTAAGGTCCACGCCACAGATGCCACCAATGCCGCACGGACGCTGATGTTTGACATCCACAAAGGCGAATGGAGCGCCGGGATTTGCGAATTGCTGGGCGTGCCAATGGCAATGCTGCCTCAGGTGCGCGACAGCGCGGCAGATTTTGGCAACACCGATAGTTCGGTTCTGGGTGGACCTGTCGCCATTCTGGGGGTTGCAGGCGACCAACAGGCGGCGACCATCGGTCAGGCGTGTTTTGAACCGGGGATGATGAAATCGACCTATGGCACCGGCTGTTTTGCCTTGCTTAATACTGGTGATACGCCAGTTGCCTCGAACAACAAGATGCTGACGACCATTGCTTACCAGTTGAAGGGCAAACGAACCTATGCCCTGGAAGGGTCCATCTTTATCGCCGGGGCGGCGGTACAATGGTTGCGCGACGCGATGGGCATGATCGCGGCCGCCTCGGAAACCGGCGATTTGGCGCGCAAGGCGGATACATCGCAGCAGGTCACATTGGTTCCGGCCTTTACCGGCCTTGGTGCGCCCTATTGGAAGCCCGAGTGCCGCGGGGCGGTGTTTGGTCTGACCCGCAATTCCGGCCCGGCCGAGTTTGCCCGCGCGGCGCTGGAAAGCGTAGGCTTTCAGACCCGTGACCTGTTGCAGGCGATGCAGGCCGACTGGCAAATGGATGCGGATGTCGTCCTGCGGGTTGATGGCGGGATGAGCGCAAGCGACTGGACCATGCAGAGCCTGGCCGACATTCTTGGCGCACCCGTGGATCGCCCGATGATACAGGAAACCACGGCGCTGGGGGCGGCCTGGCTGGCGGGTATGCAGGCCGGGATATACCCGGATCAGGCCGGGTTTGCCGGGACCTGGGCGCTTGACCAGAGGTTTACGCCGGAGATGAGTAGTGACGACCGAGAGGTCGGATATGCGCGGTGGCAGCGGGCAGTGCAGGCGGCAATGTCATATTCAGGCGAGGCCCTTTAAGGGGCTGACCTATGGCGGCACCAGAACTTGTCAGGAGAGTTTTTTAACCTTGCGTGATGATTGGCGGTTTGGCGTTCAGTGCCGCAACCGAGAATCCGGCAAGGGCTTTGTATTTTTCGGCATGGGCCGCCAATTCGGTATGGGGAATCACCGTTTCGATGTCGTCAAATACACCGCCGCAGAGGTCTTCGACCTGTTGCAACACGCCATCCGGTCCACCCCCGGCCCGGTTGGCAAGGCCGACGTTGGTGGTGACGGGGCGGGTTTCAGCCTCATAGGCCATTAACGCCTTTGCCGTGATTCCATGTTCCAGAATACGCGCGCCTATTACGCGCGCGTCGATAATCGCCTGACCTGCCCCGTTTGAGCCGACTGGATAGGTCGGGTGTGCCGCGTCGCCCATCAGAGTCACACAACCAATTGTCCATTGCTCCAGGGGATCACGGTCAACCATCGGGTATTCATAAACCACATCGGCCCCTTTGATCAGCGAAGGCACGTCGATCCAGTCGAAGTTCCATTCCTGAAAATCCGGCAGAAAGTCGTTGATATCGGCCGCGCGGTTCCAGTCCTCTTTGCGCCAGTTTTCGCCAAGACCGAACTTTTTTTCGGCGATCCAGTTGATCGTGGCAATATTTGTAACCGGGTCCGGGTTGGATATCGGGTAAGCCACAAGGCGCAGGTTGTCATGGCCGATCATCACCATCGAGGCACCGTTGAAATAGGCGTCAGCCTGCGTTGTCGCGCGCCATAACACCCGACCGTTCCAGATTGGCGCGCCCTCATCCGGGTACATCTGCGCGCGCAGGGCGGAATGGATGCCGTCGGCGGAAATGATCAGACTGCCAGTGACCTTGTCGCCGTTTTCCAGGTGCAACTGTGGCCCGTCCCGGGTGTTTTCAAAGCCGGTTGCACGAGCCCCGGTTGTGATAACGCCCGCACCGGCGCGCTTGATCAGTGTTTCAAACAGCATCACCTGCAACGTGCCGCGATGCACCGAATATTGCGGCCAGGCATAGCCGGCCCATTGGCCGCGCGGTTCTTCCCAGATGGTGTTTCCAAGTTTGGAGTAAAACCCATATTGTCGGGTTTTCACACCAATGGCGTCAAGGTCTTCATCAAGGTCAAGATCCAGCAATTCCCGTACTGCATTGGGTTGCAGGTTGATGCCAACACCCAAGGGGCGGATTTCGCGGGTCGCCTCATAGATATGAAACGGCACGCCAATTTGGTGCAGGGTAAGCCCAAGCGTCAATCCGGCGATGCCGCCGCCTGCAATCAGAACTGTCATTTTGTTTTGCCCCCGATGTTACCCGGTTTTGTTGATGGAATGCGCGGCGATAATCAAATCGGGACCAAATATCGTATCGGCGTAGTCACGCAGATAGATTTTCAACCAGGGAGTAAAGCGCTTCGGGTGGCGCTGGGCCTCAGCCAAAAGATCGTGATAGTCGATCCAGCGGGTGTCCATGACTTCGTCCGGATTGGGTGTCACGTCGAGTTTGTCGCGTACATGGGCCAGGAACACATCTACTGCCTCATTCTCGACCATGCCGTTGCCGACATCTGCGCTATACTCCAGATGGTGGCGGAATTCGGGATAGAGGCCGGTGATGCCCAGTTCTTCGTGCAAACGGCGAACCGCGCAGGTGCTGGGGGCCTCGTTCCACATCGGATGAGTGCAGCAGGTATTGGCCCAAAGACCGGGCGTGTGGTATTTACCCAAAGCGCGGCGTTGCAACAGAATGTCGGTGCCACGGATGACAAACACTGAAACGGCTTTGTGTTTCAGGCCTTGCTTATGGACCTTGAATTTGTCCACAGGGGTTAGCGTTCCGTTTACCCAGGCCGGGATCTGGGTGTTCATCCGGGGGTTTTCGTCAGGCAGGGAATCATGATTCTAACTCGCTAGGTCGGCTGTTGATTGACCAGACAATAGGCTGGTTCATGGCCCAGGCGCCAACTGTCAGAATGCCGCGTGATGAGATGTCGCAAACGGGGTCAGATTGCAGTACCGGACCAACAAGGCAGGGTGTCGCCCGGGGCGGGGCTGGCCAGATGGACCGCCCGGGCAATCGCGCGCGCCAGACACAGCGAAGCCGCGTGGCCGATCAGTGGCAGGGCCGGTTCTGTTTTGTCCAATGGCGTGGCGCCGGTGGTCAGGGCAAACACCAGATCGCCGTCGCCGGGTGTATGCGCGGGCACGATGGCGCGGGCAATGCCGTCATGGGCGGCGGTTGCCATGCGTTGGCATTGGGCCTTGCTTAGGGCCGCATCGGTGGCGACGATGGCGATGGTGGTGTTGGCGCGGGCCATCATGTTTTCGGCTTTGCGGCTGCGCAAAATACGGCCAAGCCCGGTGGCCGGGTCCGGGCCCAGCCCACCAAATTCGCCGTCCACTTCAAACGGGGCGGCCCAGAAATGGCGTTCTCCGGGGGTGGTTACGCAGCCCATCGGGTTGACGGCAACCAATGCACCGACTGTGATGCCGTTTTCAAGCACAAATGAGGCAGACCCCAGCCCGCCCTTGAGCATTGCCGTCAGGGCACCCGTTCCGGCGCCGACCGTGCCGAGATCGAAGTCTGTTTTGGCGGTTTCAAACGCTGTTCGGCCCAACGCCCGGTAGGGGTTGTCGGCCCAATTCTTGTCACCGCCATTCAGCAGGTCAAACAGGATTGCCCCGGGCACCAGCGGGATAGTCGCATCAAACACCTGAAAGCCGCGACCTTGGGTGCGCAGCGCATCCACCACGCCCGAACAGGCATCAAGCCCAAAGGCCGAGCCCCCCGCCAAGGTCAGAGCATCGACCCGTGCCACGGATTTATCTGGCGCGAGCAGGTCGGTTTCACGGGTTCCGGGCGCGCCGCCCATGACGTGAACCGAGGCGGTAAAGGGTTCGTTTGCGGTCAGGACCGTCGCCCCGGATTTCAGAATTGTGTCCTGAGCGTTGCCAACCAAGAGGCCGGGGACGTCTGTGATCAGGTTACGGTGTCCGGGAATCATGGTCTATCTGATCTGATTGATGTGCAGAGCACAGGCATTTTTTGTTTGCGCCCTGAAGGGCGCGGTGCCTCCGGCGGGAGTTTTCTTTGCAAGATGAACAGGGGAGGTTTTTGTCATCAGATGCAGCGGCCTCCGTCAACTTCCATGGCAACGCCGGTGATCATGCTGGCCTCGTCCGAGCAGAGGAAGCAGGCGGCGTTGCCCATGTCTTCGGGTTGCGAAAAGCGGCCCAGGGGGATGGTTGACAGGAACTTGGCGCGAATTTCCGGGGTGTCTTCGCCCATGAAGGTTTTCAAAAGCGGGGTTTCGCCGGCCACCGGGTTGATGGCGTTGACGCGGATGCCGTCGGGGGCCAGTTCGATCGCCATGGTTTTGGTGGCGGTGATCATCCAGCCTTTGGAGGCGTTGTACCAGTTCAGCCGGGGCCGGGGCGAGATGCCTGCGGTTGAGGCGACGTTGAGGATTGCGCCCTGCGTGCGGGATTTCATGTGCGGCACCAAGGCCCGCGCAGTCAGGTAAACGGATTTCATGTTGACGCGGTAAAGCCGGTCAAAGTCGTCTTCGGTGATATCTTCCAGCAGGCCCGGCAGGTGCGAAATACCGGCGTTGTTGATCAGGATATCGACGTGGCCAAAGGTGTTTAGGGCCGCGTTCGCCATGGCCTGTACCGAGGCCCCGTCTGAGACATCGACGGTTTGGGCGATGGCATTTTCGCCCAGGGTCTCGGCCATGTCACTTGCCGCATCGCCGTTGATATCGGCGATCATGACCCGCGCGCCTTCGGTCAGGAATTTGGCGACGATGCCGGCGCCAAACCCGGATGCACCACCGGTTACAATTGCAGTTTTGCCGTTTAATCGCATGTTGTCTGCCTCATTTTTCTCTGCCAGTTTAATCGTCTGTGACTTTGCCCCGCAAGGTCTTGATGTCCGCCCGCACCTTTTTGGCATTCAGTCGACGCCGGATTGACCCTTTGGTCGGGCGGGTGGCAATACGTCGTTTTGGCCGCGTCAACGCCTGACGGATCAAGGCTATCAACCGGTCGCGGGCGATATCACGGTTGCGTGCCTGTGAACGGGTTTCGTCGCATTGGATGACAATCGCCCCGTCTTTGGTCCAACGCCGCCCGGCGAGCCGTTTAAGCCGCGTCTTGACCGGGTCGGGCAAAGACGGCGAGCGGGCGGCCTCGAACCGCAATTCAACCGCACTCGCCACTTTGTTGACGTTCTGACCGCCGGGGCCGGAGGCGCGCATGAATTGTTCGCTAAGCTCCCAATCCTGAAGGGTTATGTCGTCGTTGATCCGCATGTTTGGTAGTTTAGCCTGCCGGGGCAGGACTAGAAAGGCCGATCAGGTCGTTGCATTCATCCGTTTGGCGATAATCCGGAAAGGGATTAACGCCAGCACGGCCAGAGACAATTTTACCAGCCAATCCGCGAGCGCCAGCGAGACCCAGAGCGGAGCGATTGGCCCGGCGCCCAGCAGGGGCAGTGCCTGGTTGGCCCAGGACACATCATTGGCGGGTTCAAGCCAGCGAAGCTGCGTCGAAAAGGCAATGGAGAAGAACAGGATGGTGTCGACACTGGACCCGATCAGGGTCGAAGCAAGCGGAGCGCGCCACCATTTGCCAGCCCGCAGGGCCGAAAAGATGGAAACGTCCAGCAATTGCGCAGTCAGGAAGGCGAGACCTGAGCCGAAGGCGATGCGAAGTGTAACCAACGGGCCATATTCACCCGATATTTGCGTGCCGATCAACGAACAAGCCAGCCCGACAACAAACCCGGTCAGCACCACTTTGCGCGCGACGCGAGCGCCGTAGGCGCGGTTCATCAGGTCGGTGACAAGGAAGGCAAACGGATAGGTGAACGCGCCCCAAGTCAACCATTGGCCCCAAAGGAATTGAACAAGGATGTTGGAGGCCACGACGATTGTGGCCATGGCAATAATGCCAGGAAGATGGGTGCGGTTCATGGTTTCTGGTCCGTTTTGACAAGGGTGCGGCGACTTGGCTGGCCGTCATGGTAAGCAGGCGGCTGATACTGCGCCTGTTGCCGGGGCGCAAGTTATTCCGACACTGCGTATTCAACTATTTCCGTCCGCTGCAACGACAGGAAATTGTCGTCTGAGATCATCGTCAGGCGCGTACGTCGTTGTTTGTCGCGCCAGACCGCCAGCCCTTCCAGGTTGTCGTGGGTGCCGGTGCCAGTCAGGATCAACAATTGTTCATTTTGTGGGCGATCTGACACAATTTCCCAGCGGCGCACACGGGTTCGAAAGCCGAAAACGCTCCAGCCGCGTTCCAACAGATACAACCTCCCATCGGGATCAAAATCTGCCCCCACCGGCAAAAAGCCATTTCCTCCGGGCAGGGTGAAGGCCACTGACCATATGCCGTTTTGCACCACATACACGCGGATTTCGTCGCTTTTGGATAATTGCTCGGGGATCGCAAAAAGCCTGTTGCGCCCGTCAATTGCCAATGCCTCAAGTGATTTGTTTTTGGGAAAGGTTTTAAAGGCCTTGTGGCCGCTAAGGGTCATCGCCGAGGCGCCGGGGGGATGGTAACGGGCCACCCGCGTAACCCCTTCGAACGAGATGTGGACCACGCCGTTGCTGCCCAATGCCAACCCTTCGGAATCAATGACCCAGCGGGTCAGGAACCTTCCAGAGCTGGATTTCAGTCGCCACCATTTGCGAGGGGATATGCCAGTTATCCGGCTTTTGTCGCGCCTGATGCGCGCCCTGATCAGGCGGCCACGGTCGGTGATAGCGGTCATGGTTGATCCGTCTGGCGAAATCTCGATTCCGGACCAGCCGCCGAACCAGGGTTTATCCATGACCCAGGGAAAACTGCTCAGATACCGCGCTGGATTCTGCCCCGGATTCTGGGCCAGATCCTGGGCCATATCCTGGGCCTGGGCCTTGTCGTCCGCCAAGGCGGTGCCGACAAGGCAGGTCAGGACCAGGGCTAAAGTTACTTGGACTGAAGAACGCCGGTACATTGCTGGGGCAGATCGGCCAACACATATTCACGGCGTGGCTTTGGGGTGACTTTCGGGGCGTTCGGGTCTGCCTTTTTGGGCTTGGGCGGGTTAAGGATGTCGTTGACCCATTTTTGCGCGTCGGCGCAACCGTCGCCTTTGGGCGGAGGCGTCTGGTTGGTACAGCCTTTGCGCCCCCTCGGGCAAGTCAGGCGCACATGGAAATGATAGTGGTGACCCCACCAGGGCCGGATTTTAGCCAGCCACTTGCGATTGCCCTTTTCGTCGTTGCACATTTGCACTTTGGCGCCGGGGAACACAAATATCCGCGCGACCCTTTTGTCCTTGGCCGCCGCCCGCAAAAGCGCGTGATGCGCTGGTGTCCAGCTGCTGTTGACAAATGCACCATTGGCACGACGCATCGAAATCGACGACAGGTTTTCGCGCGCTGAGGTGCTTAGGTTCAACCGGTCGGGCGGTAGCATCCAGATATCAATATCAAGCCCGATCTGATGGCTTCGGTGTCCCGACAGCATTGGCCCGCCACGCGGCTGGCTGATATCGCCGACATATAGCCCCTTCCAGCCCGGTAGACTGGCGGCAAAGGTGCTGAGGTCGCGGATGTAATCAACGGTGCCCGGAAGTCCCCAATTGCGGTTGCGAGACAGCCGCATGGCCTGCCAGGTCGGGCCGGTTTCGGGCAGTTGCACGGCGCCGGCGACGCAGCCCTTGGCATAGCTGCCCCAGGCGGCAGCGCGTTGGCTTGAGCCATTGGTTTTGGAGCCGAACTGTTGTTTGGCAAGGATTTCGGCCAGTGCCTGGTGTGCTGGCCAGGCCAGCAGCAGGACCAGAATGCAGGACAGGCGGGCAAGAATCATCCGGTTTGATCTCCTTCAGGTTTGACCCAGATTAGCGGAATGAGACCAATAACAAAGAGCACGACTATAGGCGACATGCCAATCCGTGCGCTGCCGGTCATTTCTGTTACCACCAGGATCAGAGCGGGGGCAATAAATGCCGTTGCTCGGCCCGAAAGGCCATATAAACCAAAGCTTTCGGTGGGGGAGTCGGGCGGAGAGTGGCGCACCATCAAGGTGCGGCTGGTGGCCTGCAATATTCCGCCCATGCCGCCGATCAACACGCCGCAGCCAAAGAAAATGGCATCTGGGAGGGTAGAGCCTTCGGGCAGGGGCATGCCATAAAGATGCGTGCGTGACATGCTGACAATGGTCAGGCAAACCAAGGTCAGCACGATGATGGCGCTGATGATCACCGGTTTGGGGCCAAAACGTTTGTCGGCTTTGCCGCCAAACCAACTGAACAAAGCCGAGGAGATCAGCGCGACGATGCCAAAGATGCCAATCTGGGTCAGTTCCCATTCCAGTACCAACCGGGCATAGACGCCGCCAAAGCCATAAAGCCCGTTCAGCGCATCGCGATAAATCATGGATGAGCCGAGGTAGGCCGACAGGCTGATCCGCTTGGGCAGGTTGACGATGGACTGGCGCAGATGGCTGAGTGCCTGACCGACCGATCCACGTTTGCCGGTGGGGGCTTCGCGCACCCAGAGAAAATAGGGGATCATAAACAAGGCATACCAAATGGCAGTAAGCGGGCCGACAATGCGCGTGCCTTCTTTCTGGCTGGCGTCCAGTCCCAGTGCAGGGTCCAGCCCGATCAGAGTCTTGCCGTTGCCCTGTTCGACAAACAGCAACAACAGAATGATCAGTGTGAGCAGGCCACCGGCATAACCAAAGGCAAACCCCGAACCGGATATCTTGCCAATCTCTGCTGGGGTGCCCAGATCTGGCAATTGCGAATTGATGAATATCAGCGCATATTCCGCGCCAATAAAGCCAAAGCCAAAGGCATACAGCCCCCAAAGCATGTTGGATCCGTCCGGCAAGACCCACCAAAGGGCGCCGGCCCCGACCACATACATCACCGAGAACACCAATATCCACGGCATTCGGCGCCCGGATGTGTCGGCAAATGCACCGATGAAAGGTGCGCCAAAGCCGATGATCAATCCGGTTATGGTCAGGCACATGGCCCAGATGCTTTGCGCACCGGCCTTGGCGGCTTGCGCGTCCATGCCTTGTGCCAGATAATGCTCGGCGGCGACGGTGGCGAAATAGGGGCCGAAGATGAAGGTGACCAGCAACGTATGGTACGGCTGGCTGGCCCAGTCAAAGAACCACCAGCCCCATATGCGCTTGCGTAAAGATACCTCAGCCATGCCTGCCCTCTTTCTTGGCCTCATATTCTGGGCCTGATATTTTTGTTAACCTGACTATGACAGGGGAATGCTTATCTAATCAAGTGGGTCATTGTGCGCCCCCCTTGCCCTTTGGTATTGCGCCGCTTAGGTGAAGGGCTGTTCGACAAGAGGTAAAATATATGGCGTCGTTGTATGAAATACTGAATCTGCTGCTGGATGTAGTCTGGTTCTTCATCCTTGCCCATGTGGTGATGAGCTGGCTGATAAATTTTCAGGTGCTGAATCTGCAACAACAGTTTGTGGGGCAGATCTGGTATGGGCTGAACCGCTTGTTAGAGCCGCTTTATGCCCCGATCCGGCGCGCCCTGCCGCAGATGGGCGGGATTGATATGGCACCTTTGGTGGTGCTGATCTCGATCGTGGTTCTGCGGATTGTCCTGCGGAATAATGCGGCGTTCTTTTACTAAGCCCTGCGTATGGGGCGGGGTTTGGAATTGAGTTTATACCCAGTGTCTTGTGCTTCTAGCGCAAAAATGCATCCCAATGCGCTGCTGCAAGATGAAGGGGGCGGGGGTGGCTTTACCGGCCCTTGTTCATGAATTCTTAGTGTGTGAATGTGCTTGTTGAGAGCAGATAGATACAATTTTATGTAAGGCCCTTTGAGCATATGACTGGTGCTGCCCCGCTTTTGCGTGATGTTTTTGGATTCGACAGTTTTCGCCCGGGTCAGGAAGAAATTGTTGACGCTGTGGTGGCAGGCGAAAACGTGTTGGCGATCATGCCGACCGGGGGCGGGAAATCTTTGTGTTTCCAACTGCCTGCCTTGATGCGCGACGGCGTGACTTTGGTGATATCCCCGCTGATTGCGCTGATGCGCGATCAGGTGCGGGCGTTGCAGGCGTCGGGTGTTTGTGCCGGTGCGCTGACCTCGGGGAATACCGAAGAAGAGACCGAGATGGTGTGGGCAGCACTGGATGAGGGGCGGCTGAAACTTTTGTATATCGCGCCCGAACGGCTTGCGGCGGGGTCGGCCATGGGGATGCTGCGCCGCATTGGCGTCAGTCTGATTGCGGTGGATGAGGCGCATTGTGTGTCGCAGTGGGGCCATGATTTTCGCCCCGATTATCTGAAGATCGGGGCATTGCGGCGGGCGCTGGATGTGCCATTGGCGGCGTTTACGGCCACAGCAGACGCGGAAACCCGTGATGAGATTGTGGAAAAGCTGTTTGATGGGGTGCCTCCGCGCATCTTTTTGCACGGGTTTGACCGACCAAACATTCATCTGGCCTTTACTGCCAAAAACAACCCGCGCACGCAGATTTTGCAGTTTGCGGCAGCACGCAAAGGGCGTTCGGGCATTGTCTATTGCGGCACGCGTGCCAAGACTGAAACCCTGTCGCGCGCGTTGCGCGAGGAAGGCCATTCCGCCTGTTTTTATCACGCCGGTATGGACGCTGAAGACCGGCGCATTGTTGAAACACGCTTTTCCCGCGAGGATGGGTTGATTGTGGTGGCGACGGTGGCCTTTGGCATGGGTGTGGACAAGCCGGATATCCGTTGGGTGGCGCATGCCGATCTGCCCAAAAGCATCGAATCCTATTACCAGGAGATTGGCCGTTCGGGGCGTGATGGCGCACCGGCCGAGACATTGACCCTGTTTGGACCCGAGGATATCCGCCTGCGCCGCACGCAAATCGACGAGGGGCTGGCACCGCCGGAACGAAGGGTGGCGGACCATGGGCGGCTGAATGCCCTGTTGGGGTTGGCCGAGGCTTTGAAGTGTCGGCGGCAGGTTTTGTTGGGGTATTTTGGCGAAGAGTCTGAACCTTGTGGCAATTGCGATCTATGCGACACCCCAGCCGAGGTGTTTGACGGGACCGAGGCGGTGCGCAAGGCTCTGTCGGCGATCCTGCGAACCGGCGAATGGTTTGGCGCGGGGCATTTGATTGATATTCTTGTTGGCAACAAGACCGAAAAGGTGCAGGCGCGCCGTCACGATCAATTGCCAACCTTTGGGGTTGGCCGTGAATATGACAAACGCCAATGGCAGGCAGTTTTCCGGCAGATGAGCGGGCATGATCTGGTGCGTCCCGACCCGGAACGTCATGGTGCGCTGAAAATGACCGAGGCTGCGCGGCCGATTCTGATGGGTGAGGCGAGTATTACCCTGCGGCTTGATACGATCCAAAAGGCACCGCGTCGCCCGGCGGTCAAGGCGCTGGTGTCCGAGGAAGACGCGCCGTTGTTGTCAGCACTCAAGGCCAAGCGGCGGGCGTTGGCAGAAGCGGCGAAAGTCCCGGCTTATGTGATATTCCCGGATCGGACCCTGATTGAGATGGCGGAAATGCGGCCCGGAAATCTGGATCAGATGATGGCAATTGGTGGGGTTGGCGCGAAAAAGCTAGAGCGGTTTGGCGCGGCGTTTCTGGAGGTGATCAACGGCGAGAGCGCGCCGATGCATCCGGCAAGGCGCAAACTGGCCGGGCGCGCGGCGGGCAATGTTTATGACCAGTTGTTACAGGCGCAGGCCGGGCTGATGCGCGGCGTTGATGGGATTGACAAGGTGATGAGTTGTTCGGCCTCGCAATTGGCACGGGTGGCGCAGATGCGCGGCGACGATGCGCAGGCACTGGAGCGGCTGTTGGGGGCACGTCACGCGGAACGATTTGGCGCGGCGTTTCTGGACGTTTTGCGCGAGGCGAGATAGGGAACTGCCCAAGGGGGATTATTAATGTTGGTTGTTATTTCTCCGGCCAAGCGGCTGGATTGGTCGGAATGCGATGTCGAGGCGAGTGTGCCTGCGTTTCAGCAGGATGCGGCGCGACTTGTGCGCACGGCGCGTAATCTGACCTTGGGCGACCTGCGAAAGCTGATGGACCTGAGCCCGGATTTGGCGCGTTTGAACCGGGATCGGTTCAAGGTGTTTCAGGATGAGCCAGATGCGGATTTGACCCGCCCGGCGGCATTGGCGTTTGCTGGCGACACCTATCTGGGGCTTGAGGCGGGGACGCTTGATGCCGAAGAAATGGCCTGGGCGCAGGATCATTTGCGGATTTTGTCCGGGCTTTACGGGTTGTTGCGCCCTCTGGATGCGATCCAGCCGTATCGGTTGGAAATGGGTAGTCGTTTGAAAACCCGGCGCGGTAAATCGCTTTATCAATACTGGGGCGACCAATTGTCCAAGACGCTGAATGCCCACGCTGAGCAGGTTGGTGCGCGGGTGCTGGTGAATTGTGCCAGTCAGGAATATTTCGGGGCGGTGGCCCCCAAGGCGTTGAAATTGCAGATAATCACGCCGGTGTTTATGGAGGACAAAGATGGCATGCCGACGATTGTCAGTTTCTTTGCCAAACGGGCACGTGGGGCGATGGCGCGGTTTATCGTGCAGAACCGGTTGCAGGATGCCGCGTCGCTCAGGGATTTTGACAGTGGTGGCTATGCCTTTGATGCAGCACTGTCCGAACCGGACCGGCCGGTATTTTTGCGCCCCTATGTGACGGCATCTGCCAGCATGGCGGCGTCATAGGCGCGAAACAATGTCCGAACGGGTGAATGCCCACCAAAACCCTCGGCGACTTAGAAGAATGTGATTGTGTCGCGATTTTACCCAAGGCGCAGGGGGGGACCTTTTTCGGCGCGCATTCGGTTATCTTTGCTTATTTTACCGTGTCTGAAATGAAATGCTCCAACCCTAGCGGTGCCATCCCGGATGATCACACAGACCCTCGCCGTAGGGCCATATTCGTGGCCAGATCAATCCTGACGGAAATGCGGGATCCGATCACCACGCCAGACCTTTGCTGATGGGGGCCATGCAGGGCCAAAATTATGTGATGCTTTGGCTGATGCCGACAAATGGACAATCCAGATCGCCAAGCGTTCAGGCACGGTTGAAGGCTTTGAAGTTGTTCCAAGACGGTGGGGCGGCGAGCACATCCTGGCATGGCTCAACGCTGCCGCAGATTGGCCAAAGCTTGAGAGAAATTCATCGAAAGCTCAACAGGGTGGATACTTATCGTCCACATCAGAACCCTTCCGCTTGTTGATCAGCTTTTCGCGGTAACGTTTTCCTCAAACGCAATCTTGAAAGCGGCCTGCTTTTCGGGGCTGGCTTCGGTCTGATATTTTGTCTTCCACTCATCCATGCTCATGCCATAATAAATCTCGCGGGCCTCGATCTTGCCGATCTCGATGCCCTTTTCGGCGGCAGCCTCTTGATACCAACGGCTCAGGCAATTGCGGCAGAAACCCGTCAGGTTCATCATGTCGATGTTTTGCACATCTGTCCGGTCCTGCATCAGATGCTGTTGCAACCTCCGAAACGCCGCCGCCTGAAGTTCGATTTCGGTCTGATGGTCCATCCGGGCATTCCCATTCCAGTTGTTTCAATTGACTTAATTGCCCCGATCCTTGGTGTCACCCCCTCGTGACGTCGCATATGTCCGGTTGCTTGCACCGACGATCTGCGCCATAAGTCGGTCGAAACTGTTTGCGATAACAATCCAGGTTTAAGGGAGTACAGTATGAGGCGCAGGCGCAATGTTAAGATCGTGGCCACATTGGGACCGGCATCTGAAACCTACGAAGTAATCCGCGCCCTGCACGAGGCCGGCGCCGATGTGTTTCGCCTTAATATGAGTCACGGAACCCAGGATGAAATCCGCCAGAAACACGAGATTATTCGTCAGGTCGAGGCCGACCTGCAAAGCCCGATTGCCATTTTGGCCGACCTTCAGGGGCCAAAGTTGCGCGTTGGAGCCTTCGCCAATGAGGCTGAGGATTTACAGGACGGAGCGGCGTTTCGGCTTGATCTTGATCCAACGCCGGGGGATATCAACCGCGTCTGCCTGCCGCATCCGGAAATCTTCGAAGTGTTGAAGGTTGGCGCAACGTTGTTGGTCAACGACGGCAAAATCCGCCTGAAAGTCACTGGTTGCGGCGCTGATTCTGCCGATTGCACGGTGATTGCGGGTGGCGTGATCTCAAACCGCAAAGGCGTCAATGTGCCTGATGTGGTGCTGCCGCTGGCCGCGTTGTCCGAAAAGGACCGCAGCGATCTGGAGTTCGCCTGCGAGTTGGGTGTTGATTGGCTCGCTCTGTCATTTGTACAGCGCCCTGAAGACGTGGAAGAGGCGCGCGTGCTGTCCAAAGGCCGTGCCGCGATCATGTCGAAAATCGAAAAACCCAGCGCAGTTGAGCATTTCAATGAAATCCTTGCCGTGTCGGACGGCATCATGGTGGCACGCGGTGATCTGGGTGTCGAATTGCCGGTGTCCGCGGTGCCGCCGATCCAGAAACGGCTGGTGCGTCGCTGTCGTGCCGCGGCCAAACCGGTGATTGTGGCGACGCAAATGCTGGAAAGCATGATCGACAGTCCGATGCCAACCCGGGCCGAAGTTTCGGACGTGGCCACCGCGATTTACGAAGGCACCGATGCCATCATGCTAAGTGCGGAATCCGCCGCCGGCAGTTTCCCGATCGAAGCGGTGCAAACCATGGACCAGGTTGCCATCGAGGTCGAAGCCGACCCGACCTATGCCCAGATCATCGCAGCCTCGCGTTCGGTCAAAGGCAGTTCAGTAGCCGACAGTATTGTCGCAGCTGCTCGTGAAATTGCCGAAACCACTGATATCAAGGCAATCTGCTGTTTCACCCAAAGCGGCACAACCGCGCTTTTGACTGCCCGTGAACGCCCTGGTGTGCCGATCATTGCCATGACGTCTCTAAGAAATACCGCCCGTCGGCTGGCCCTTAGCTGGGGCTGTAACTGTGTCATGACGCCCGAACTTGAACGGTTCAAAGATGCGGTGGTCAGTGCTGCCCGCGCCGCCCGGGCCGGTGGATTTGCCGACACGACTGATCAGATCGTTGTCACAGCCGGCGTGCCCTTTAACGTTCCCGGTACCACCAATATCCTGCGGGTTGCCCCTTGTGATGAACGTTTGATATACCGCACCGACCCGGGTTAAAGTACACCTTAGAGCCAGGTAAATTCAGGTAACAAGGTCGGATCGGATGGACACAGATTTAGCGCTGATACTTGGACTTGTCATCAGCGGGTTTTCAATACCGTCGATCATTTCCGCCATGAGCGACGGACGCTCGCCACGTGTTTCAATGATCACAATCCTTCTGGCGGGTGGTCTGATTCTTTATGCTTTGATGACCCACCCCGGCGGATATAGCATCAATCAGATACCTGACGTATTTTTCGGTGTCATTGGCCGGTTTTTGAACTGAATCACTTATTTGAACTGAATCACTGGCGAATCTGCCTCATCCCCCTTGCCAGCGGCGCACGATATGCGTAAACGGCGCATCTTACCCGCGCGTCCGGCCAATGTGGCATGCCGAGTCGCGCATTTAACCGACCCGAATTCAAGGAGACGGAAATGCCCAAGATGAAGACCAAATCAAGCGCCAAAAAGCGCTTTAAGATTACTGCGACCGGCAAGGTTATGTCAGGTCAGGCCGGCAAGCGGCACATGATGATCAAGCGGAGCAAGAAATTCATCCGCAATGCGCGCGGCACCACGACCCTTAGTGCCCCCGACGCCAAGATCATCAAACGCTTTATGCCCTACGACCGCTGATAGGAGACACCTGATATGTCACGCACCAAAGGTGGGACAATTGCCCACGCACGCCACAAAAAGATCATCAAAGCCGCCAAAGGTTATTCTGGCCGCCGCAAAAACACCTTTAAAACCGCGACCCAGGCGGTCGATAAGGCCAACCAATACGCCACGCGCGACCGCAAGATCCGCAAGCGGAATTTCCGCGCATTGTGGATCCAGCGGATCAACGCCGCCGTGCGTTCGCACGACGAGGCGCTGACCTATTCGCGCTTTATCAACGGGCTGAACATGGCCGGGATCGAAGTTGACCGTAAGGTTCTGGCCGACCTGGCTGTACACGAACCTGACGCATTTAGTGCAATTGTTGCCAAGGCACAGGCTGCTTTGGCCGCCTGATTCCAATTCAGTTGCCATCACTAACCAACCCGCTCAATCAATGACCCGGGTCGGCACGGTTTCTGGACGCGATTGATTTGATGTGCCCGGGATCAGAGGGTCAGGTGGTTTCCTCTGGTTTCCTCCTGGCCGTTTCCCCTGAACCGGTGCAGCCCTCCTCTCGGGTATGCTACGCATACTCTGGCGGGCAGCAGCGGTGCAATGTCCAGCGATCCATAAAACCGATGCGGGTCGTGGCCAATCGACCCGACCCGTCCGCAACGGCGGCCAACGCATCAACCGACGCGCCTGTTTCGCATCATGTTGAGCGTTAAATCAGCGTTCCATTTTCGAAGTATGGCCTAGAACATGATCGCATCGAGTTGGCCGAAAATCCGGGCGCTGCCATAACGGGAAACGACCAGGTCCCTGTTTGCGGTCAGTTCTTCTGCCCGGGACCGGTCCGTATTCTGCCGGAATTGCAATATCTTTGCCACCGCCGCATCCGTGTTTGCGACAACCCAGTCGCGGTGGTAAAACATCTCTGCTTCTGTCCAGTCCCAGACCACGGGATGGCATCCCGACAGGACACCGTCAGCCAGGGCGTAATGAAAGCTCTCAAAGTCGCTGGGGGACAGTATATGATCCACTGTGTCATAGAATTTCGCGACATCATTGCCCCAGCCGTGAAATTCCACGGCGGCTTTCAGGTCAGGGTCACTTTCAATGTCCGAGTAGATTTTATAATAATAGTCGAGCTCGGCGCGCCTGTGGCCTTTGGTCATGAAGTCGATCGTTTCCGGTCGGGGTCCCTTGATCACCAGGCGGGCAGAGTGTCCTGCTTTGATCAGAGTGTCGAGAACTCTGACGGCCCGATCCAGCCTTTTGCGTTTTGGGATGATTCCGACCATGCCCAGGGTGATCGTTTCGGAAAATGATTTAGCCGCAGGCAGGTATTCATTTTCAAGAATAAAATTATTCACGATACAGGTTTTTTCGCGGGGGAGGTCAAACATCCTGATGTACTCTTGCCTGACCAATTCAGACACAAAAATGAACCGGTCGACACGGGCATGGTTTATTTCATTGCCGAATCTTTTTCCCGGTTCCTTGATTTCCTGCAGATGCACCCTGACAATCAATTTGGGACCGGGGCGCAGGTTTTTTGAATACCAGACGGAATTGGCCAGACCCCATTCGCAGAAAACGACCTGGGATTTTGACATGATTTCCCGCGAGGACTGCTCGTTGGTGGGCCCGCCCCATTCCCATGGGTCATAGACCACCTTCGCACCCCTGCTTTTGAGATCGGAATAATAGGGGAATATGAACTTGGGATCATGGGCCGCGAAGCAAATTGTGCCGTCAAAGGGGGCGGTGTGGTCGCTTTTGGGCGGGACCAGCCTCGTTGCCAGAATTCCAATAGAATGGCGTTTCGAGATGGCAGTGCGCAGCTCACTGGGTACCTTTTGCGGGGGGCTGTTCAGCAGCCGCCGAAAGCCCGCAAAGTCGCGGACGAAAAAGGGATAATCCTTGCCCAGGGTTTCCCGGTTGACGCCATTGGGATAGGCAATGCCGGGAAGGGCGGATGCGACCCCTTCAATCAGTTTGGTCGAGAGTTCAAGGGTATGCTCTTCGAACTCTGCGGGTCGCCAGCACCAGGCAAAATCCATCTTTTGCATTTCTTCCTGTGCGCTTGCGCGATCCAGTGCCCCCAGGCGGTGGGCCTTTATCCGTTCCAGACCCTGCACGATCTGCTGGCGGAAAACCCGGTTTTCCTGATTGGTTGCCGCCCCGGATATCTTGTCGCCAATAATTGTCACTTCAATATTCATACCTTCGCCCTGAAGGATGCCCACCCATTTTATCAACTGCCGGATGCCCCAGTTTGGGGCAATTTTACCGGCGTATCCGATACGAATGCTGCCCCGCCTGCGGGGGGGGGGACCGGGTAGCCTGAACAGCGTATCCGGGATTGGTGGCGGAATCATTATTGCCTTGAAGGGGTGCCGGGTCAGGGTGCGGATCAGGTTTTCCAGCTGGGGGGTCTGAACCAGCAAGGCGGCGGATTGCCTGGCCAGGACATCGACCGAGCGCCGCGCCAGATCCGTGATGACAATTTGGTTGTCTCGGTGTTCGTACAGATCGGTAAGATAGATATAAGAGCGCTTGTAGAACTGCCGGTCGGACAGCAATTCACAAGCCGCCGCGAGACCGCGGATGAAAACGGATTTCACCTTGGGAAGAAGATGGTCAAGGGCCCGCACCAGTCGAATGCTTGCGGCAATGTCAAGGGTCTGAAGGTCTGGCCGGACATTACCAGGTGTGAGGATCAGCACGTTTTCCCGATTGGTGATGTTTTTTATGATGACATCGCGCTCCAGGTGGTTCTTGGAGATGATGATTACCTTGCCGTTCTGGGCCAGCATTGATGCCATCGAGGACATCCAGATCGCCGATCCGTCAACCGTGTTGAGGTCGATGTGGGCATAAAGGATTTGCCTGGCATCCGAAAACCCGCGTTTTTCGACAAGCTGTTTGAAAGGTTCGAAAGGTTCCAGAGGGTCCATGATGTCGCGGTTGTCCAGCCTGGCTGTCGTGCGCCCGACCCAGGCCAGTAGGGAGGCGTCTTTTAGGGTCTCCGGCAGGGATGAGAGTTTCTCCAGGCAATGCACAGCGACATCCGGGTTCCGGCTTTTTGCGGCCTCATACAGTTGCAAAAGCCCAGGGGTTGATTCGCAAACCGACACCGCCTTGGCCAAAAGGTGGCCGACTGAACGTTCCCGACCGGCTTTCATGAGAAAACCGGCTGCCTTCATCAGGCCGTCTGCAGACTCTTGACGTTCGCTGCTCAAAAGATATTCGGATGCAGGAATTAGGCCTTTGGCGCAATCATGTTTTTCCATTTTGGAATCCATCATTTATATGTTCAATACTTGTATATTTATGCAAGTTCCCGTGCAACGCAGCATTTCCGGATCATGCCAGGTAAGCGGCCATGATTTAGGTAAGGGATTTCCATCCAAGTGTTTTCCCGGGCAGCCATTCACGAGCCAGCCATATTGGATCGCCATTGGGCCGAGAGACAATGGCGATGACCGCACGAGGATGTTGAAAAGGAAAACGCCCGTCTTCGCAAAGAAGTTCGCCTGCTTCGTGAGGAGGGGGGGATAGTAAAAGGGGCGGTCCTGGGGTCAGGACCCATTGATCCTGCACCACTGGCGCTGATTTGCCTGCGCGCGTATCCCCAAGGGCGGCTATTGCAGGAAAAGACGGTAATCCGACAGTGACCGGCAAAGTGACGCAAGGTTTGCCCAGCCCGCGTCGTTTGCAGTTTGCGTGTGCCTGGATTTCGTTGTTACACTTGTCTGGAAACGGGCCAGTGCGTAACTTCTTGACGCCGCTTGTCGAACACCAATGAGGGACGTGATGCCAGACGCAATCGGATATGAACTGTTGGGCGATATCGCCATCCTTGAATCCCGCAACCCACCGGTCAATGCCTTGGGCATTGATGTGCGCAAAGGGCTGGTTGACGGAATTGACCGGGCTGCCCGCGACGGTGCCAAAGCAATCCTGATCTATGGCGCCGGGCGGACATACTTTGCCGGTGCCGACATTCGCGAATTTGGCATGAAACCGATGGAGCCGGGGTTGCCCGAGGTCTGCGACCACATCGAAGCCTCGCCTTTGCTGGTGGTCTCGGCCTTGCATGGCACGGCCCTTGGTGGCGGGCTTGAGGTGGCCATGTCCAGCCATTACCGCATTGCCGTGCCTTCGGCCCGGGTTGGCCTGCCTGAGGTCGGCCTTGGCATTCTGCCAGGTGCCGGCGGTACGCAACGCCTGCCGCGCCTGACCGGTATCGAGGCGGCGATTGGTATGGTGACAACGGGCCGTCAGGTCGGTGCCGCCGAGGCGCTTGACCTGGGCATTCTGGACCGGGTCGCAGAAGGTGAGCCGCGACAGATCGGTCTGACTTATACGCAGGAATTGCTGGACAGCGGGGCACAGCGCCGCCCGGTTTGTGATATGCCTGCACCTGCGGCGATAGATTTCCAGGCAGCACTTGGCGCGGTGCAAGGCAAGGCGCGCGGACAATTGTCGCCGGTGAACGCGTTTCTGGCGGTTCAGGCCGCTGCCGAACTGCCATTTCGCGACGGGCTGGCGCGCGAGCGTGAATTGTTCATGGAGCTGATGGCATCCGATCAGCGCCATGGGTTGATCCATGCGTTTTTCTCCGAGCGTGCGGTGGGCAAACTGCCCGAACTCAAAGGGGTTGAGCCGCGTGAATTGTCGGCTATCGGCGTGATTGGCGGCGGCACCATGGGGGCTGGGATTGCTACGGCTGCCTTGTTGTCGGGGCTAAATGTGACGATGCTCGAAATGACACCCGCTGCAGCAGAGGCCGCACGGGGCCGCATCGAAGGCAATCTGAACGGCGCTTTGAAACGCGGCAAAATCTCGCAAGCGCAGTTTGAGGCGCTGACGACGCAAGCCTTGAGCATTTCAACCGAATACGACGCCCTGAAGGACGTCGATCTGGTGATCGAAGCGGTATTCGAAGACATGGACGTCAAAAAGACCGTGTTCAAGCGCCTTGATGCGGTCTGCAAACCGGGCGCGGTTCTGGCCACCAACACCTCATATCTTGACGTCAACGAAATTGCGGCAGCGACATCGCGCCCCCAAGACGTGATCGGGTTGCACTTCTTCTCGCCTGCGCATGTGATGAAACTGCTTGAAGTGGTTGTTGCCGACAAAACTGCGCCAGATGTGGTCGCCACCGGTTTTGCGCTGGGCAAGAAGATGGGCAAGATTTCGGTGCGCGCCGGGGTCTGCGACGGGTTCATCGGCAACCGTATCCTGTCCACCTACCGCACTTGCGCCGATCACATGATCCTTGACGGGGCCAGTCCCTATCAGATTGACAAGGCACTGGTGGATTTCGGCTTTGCCATGGGTCCGTTTGCGGTGGCTGACCTGGCCGGCCTGGATATTGGCTGGGCGGTTCGCAAACGGCTGGCCGCTACGCGGGACAAGCGCGAAAGAGTGCCAAGTTTCCCGGATACTTTATGCGAACAGGGCAATTTCGGTCAGAAAACCGGCAAAGGTTATTATGACTATGCCGCCGGACTTCGTGCCGGGGTGCCAAACCCGGATGTGCCGACCATGGTTGATGCCAACCGGGCTGAACTGGGCATCACCCCGCGTGATTTCACCGACAAGGAAATCGTACGGCGCTATATGGCCGCAATGGTCAATGAGGCGGCCAGGGTTGTCGGCGAAGGCATCGCCCGTCGCCCGCTGGACGTGGATATGACGCTGCTGTTCGGCTATGGCTTTCCGCGGTATCGCGGCGGGCCGCTAAAGTGGGCCGACCTGACCGGCCTTGAAGGTCTGCTGAACGACATCAAAACCTACGCCAGCGAAGATGAATATTTCTGGCAACCCGCCCCCCTACTGCAACAGCTGGTCGCCCAAGGGCGCAGCTTTGACGATCTCAACAAGGAAGCCTGACCCATGAAACAAGCCGTCATCGTATCCGCCGCCCGCACCGGCCTTGCAAAATCTTTTCGTGGGTCATTCAACATGACCCACGGCGCGACCATGGGCGGCCATGCCGTTCAGGTCGCGGTGGAACGCGCCGGGATTGACCCGGCAACCATCGAGGATTGCATGATCGGTTGCGGCTATCCCGAGGCCGAAACCGGGGCCAACATTGCCCGCCAGATCGCCATTCGCGCAGGATTGCCGGTAAGCGTTTCGGGTCTGACGGTAAACCGGTTCTGTTCGTCCGGGTTGCAGACAATCGCACTGGCCGCCAATGCGATTACAGGCGGTGGCACGGGGCCGATGATTGCCGGCGGGGTCGAAAGCATTTCGATGGTGCAACCCAAAGCCCGCAACGTATCTGAGGCATGGATCGCCGAGCATAAACCGGCGATTTACATGGCGATGATCGAAACGGCGGATATTGTGGCGCAACGCTATGGCATCAGCCGCGAAGATCAGGACGCCTATGGTCTGCGCAGTCAACAGCGCATTGCAGCGGCGCAAAACTCGGGCATCTTCGATGATGAGATCGCCCCGATGCAGGCGACCATGGCCGTTCAGGACCGTGAAACCAAAGAGATCACCATGCACGAAGTGACCGTGGACAAGGACGAATGCAACCGTCCCACCACCACCGCCGAAGGTCTGGCCGGTTTGAAAGTGATCCGCGAAGGCGGGTTCATCACTGCGGGCAACGCCAGTCAACTAAGCGACGGTGCCGCCGCCGTGGTGCTGATGGAGGCGAAAGACGCCGAAAAGCAAGGCATTGAGCCGATGGGCGCCTTCAAAGGTTTTGCCGTGGCGGGTTGTGAACCAGACGAGATGGGCATCGGCCCGGTGTTTGCCGTGCCGCGCCTTTTGGAGCGCCATGGTCTCAAGGTCGACGACATTGATATCTGGGAATTGAACGAGGCATTTGCCAGCCAGGCGCTGTATTGCCGCAACCGGCTGGGCATCGACGACGAGAAATGCAACGTCAACGGTGGCTCGATCGCCATCGGCCACCCGTTTGGCATGACCGGCGCGCGGATGACCGGGCATATATTGCGCGAAGGCAAGCGGCGCGGGGCAAAGCTCGGCGTTGTCACCATGTGCATCGGTGGCGGCATGGGTGCGGCCGGCCTGTTTGAAATTTACTGATTGGGGGCACTGTCATGGACCTGAGTTATTCATCCGAAGATCTGACCTTTCGCGACCAGGTGCGCAGCTTTCTGGCCGAAAAACTCCCCTCTGAAATATCCGAAAAGATGCGCCTTGGTCAGGTATTGGGCAAAGCGGCCTTTGACCAATGGCATTCAATCCTCAACGATCAGGGCTGGCTTGCTCCCAACTGGCCCGCCGAATTTGGCGGTGCCGAATGGAACGCCGTGCAAAAGCACATTTTCGAAGAAGAATGCGCCATGGCCAACGCGCCGCGCGTTGTGCCCTTTGGCCTGACCATGCTGGCCCCGGTGTTGCAAAAATTCGGGTCAGACGCACAAAAGGCGCATTACCTGCCGCGTATCCTGTCGGGCGAGGACTGGTGGTGTCAGGGGTATTCCGAACCGGGTGCCGGCTCTGATCTGGCCTCGCTCAAGACCAAAGCAGTTCGGGATGGCGACCACTATATCGTCAACGGCCAAAAGACCTGGACCACATTGGGCCAGTTTGCCAACTGGATATTCTGCCTTGTGCGCACCGACCCGGATGTCAAGCAACAGGAAGGCATATCATTCCTTTTGATCGACATGGCAACGCCGGGCATCGAAGTGCGCCCGATCATCCTGTTGGACGGCACCCCCGAGGTCAATGAAATCTGGTTCACCGACGTGCGCGTGCCCATCGAGAATCTGGTGGGCGAAGAGAACAAAGGCTGGACCTATGCCAAATACCTTCTCACTCACGAGCGCACCAACACCGCCGGTGTCGGGTCGTCCCATGCCGGTCTGAATGCGGTCAAACGCATGGCCCGGGCCGAGGTCTCAAATGGTCGCCCGCTGATCGAAAACCCACATTTCGCCGCCCGTCTGGCTTTGGTCGAAATTGACCTGTTGGCCATGTCCACCACCAACCTGCGCATTGTCTCCAAGGCGGCGGTCGGGCAGGCCCCCGGCGTTGAGGCGTCGATGCTCAAGGTCAAAGGTACAATCATCCGTCAGGAAATCAACGATCTGGCGCGGCGTGCGGCAGGGCCTTACGCGATGCCGTTTGTCTCTGAGGCGGTCGAAGGCGACAACGCACCCCCCATTGGCCCGGACTATGCAGGGCCGGTGGCGGCGCAGTATTTCAACAACCGCAAACTGTCGATCTTTGCCGGCAGCAACGAAATTCAGCGCGGCATTATCGCCAAGGTGAAACTGGGGGCGATGGGATGAATTTTGAACTGACTCAAGAGCGGCAAATGCTGCAAGACACGCTGCGTCGGTTTCTGGCCGATCGCTATGACACCAGGACCCGCAATGAAATCCTGGAGTCCGACGCCGGGCTGAGCGCGAATATCTGGAGCGAAATGGCCGAATTGGGCATTGTTGGCGCGATGTTCACACAAGATCAGGGCGGCTTTGGTGGCGCCGGGTTTGACTTGGCCGTGGTGTTCGAAGAACTGGGCCGCGCCGGCGTGGTCGAGCCGTTTCTTGATACCGCAATTCTGGGCGGCGGCCTGATCGCGGCACTTGGTTCTGACGCGCAAAAAGAGCTGCTTGACCAGGTCATCGGCGGCACCTTGCATCTGGCGTTCGCCCACGGTGAACCAACCAGCAGGTATGACCTTGCCCAGGTGGAAACCAGCATCGTACAAAACGGGCAAAACGTTACCCTGAACGGGCGTAAGGCGGTTGTGATCAATGCCGAGGCCGCGGATCTGTTGGTCGTCTCGGCACGCGAAAGTGGTGCGGCGGGGGGGGCAGGGGGCGAAGACGGTATATCGCTTTTTCTGGTGCCAACAGACATGGCGGGGGTCGAATTGCAAGGCTATCCCATGCTTAGCGGTGGACGCGCTGCCGAAGTGGTTTTGAACAATGTGACCTTGCCTGTGTCCGCACGGCTGGGCGCAGCAGGCAAGGCGTTTCCGGCCATTGCCGAACGCGCGGCGGCTGCAAGCGTCGCCTTGGCAGCCGAGGCGCTGGGGGCAATGGAAACAGCGGTAAGGCTGACCGGCGAATACCTGATGACCCGCAAACAATTTGGCCGTCCAATCGGCACATTTCAGGCGCTACAGCACCGGTATTCCGACCTTTTGATCGAGTTGGAGCAAGTGCGATCAGCAGTGATCAACGCCGCAGGACACCTGGAAAGCGACGCAAAAACAAGAGATTGGCACGTCGCGGCGGCGCGCAACCTGATTGGCCGTGCTGGCCGAATGGTTGCCGAAGACGCAATCCAGATGCATGGCGGCATTGCCATGACGCAGGAATATGAACTGGCGCATATCGCCAAGCGGATTATCATGACCGATCACCGCTTTGGCGATACTGACTATCATCTGGAGCGGTTCATTGCCCTTAGTGCCGCCTGAAGCCCCAAGCGGTATTATCGAGGATAATTCTGGCGCTCAGAAAACCATCGGCTATGTGATCGACCTGCGCCCGGACGCTGGGGATGTTGCCTGTATGTTGGATGTTTTGCCCAAGCATCTTAACCGCAATGGGATGCTGCATGGCGGGATCATGACGATCCTGCTGGACGTGGCCTGTGGCTATGCCGCGTCCCTGTCGTTTGACCAAACGAAAATCGCCCCGGTGCTGACCGTGTCGCTGAACATGTCCTACGTGGCCCCAGGGGGTGAAGGGCGGGTGACGGCGATTGGCAAGGTGGCTGGTGGCGGCCACAAGATTTGTTATGCAAATGGCGAATTGCGCGACGAAAGCGGACAACTGATTGCCAGTGCGGCCTGTGTTTTCAAAAGGGTCAACCAAAGACCTGTGACATGAGTGACAAGCCAACGACCCCGCCTCGTTGGCATCACTTTCTCGACGCGCAAATCAAGAACCGGCCTGACGCTTTGGCGTTGACCGACAGTATTGGCACGTCCTGGGACTATGCCGGTCTGGATCGCGCCTGCGAGGCGGTCAAAGAAATCTTGCAATCCGCTGGCGTCAAAACCGGGGACCGGGTGCTGATTGTTGCCGAAAATTGCGCCGCAGCAGTCGCCGCCCTGTTCGCCTGTTCGCGCCTTGGGGCGGTCGCGGTGCCGACCAATGCCCGCCAGACCAACGCTGAGGTTGCCCGCATCCTGGACCACGCCCGCCCGGCGGCTGTGTTGCTGACCAGCGAAGTATCAAAAGACGCCGCGAGCCATGGCGCGCGCATGAAGGCGCAAGGTATTACCGGGGCATTTGGAACCCTGTTGCTGGCCACGCCTTATGCGTCCAACCCTGATTCAGACCGCGATGTTGCTGTGCTGCTTTACACCACCGGCACCACTGGCACGCCCAAAGGCGTGATGCTGACCCACGGCAATCTGGTGTTTGGCGGGCGGTCATCGGTGGCGATCCGGGGCATGACCCAAGCGGATGTGATCTATGGTATATTGCCGCTGACCCATGTGTTTGGCCTGTCGTCGATTGTTACCGCAGCGATGTGCGCCGGGGCGCTGATCCGGTTCGAAGCGCGGTTTTCACCTGAACGCCTGTACCGGGCGTTGGGCGATGGGGTGACATTGCTGTCTGCGGTGCCGCAAATACATGCCCTATTGATGCAATACACCCGCGAACAGGGTCTTGAGATCCTTCAAAACAGCGCGCTACGCTATGTATCCTCGGGCGCGGCGCCGCTTGATCCGGAATGGAAACGCAAGGCCGAAGCATTTTATGGCGTGGCCTTGCAAAACGGCTATGGCATGACGGAAACCACGGCCGGGATATGCGTGACGCAAAGCGCGCTGGGTGACCCCGATGTGTCAGTTGGCCCACCATTGCCGGGTGTCGAGGTGGCAATCAAGCAGCCAGATGGTGACGGCATCGGCGAGGTGCTGACCCGCGGCCCCAATGTGATGAAAGGTTATTATCGCAACCCGGGCGAGACCGAAAAGGTGCTGGATTGCGATGGCTGGATGCATACCGGCGATCTGGGGCGGATTGATAAGGCTGGTTTCCTGCACATCATGGGCCGCTTGAAGGAACTGATCATTCATGGCGGTTTCAATGTGTTCCCGCCCGAGGTTGAGGCGGCGCTGAATGCCCACCCTCAGGTGATCCAATCGGCGGTGATTGGCCGAAAAGTTGACGGTGATGAGCAAGTGCTGGGGTTTGTTCAGGTGGCAGTCGGTGATGCGCCGGACCCGGAACAGCTCCGACAATTTGTCGCCGGTCAACTGGCCGGATACAAACGGCCAGCCCAGATTATCATGGCCACCGACCTGCCGGCCGCGCCCACCGGTAAAATCCTGCGCCACCGATTGCTTGAAGTGTTTGACCGCCAATTGACCTGAGCCTGGTCAGTAGCGCGCCCTCAGTCGGAGTCAGGCTCCAACTTGTCCTGCGTTCTGTTATCAAAGTCACCGGCGTCATGGCGCTCGTGCAATTGCCCTTCCGGGTTGCCAAACGACCGGTTGACCATCACCCCGCGTTTGACGGCCGGGCGCGCGGCAATCTCGGTCGCCCAGCGATTGACGTGCCTGTAAGAGGCCGTATCCAGAAACTCAGCTGCCTCGTAAACGCGGTTTTGCACCAAGGCGCCGTACCAGGGCCAGATTGCCATATCAGCGATGGAATAGTCATCACCGCACATAAACGCGCGCGTGCTAAGGTTACGGTCCAATACGTCAAGCTGGCGTTTCACCTCCATGGCAAAACGGTTGATCGGGTATTCGTATTTTTCGGGCGCATAGGCATAGAAATGCCCGAACCCACCGCCCAGATACGGCGCGCTGCCCATTTGCCAGAACAGCCAGGACAGGCACTCGGGGCGGTTGTCGGGTATAAACGCCCCGAACTTTTCGGCCAGATGCAGCAGGATTGCACCGGATTCGAACACCCGGACCGGTGCGCCATCGCTATGATCCATCAGCGCCGGGATTTTTGAATTCGGGTTGGCGGCAACAAAACCGCTGCCAAACTGGTCGCCGTCACCAATTTTGATCAGCCAGGCGTCATATTCCGCGCCTTTGTGCCCCGCCGCCAGCAATTCTTCCAACATCACCGTCACTTTGACGCCATTGGGCGTGGCCAGTGAATAAAGCTGCAAAGGGTGTTTGCCGACCGGCAAATCCTTGTCATGGGTGGCCCCGGCAATGGGTCGGTTGATGCTGGCGAAACGACCACCGCTTTCGGAGTCCCAGGCCCAGACTTTGGGAGGGGTATACTCTTGTGATTTGCTCATTGGGGAAATCTCTTGCTTGTTGGTTGCGACAAAAAGATCAGAGCAAACCCCGCCTTCTCTTGATGCCGCCCGCCACAATGGCTGGTCGCTGCCAAAGCGCAAGGAACTAATTCACGACAGCCCAGGCTTGCAGGCTACCGGCAGAATCGCGCCCTTGTCTGTGAATCGGCCCTTTCGCCCGTCTGGCCAGATGACTATAAGCCTATATTCCAGCGGTTCTGACAGAGTCGCAGGTCCGGTTTTGTCACGTTTGTCAGGATAACCCCAATAATGTCGCTGTTCAGTATGTTTTCTGGTTTGTTCGCCGCTGATATGGCTATTGATCTGGGCACGGCGAACACGCTGGTTTATGTCAAAGGCCGCGGTATTATTCTGAGTGAGCCGTCGGTGGTGGCCTATCACGTCAAGGACGGCGTGCGTAAGTTGCTGGCGGTGGGCGAGGATGCCAAACTGATGCTGGGACGCACGCCTGGGTCAATCGAAGCAATCCGGCCGATGCGCGAAGGGGTGATTGCCGATTTCGACACCGCCGAGGAGATGATCAAATATTTTATTCGCAAGGTGCACAAACGGTCCACCTTTGCCAAACCCAAGATCATTGTCTGTGTACCGCACGGGGCCACCCCGGTTGAAAAACGCGCCATTCGCCAATCGGTGTTGTCGGCGGGCGCGCGCCGGGCCGGGCTGATTGCCGAACCGATTGCAGCGGCCATCGGGGCCGGCATGCCAATCACCGATCCCACCGGCAATATGGTGGTTGATATCGGCGGCGGGACCACCGAAGTGGCGGTTTTGTCCCTTGGTGACATCGTTTATGCCCGTTCCGTACGGGTCGGCGGCGACCGGATGGACGAGGCGATCATCAGCTACCTCAGGCGTCAACAGAACCTGTTGGTGGGCGAATCAACAGCCGAGCGGATCAAGACCAGCATTGGCACGGCGCGGATGCCGGACGATGGGCGCGGCACGTCGATGCATGTGCGGGGCCGCGATTTGCTAAGTGGTATTCCGAAAGAGATCGAGATTTCGCAGGCCCAGGTGGCCGAAGCCCTGTCTGAACCGGTGCAACAGATTTGCGAGGCGGTGATGACCGCACTGGAAGCGACCCCACCCGACCTTGCGGCTGATATCGTTGACCGGGGTGTCATGCTGACGGGTGGCGGGGCGTTGCTGGGCGATCTGGACCTGGCATTGCGCGAACAGACCGGGCTGGCGATTTCGATTGCTGACGAATGCCTTAACTGTGTCGCACTTGGCACCGGCAAGGCGCTGGAATTTGAATCACAATTGCGCCACGCGATTGACTACGACAGCTAAGACGCGCACCCTTTTGACGAACGGTTAACGGCGCGGACTGCGTTGAAAGGAGCCACTTGGCCAAAGACCGATCACAAAGAGAGGATTTCACAACCCCGCTACGCCGGTTGCTGGTGGGGGTAATTGTGTTGTGCCTGCTGGCCATTTTCCTGGTCTGGCGAATCGACAGCCCCCGGGTCGAACGGTTTCGCGCCCAGGTGACCGACAAGGTGATGCCCAGCATGGATTGGGCCATGGCGCCGGTGACTGGCCTGATCAATCTGGCGAAGGACTTTCAAAGCTATCAGCGCCTGTCGGACCAGAACCGCGAATTGCGCAGCGAATTGCGCCAGATGCAGTCCTGGAAAGAGGCCGCTTTGCAACTGGAACAGGAAAATGCCCGGCTTTTGGATCTGAACAATGTGCGGCTTGATCCGCGCCTGACCTTTGTGACCGGGGTGGTGATGGCCGACAGCGGGTCGCCATTTCGCCAATCGGTGCTGCTGAATGTCGGTGCGCGCGATGGCATCCGGGATGGTTGGGCGACAATGGACGGCATCGGCCTTGTCGGGCGAATTTCCGGGACTGGTAAAAACACATCACGGGTGATCCTTTTGACGGATGCGGCCAGTGCAGTTCCGGCGTTGATCCAGCCTTCCGGGCAGATTGCAATTGTGTCGGGGGACAACACGATTGCGCCACTGATCGAGTTCCTTGAAAACCGCGATGCGGTGCGCGCCGGGGACCGGGTGGTCAGCTCTGGCGACGGCGGGGTGTTTCCCGCGGGTCTGCTGATCGGGCAGGTTGCAACAGATACGTCGGGGCGGTTGCGCGTGCGCCTGTCGGCTGATTATGAACGGCTGGAATTTCTGCGGGTGCTGCGCCATCACGGGGTTGAAGCGGTCACTGACCCTGGCACAATTGTAGAACCTGTGACGGCACAGGATACGGACGCAGAAGGGGCGGGCGATGGCTGAACTCTCTACCTCGCGTCTGTGGTTGATGCGGGTCGGCTTTGTCGGGCTGGCCTTGTTGATCCTGTTCTTTCATCTGTTGCCGCTGGACACGGTGCCGCGCCGCTGGGCACCGCCCGATCTGTTGGTTGCGTTCACATTTGCCTGGGTCTTGCGGCGACCCGATTATGTGCCGGTGCTGATCCTGGCGCTGGTGATGCTGGTCGCGGACCTGATGTTGCAACGCCCACCCGGATTGCAGGCAATGCTGATGGTTCTGGGCTGTGAATATTTGAAGAACCAGACCGCCGGGCTGCATCAGGCCAGTTTTCTGGGTGAATGGATGGCCGTGGGGATTGTGCTGGTGGGGATCACTGTTTTGAACCGGCTTATTCTGGGAATCCTGGCGGTTGATCCGTCACCTCTGGGCCTGAACCTGATCCAGATGGGGCTGACGTTTCTGGTATATCCCGTGGCTGTCGTGCTGTCTCAGTCGCTGATGGGCGTGCGAAAACTGGCGCCTGGTGACGCCGATGCACTGGGGCGGGCGCGGTTATGAGGCGAAACCCCAGAGAGCTGGAAATGACCCACCGCAAGCTGAGCAGGCGGGCGTTGATGCTGGGTGGGTTGCAGGCCGGGATTGTTGGTGCGCTGGCCTTGAGGATGCGGCATTTGCAGGTCAAACAGGCCGATCAGTTCCGCCTGTTGGCAGAAGAAAACCGCATCAATATCCGCCTGATCGCCCCGACCCGGGGTGAAATGTTTGATCGTAACGGGTTGGTTCTGGCGCAGAACATTCCCAGCTATCGCATCACCATGGTGCGCGAAGACGCGGGCGATGTTGAGAGTGTCATTGATGACTTGTCCCGTCTGATCACCCTTACCCCCGAAGATATTGATCGCGCTTTGGCCGAAATGCGCCGCAGCCCGCCGTTCCTGCCAATCACCCTGACCGACAACGTTAGTTGGGACGATATCGCCCGCGTTTCGGTCAACGCCCCTGCCTTGCCCGGGGTGACACCCGAAGTTGGCCTGACCCGGGTTTACCCGCGCCGTTCGGACTTTGCCCATGTGGTCGGCTATGTCGGCCCGGTCAGCGACTATGACCTGGACCAGATCGAAGACCCCGATCAAGTATTGTTCATCCCGCGCTTTCAGATCGGCAAGGTCGGTGTCGAGGCCAAGCGCGAAGATGCCTTGCGCGGGTCGGCCGGCAGTAAACGGGTCGAGGTCAACGCCACGGGCCGGGTGATGCGCGAACTTAGCCGCCAAGAGGGCAAACCGGGCGCAGACCTGCAATTGGGCGTCGACGCAGAGCTGCAAGGGTACGTTCAGGCACGCCTTGGCAATGAGAGCGCGAGTGTGGTGGTGATCGATGTGGAAAATGGCGATGTGCGCGCAATTGCGTCGTCACCGACCTATGATCCAAACCTGTTTGTGCGTGGTATTTCGGTGGCGGATTACCGGGCATTGACGGAGAACCCTTATCGCCCGTTGGCGTCAAAAACAGTGCAGGGCACCTATCCGCCGGGGTCGACGTTCAAAATGGTGGCGGCGATGGCCGGGCTTGAGGCCGGGTTGATCGACCCGGATGACACGGTCTATTGCCCTGGCTATCTTGAGGTTTCGGGACGCAGGTTTCATTGCTGGAAACGCGCCGGGCACGGGCATGTGGACCTGCAAGACTCGCTTAAAGAAAGCTGCGACGTTTATTATTACGATCTGGCGTTGAAGGTTGGCATGGACCGGATTTCGGCCATGGCGCACCGGTTGGGGCTGGGCGAAAGGTTTGATATCCCGATGTCCGCCGTGGCCCGGGGTCTGGCCCCGGACCGGGCCTGGAAAAAACGCACCCGCGGCGAGGATTGGCTGGTTGGAGATACCGCCAATGCGGTAATTGGTCAGGGGTTCATGTTGTCTTCACCTTTGCAACTGGCAGTGATGACCGCACGGCTTGCCACCGGGCGTTCGGTGCGGCCCCGGCTGGTCAAGTCGATCAACGGGGTTGAGCAACTGTCCGGGGCAGGGGATTCTCTGGGGCTGAACGAGAACAACCTGCGTCAGATACGCAAGGCGATGTTCTCGGTGACCAACCAACGCGATGGCACCGCCTATCGCAGCCGGATCATCGACGACGCGTTTCGCATGGCTGGCAAGACCGGCACCTCTCAGGTGCGCAACATTAGTGCCGCCGAACGCGCCTCTGGCGTGATCCGCAACCGTGATCTGCCGTGGAATCGGCGCGACCACGCGCTGTTCGTCGGCTTTGCACCCTTTGACAACCCAAAGTTTGCGGTGTCTGTGGTGGTGGAGCATGGCGGCGGTGGGTCCGTCGCGGCCGCCCCCATCGGGCGTGATGTGATGTTGCAGGCACTGTTTGACGCAACCCCCCCCCTTGCCGCCTATCCAACTGGCGACCGCCAAAGGATCAAGGCGCAACAGGAACGTCTGAAACGCGAACGTCTGCGCCCAGATACCGTAAGTGACCGCGCATGAGTTATCTTGAATACTCCGTCAAATCGGCACCCTCTGGTCTGCGCAAAATTCTTTATCTGAACTGGCCTTTGACGATCCTTGTGGTGACCGTCGCGGGGGTTGGGTTTCTGATGTTGTATTCGGTCGCCGGGGGGTCATTCACCCCCTGGGCCGAACCACAGATCAAACGCTTTGGTGCCGGGTTTCTGGTGATGCTCGGCGTGGCAATGGTGCCAATCTGGTTTTGGCGTAACATTTCGGTGGTGGCTTACGGTGTTTCGATATTGCTGCTGCTGGCGGTGGCATTTTTTGGCGATGTGGGCATGGGGGCAAAACGCTGGATTGATCTGGGGTTCATCCGTCTTCAGCCATCAGAACTGACCAAGATCACCATGGTGATGTTATTGGCCGCTTATTACGACTGGCTGCCGGCCAAGCGTATCTCAAAGCCTCTTTGGGTCGCATTGCCGGTCTTGCTGATCTTGTTGCCGACCTTCATGGTCTTGCGCCAACCGGACCTTGGAACCTCGATCCTGTTGCTGTTTGCCGGGGGCGGGTTGATGTTTCTGGCGGGCGTTCACTGGGCTTATTTCGCCGCCGTCATAGTGTCCGGTGTCGGTCTGGTCGTCGCGGTATTTGAAAGCCGGGGCACGACCTGGCAACTGCTGAAAGGCTATCAGTACAAACGCATTGATACGTTTCTGGACCCGGGCAGCGACCCACTTGGGGCCGGATACCACATCACCCAATCCAAAATCGCGCTTGGGTCGGGCGGCTGGACCGGGCGGGGGTTCATGCAAGGCACCCAATCGCGGCTGAATTTTCTGCCGGAAAAGCACACGGATTTCATCTTTACCACCTTGGCGGAAGAGTTCGGCTTTGTCGGCGGCATCTCACTTTTGGGGCTTTATTCCCTGATCATCATCTTTTGTGTCGCCACCGCGATCGCCACCCGCGACCGGTTTTCATCGCTGGTAACCAGCGGCATTGCGATCACATTTTTCCTGTTCTTTGCGGTCAATATGTCGATGGTCATGGGCCTGGTCCCGGTGGTCGGCGTGCCTTTGCCACTGGTCAGCTACGGAGGCTCGGTCATGTTGGTCTTGATGGCCGCCTTTGGTCTGGTACACAGCGCGCATATTCACAGGCCCCGTTAACTGGCCCCGTTAGGACCACATCATGACCGCCAATATCCTGTTTGCTGCCCATGCCAAACGCTGGGCCGAATACCAACAACCGCTGATCAACGCTTTGAACGCCGCCGGGGTGGATTTCGACCTGCGGTCAGAGTTTTCCCCGGACCAGGTTGATTACATCGTCTATGCCCCCAACAGCGAAGTGCAGGATTTTACACCATACACCCGGCTGAAAGCGGTGCTGAACCTTTGGGCCGGGGTCGAGACCATCACTGGTAATGCAACCCTGAAGGTCCCCCTGGCAAGAATGGTCGATCACGGGCTGAAACAGGGTATGGTGGAATGGGTGACGGGGCATGTGTTGCGCCACCATCTTGGAATGGACGCGCATATCGTCAACCCGGACCACCGATGGAAACCAACCACCCAGGCTTTGGCCCATGACCGCCCGGTCACAATGCTTGGGATGGGCGAATTGGGCCGTGCCTGCGCCCTGTCATTGGCCAGCATCGGCTTTCCCGTCACCGGGTGGAGCCGCACACCCCGCGACATCGACACCATCACCTGCCTGCACGGTGATGGCGGATTGCAGACCGCATTAAGCCGCGGTGAAATTATCGTTCTGCTGTTGCCGGACACGCCCGCCACCACCCATTTGCTGAACGCCAAAGCAATTGCCGCAATGCCCCGGGGGGTTGTGATCATCAACCCCGGTCGCGGGCCGTTGATCGATGATGATGCCCTGCTTGATGGGTTGAACACTGGTCAGGTCGGCCATGCAACACTGGATGTGTTCGAGGTTGAGCCGTTGCCGGAAGAACACCCTTTTTGGGCCCACCCAAATGTGACGGTCACGCCGCATATCGCGTCGGAAACCTGCGCGGACACGGCCAGCCAGACGATTGCCGAAAATGTGCGGCGCGGGCAGGCCGGAGAGGGGTTTTTGCACCTTGTGAATCGTGATCTGGGTTATTGACCTGGCTTTGCAGTATACATCTGCCGCCGCCGTTCCTTGACCATTGCCGTGGCGTCGGCCGTGCCGTCATGGAACGTGCCAAACCACTTGTCCCAGGGCATTTCATCAGTGCCATAGTTGCATTCAAAGTACCGGTGATGCAGTTGATGAAAGAAATACCCCATGCCGATCCGCTTTTTACCGTCAATCAACAGGCTCTCAAATCCTGAATGGCTGAAAATTGAGATCAGCACATTGAATTGCAAGTGAAAGATCACATGCAGCGGGCTTGACGGCACCACAAAGTGGATCAGCACCGAACCAAGGTAAATCAGATGTTCAACCGGGTGCATTGCCATACCGGACCACGGCCCAAGGTTGATGTTGCGGTGATGCAGCGCATGCACGCGTTTGTACAATGGTGGCCAATGCAATGCCCGGTGAACCCAGTAGAAAAAGAACGAATACCACAGCGGGATCAGAACAAACATCGCCACAAACCAGATTGATCCGGCCACACTGTCGCCGAAGGCCAGCAACGGCGCCAGCCCGTTGGCCTGTGCGCCCAGCAAAACAACCTCCCAGAAGGTCCAGAAAAATACGCCACTGGTCAGGGACCAGAACACATTGTCATGCACCTGATTGCTGAAGGTGAACATGCGGCCCTTTTTGACCAATGGGCGCGCGTCGAACTGAAGTTCCTTGCCCTGCCTGGAATAGCGAAAGAAATACAGGTGGATGGCTCCGGCCATGACAATCAACAACAGCATGTTGCGGATATAGATATGCGCGATCCAGCCAAGTTCGCCGGCATTGAAGCTGCCGACATTTTCAACCGTGCGGGTCAGCAACAGCCAGCTTAGAATGGCGGCGACCAGAAACACCACCCGCCCCGTCAGCTCGATCCAGTTCGAGGCGAGGGATTTCAACGAAACCAATGGCCGCGGCGGCCAGATGAAAATGGGCGAATTCACCAGTGGTACATCCGGGTGCCAATCCCATTTCGGATCGGCAACAACCGGCTTGTCGCCCGCGTCACCCTGGATTTTTTTGGCTTCGCTATCCATGTCGCAAATTTCCCATCGCATCCGGCGTGGTTAGAACGCCTTGTATGTCATCGTCGTCAAGGACCGTTTGATCCCCGGGATGCTAAGCAGCTTGTCGTTGATGTATTTGCCCACATCTTCGCCTTTGGGGATATACATCTTCATCAATAATTCAAAATCGCCACTGGTGGAATAAAGCTCTGAATGGATCTCGCGCAGGGCTATTTCCTCGGCCACCTTATAGGTATGGCCGGGTTTGCAACGAACCTGAATGAACACACATATGGTCATGGAGCAGCCTCAATCATGTTTCCTGCGCAGGCTGGCACGGGCATGCGTGATGCGCAATCCCCATTTGGCCACAGGTGGGGCCTGGTGATGATATGACACCTTGGAACGCCCTGTCCTTGCGCCTATAAGCCCCCAACCCTCAGAGATATCCGGGCCCACAAAGGTAATAACCAGATGCGCACCAGCCAGATCAGCCGCAAAACCGCCGAAACCGACATATCCGTGTCGATCAATCTGGACGGCGACGGACGTTATGACAATCAAACCGGCGTCGGGTTCTTTGATCATATGCTTGACCAACTGGCCCGCCATTCGTTGATTGATATGGAAATCCGCGCACAGGGTGATCTGCATATCGACGACCACCACACCGTCGAAGATGTGGGCATCGCCCTGGGTCAGGCCCTGAGCCGCGCGCTGGGCGACAAACGCGGTATTCGCCGCTATGGGGCCTGCCATCTGGCAATGGACGACGCCCTTGTGCGCTGTGCGCTGGACCTGTCGGGGCGGCCATTTCTGGTCTGGAACGTTGACTTTGCCGCCGCCAAGATCGGCACCTTCGACACCGAACTGGTGCGCGAATTCTTTCAGGCGTTCAGCACCCATGGCGGCATTACCCTGCATGTGGACGCGCTGCACGGGTTCAACGCGCACCATTTGGCCGAGGCCGCGTTCAAATCCGTCGCCCGCGCCTTGCGCGAAGCGGTCGAAAATGATCCGCGCAAAAGTGATGCGGTGCCGTCGACCAAAGGCATACTTTAGGGCGATGCTGACAGCCATCATCGACTATGAAAGTGGCAATCTGCATTCCGCCGAGAAGGCATTTCAACGCATGGCAGCTGAGGTAGGCGCCGGCCGAATCATCGTCACATCTGACGCCGATGTGGTGGCGCGCGCCGACCGGATTGTCCTGCCCGGTGATGGTGCCTTTCCGGCCTGTGCCGCGGCGTTGCGCGGGCGATCCGGCCTGTTTGACGCCCTGCGCGAGGCGGTTGAAACCCGTGGCCGACCGTTTCTTGGAATCTGCGTCGGCATGCAGTTGATGGCCAGCCGGGGCCGGGAATATCAGGACACGCCGGGGCTTGACTGGATCGGCGGCGAGATCGACAGAATAATCCCCTCAGACCCCAATCAGAAGGTGCCGCATATGGGCTGGAACGATCTGGTGATTGACCAGAGCCACCCGGTTCTGGAGGGCGTAAAGACCGGTGACCATGTGTATTTTGTCCACTCTTATCATTTTGCGGTCTCGGACCCGGCGGACCGGTTGGCACATGTCGATTATTCCGGTGATGTGACGGCGGTTGTTGCCAAGGGCACAATGATCGGCCTGCAATTTCACCCCGAAAAAAGCCAGGCCATCGGGCTAAGGATGATCGCCAATTTCCTGCGTTGGTCCCCTTGAAACAAGGTTAACGCAGGGTTTGCCCAGCCTACGACACATCCTTATAGTTGATCTCACGCTTATCCTCGCCCGGTGCGGATTTATCGCGCCGCACCAGCAGACGGTTCAATGCGTGCACATAGGCCTTGGCCGAGGCCACAACCGTATCGGTATCCGCCGACTGACCGGTAACAATCCGCCCGTCTTCCTCAAGCCGGACTGAGACAGTCGCCTGCGCGTCAGTGCCCTCGGTCACCGCATTTACCTGATACAACTGCAACCTGGCATTATGCGGGAACAGCGCCTTGACTGCGTTAAAGGTGGCATCAACCGGCCCGTCACCGGTTTGGGTGGTTTTTTGTTCGACCCCGTCAATCTGCATCACCAGATCGGCCTGTTGCGGCCCATGGGTGCCACAGACCACCCGCAGAGAGGTGATTTTCAGACGGTCATTTTCCGGGTCCGTACCGACCCCCATCAAGGCCACCAGATCGTCGTCAAAAATCTCTTTCTTGCGATCTGCCAGTTCTTTGAAGCGCACGAACACATCGCGCAGCTGATTATCGCCCAGTTCAAACCCCAGATTGTTCAGTTTTGACCGCAGCGCAGCGCGGCCTGAATGTTTGCCCATGACGATATTGGTCTCGGTCAGGCCGACATCTTCGGGGCGCATGATCTCAAACGTCTCGGCGTTTTTCAGCATGCCGTCCTGATGGATGCCCGATTCGTGGGCGAATGCGTTCTTGCCGGTGATCGCCTTGTTGAACTGCACCGCAAAGCCGCTGACTGTCGCCACCTTGCGTGAGATTGCCATGATCTTGGTGGTATCAATGCCAGTGGTCCACGGCATGATGTCAGGCCGGACTTTCAACGCCATCACCACCTCTTCCAAGGCGGTATTGCCGGCCCGTTCACCCAGCCCGTTGATCGTGCATTCAATCTGACGCGCGCCACCGGCCACAGCGGCCAAAGCGTTGGCTGTGGCCATGCCCAGATCGTTGTGACAGTGCGTGGCAAACACCACATCTTGCGCGCCCGGGACAGTTTCGATCAGACGTTTGATCAGATCGGCACTTTCGACCGGGGCGGTATAGCCCACCGTATCGGGGACATTGATTGTGGTCGCCCCGGCAAGAATCGCGATCTCGATGGTGCGACACAGGTAATCCCATTCGGTCCGGGTGGCGTCCATCGGCGACCATTGCACGTTGTCACACAGGTTGCGGGCGTGGGTCACGGTTTCGTGGATGCGATCCGCCATTTCATCCTGGGTAAGATTGGGAATCGCCCGGTGCAGCGGCGACGTGCCGATAAACGTATGAATGCGTGGCGCGCGGGCGTGTTTCACCGCCTGCCAACAGCGGTCGATATCGCCTATGTTGGCCCGCGCCAGCCCGCAAACCACGCTGTTCTGCATGGTTCGTGCAATCGCGGCCACCGCCTTGAAATCTCCTTCCGAGGCGATGGGAAACCCGGCTTCGATGATATCGACGCCCATATCATCCAGCATCCCGGCGATTTCGAGTTTTTCGTCGTGGGTCATGGTGGCGCCCGGGCTTTGCTCTCCGTCGCGCAATGTGGTGTCAAAGATGACAACTTTGTTCTGGTCCATTGTTTGTCCTAAGCTGAGATTGAAAGATTTGTGTATACGGCGCCGATCAAACATCCCCTGAGCGCAAGCGCCAGACAGGCGCGCTCAGAGGCAGCTTAGCAGTCGCAGACCCGCAGACTCCAAAGGCATACCCGCGCGTCGCGGGGCGTTTGGGGCAATGGAAATTGGTGTCTGCTGTACCATAACGCAAAGGTTAGCCGGTCTGAATTAAAAGATACAGCCCCAATTTCAGGCTCTGATAACACCGTCACCGGTAATTGCATAGTTTGACAATGTAGTGTCGGCAAAGGTCATGCGATGGTCCAGAATACGCCGTGTCAGGCGCAACATTTCACCGGCATACGCCGGATCGTCGGCCAGGTTTCTGGCCTCGCCCTCGCCTCGGTGATCAAACAACATCGGTGGAAGACCGCCATTGAGATGCACCAGCGTCAGGTGGCGTTCGCGCAGGATCGACAGGTTACATTTTGTGATCGGCAAGCCGTCACTGGACAAGCCGTCCGTCCCCCCGGGGATGCGGGCGAAATCCAGTTCGGCCCAGGTATAATCGCGCCAACCGTCCGGCACATCGCCCCGCATCAGCGGATAAAGCGAGCGACCATCGACCGAGGTGGGAATATCCAGACCGGCGAAATCAAGAAGGGTTGGGAAAATGTCGATACATTCGGTTGGTGCGTCAATAATCTGACCTGCGTTTTCAAGGTTCGGGTCGCGGATGATCAATGGCACTTGGAACGCGGAGTCAAAGATCGTGCTTTTGCCCCAACTGCCATAGTCACCCAGCATTTCACCGTGATCTGAAGTCAGGACAATCAAGGTTTCATCATACTGCCCGCTGTCTTTCAGAAACTGGATTATCCGACCGATGTGATGATCCACTTCTGCCGCCAGTCCCAGATAGACCTGCCGCAATGTCCTTGTGGATTCCGGGGTGTCGGTAAGGTCGGCAACCCCCGGCAGAAACCGGGTGATCGGTTGGCTTGCACGGGCCTCTTGCATCAGTGGGTGGTCGGCAATTTCCGGGCTGATTTCGCGCGGCACGGGGATGTCGTTGCTTTTACAAAGCCGGTTATACGGCTCGGGCGCAACAAATGGAGGGTGCGGGCGGAGGTATGTCAGATGAACGAACCAAGGGGCCTTCAACGGTGCCAGGGTTTGCAGGCACTGGTCGGTCAAAAACGCTGTGTCAGAATCCTCTTTGGCATAAAATGCCGGGCTATCAATGTCCGGCCCATCGGGCAGATAGAACTGATCAAACGGCGGCACTTTATAGCCTCTGGAGGCAAGGGCTCCGCGCCACATTAGGCTGACTTCCATACGCATTTCCAGCCGTTCCTCAAACCCGGCCATAGGCATTTCATAATCGCGAAGTGCCGGGTCGCCGGGATGGTGAATGCGCGGGTCCTGGGTGGTATCGGTATAGCCGAACAGCATCGGCACATAACCGGCTTTGCGCATTTCCCGCGGCACCGTCGGGATCATATGGTCAAGGGGCGCGCCATTGCGCACAGACCGGTGGTTCATCGCGTATTGCCCGGTTAAAAGCGACGCGCGCGATGGGCCGCAAGGGGTTATCACACTCCAATGATTGGCAAAACTGATTGCGTCCTGCATCAGCGCACGAATATTGGGTAATTCGGCAGCTTCGGCCATGCCGCCGTGCAGCAAATCAGCGCGGAACTGATCCACGGTGATGAACAGAACATTTTTGCGTTTCATCGGCGTATTCCTGGAGAATCGTTCCTCCCGCTAGCACACAGAATTTCACAAAACTATAGGGTTGAGTGGACATTTGTCGAAAAATGCGGTTTGAGGGCGTCTCGGAGATACAACGGCACATCAAGCCAATTCTGACAGACCAACTTTCGCACGGGCGAAACACTGATTTCAGATTGGTTTGGCGGGGGGCGGAATGATCTGGAATGGCTAGGTTTCGGTTATCAGTGTCCAGGAATAGAGCGAACAACAAGGGCGCGGCATGAGTATTGTAAGCTTTCTGGTGGAATTGACCGGTGCCACGATGCTGCTGCTTTATGCCGTGCGCATGGTGCGTACCGGGATAGAACGGGCCTTTGGCGCATCGTTTCATCGGATCATGACGACAACCAGCAACCCGGCAAGCTCGGCAGCCACAGGGCTGGTCATGGCCGTGGTCATGCAAAGCTCGGCCGCTGTCGCCCTGCTGGTCGCGGGGTTTGCAGGAACTGGCGCGATCAGCTTTGGCGCGGGGTTGGCGGTGGTCCTTGGGGCGGATTTGGGGTCGGCTTTGCTGATCCAGGTGTTGTCGTTCAAACTGGAATGGCTGGTGCCGGTGTTGCTGGCGGTCGGCGGTGGGTTTTTCATCAAATCAGACCGGCGCAAGCTGAAACAGGCCGGGCGGATCATCCTTGGTATCGCCTTTATCCTGATATCGCTGCGGTTTTTGCGCGAAACCATGGACCCAATCCGCGATTCTGCGTTTTTGCCATCAATTGCCGGATACCTTGAAGCCGATTTTATTGCCGCATTCCTGATTGGTGCATTGCTGGCCTGGGCGATGCATTCCTCGGTTGCGGTGATATTGATGTGCGTGACTATGGTGGCAATTGACGCCATCCCGATTGGGGCTGGCGTTTCACTGGTGTTGGGGGCCAACCTTGGCTCGGCGATCATTCCTATCTGGCTTAGCCGGGGCCTGTCGCCGGTGGCGCGGCGGGTGCCATTGGCGAACTTTCTGTTGCGGGGCAGCGGGGCGGTTTTGATGGTGGTGATTGTCAACAAAACGCCAATCCTGTCTGTTTTGGGCTGGAACGATGGGGCGCAGGCGTTGATCAACATGCATGTCGCCTTTAACATGTTGCTGTTGCTGGCTCTGCCGTTCTGCCGGTTTCTGGAAGGACCGATGGCCAGGTTTCTGCCGGAGATCAGCACACCCGAAGAAGACCTGCCGCATGAATATGTCTCGGTGCTTGATCACAGCGCAAAATCGGTGCCAACCTTGGCCCTGGCCAACCTGAAACGCGAAGTGTTGCGGATGGAGCAGGTGATGCAATCCATGTGCGCGCCCTTGATGGAGCTGTTTCGCGAATATGACAAAGACCGCGCCCAGGCCCTGACCGACCGCGATGGGGTTTTGAACAAGGCGCTGGACGATATCCGCCATTATGTCGCTGAAATGCCGTCTGACAAGATGACCAAGCAGGAATCGAAACGTGCCCGCGAATTGACTGAATACGCCATTGCGCTAGAAGCATCAGGTAATCTGGTGGTGAAATTCCTGCTGCCTCAGGTACGTGAGAAAGCCCGCAACGGTGTGAAGTTCTCCAAGGCGGGGCGTCAGGAACTGATAAATATGCACGAACGGGTGATGGCCAACATGGGGTTGGCGTCAAATGTGTTGGTTTCCGACGATATTGAAAGTGCGCGGTTGTTGTTGGAAGAAAAGACCGAAATGACCCGGATGGAACGGTCAAGCCGCAAGAAACACCTAAGGCGGTTGTCGGAGGGGTCACAAGCCAGCTTTGACAGCAGTGACATTCACCTGGAAATGTTGCGGGTCTTGCGGGAAATCAACAGCCATGTGGCGTCGGTCTGTTATCCGATCCTGTACCGGGGCGGTCAGTTGCTGGAAACACGGCTGATCGAAACGATGGATGACGACCCGGACGCTGTAGAGAACTGACCTGTCAGTGGTTGGTAGGATGGGTTTTCAACCCATCTTTCCATGCTGCCGGCCATGCTGTCGGGGGGAAGGTGGGTTGAAAACCCACCCTACGGATTGTTGCAGTGTCAAGCTCTTTTCACCATCACCCGGATTTGTTTCCCGATCTCCTGGAGCACGGACAATTCACCGATTTTCCGTAGCTTGTTTGCCTGTTCGTCGAAAGAGCTTCGGCGCAGATCAAGGAAAATATGGCCGCCTGAATTCACTTTCTGTCCGAAAAATTCAAGATATACATCGACCGGAAAATGAAACCCGCAGGCAAGAAAGCTGACGGCAATATCAACTGAATCGACCGACATGATATCGTTTTTCGAAGGGTTAAGGCGTTCGACCGAATTTGCATCGACGCTGTTCTTCGTCAGAAATTCCACAGCTTTCGAGAGCTTTGAATACGCAGACCCTTCATCGGTATAACCAAAATGCTTTTGGTCGTTTTCTTCCAGATCAATCAGAACCAATCTGGACTGAAATGCCTGGTGCATGAACAGGTCGAAAATGGCGTACCCACAGCCAATATCTGCTATGGATTTGTTCGGGATGGTTTCCAAAACCGGCATCAGCGCATCAAATTCCGTGCCAATCACCCGGGTTGCACGCTCTGCGAGAATTGCGCCATGGTTCGTGACAATAGCATCCAAACCCGCTGTCGACCCATCCGACCACGCCTTAATCAGGCGCCCGGGTTTTGGTACATCGACAAGAATTTCGGATCTTTGCAGAATGAAATTCAGCAGGTCCTGATCGTCAAACATTGAGTAGTCGAATTTCGAAATATCGAGCATTGAGCCTTGTCCTCGGGTGGGTTTCGCCGGGAATTCCTGCATACAGTCCTTGATGAATTTCTTTTCCAGCAGAAACTTACGGGATAATTGGTCAACCGACATATCCCCGGCCAAAGCCATTGTGCCAATCATTTCCCGGAAACCCGGCTCGTCGGCCTGCGCGTGCTTTTTCACGATTTTGGCCGGAATAGGTGCCGCACCCGGGTTTACGCCATGTTTATCCAGCAGCTTGTCCATGAAACTGCCACGGCGGGGCGTGTTGTTTTCCTTTTCCTCAAGCCGGGGTTTCATCCGCCGGGCCCAGAAATGCACACCACGGGTGGCGTCGCTAAGGTTTTCTTCTGGTTTGAACCGGCTGATGATCAACTGGTTACGGTCTTTGAATGAAATCGGATAAAATGCTTCAACTGGCTGAGCATGCTCTATCTCGCCCGTCTGTTGCAGGAAATGGGTGACCGCCGCAGGTCCGGTAAAACCCCAATTCTGCTGCGTCATATGCACCGGAGTCCCGGCATCTTTTTCGCGCCGCAACTCGGCTTGCAGGTCATCGTTCAGCCAGGGGCCGATCGCATATTCATCCTGAAAAAACTGCAACAGGGCCTTCAGGGTTTTCGACGTTTTGGGCAGCCCAAGCACCGCATTGCAAACCAGCCCCGGCTTTTCCCAGCCAAACACAAACCTGGATTTATAGTCAAACGGGCGATAGCAGTAGATATCCGCATCGACCCATATCTTGCTGGTTTTTTTCAGAAGTTGCAGCCGCCAGATATCCGCGTGGATTGCCGGGCTTCCGGTGCGGGCGTGTTTATACATCGGCTCACCCGGGAAAATGTCGCTGGCGTCACCGGCATGAACACCCTCGGGGATGTTGGTAATGGGTGCATAGCTATACAGGGTGATATGATGACCCGCGTCGGCAAATGACTTGAGACACAACTGTTCCAGCCAGGACAGCTGACCGCCGATCCAAAGGCTGGCGATTTCAGGGAGTTTGGCCATTGATGCCACGGTCCTTCGTTATGATCCTGTCGCCCTTACTGCCAAGGGACGTTACATTTCTGTATTCCCGCATATCATGCTCTCATACAAGCAAGCCGTGACAATATCGGTTCACTCTGCGCCGTGCAGCGGCTAAAAGGCCACTTAGGATTTAAGCGGAGCCCGCGAAGATGACTGCCCCCAAGCCTGTTGTGTTGTGTATTCTTGATGGTTGGGGGGTTTCTGCGGACATCCGGACCAATGCGCCGTATCTGGCGAAAACCCCGACGTTTGATGCGATTATCGCCCAGGGGCCTGCTGCGCAGCTGATCACCCATGGGCCTGATGTGGGCCTGCCACGCGGGCAGATGGGCAATTCCGAGGTGGGCCATACCAATATTGGCGCTGGCCGGGTGGTGGCGATGGACCTGGGGCAAATTGATCTGGCGATTGAGGATGGCTCATTTTTTCGGGAACCTGCGTTGCTGGCATTCATCGCCAAGCTGAAGGCAAGCGGTGGCACCGCGCATCTGCTTGGGCTGGCGTCCGATGGCGGGGTGCATGGTCACATCAATCATATCGTCGCGGCGGCGCAAGCGATTGATGATGCGGGTGTGCCGGTGGTTTTGCACGCGATGACGGATGGACGTGATGTAGCGCCCAAATCGGCTAACGGGTATCTCGACGCTCTGCAAATCCGCCTGCCGGGGAAGGTGCGCATTGTCACTGTTACCGGGCGCTATTACGCTATGGATCGTGATAATCGCTGGAACCGGGTAAAGCTGGCATATGACGCCATGATACGTGGCACGGGCCGGGTGGCGGCAACGCCCGATGCGGCGGTTCTTGCGGGGTATGACCGCGACGAAACTGATGAATTCATCCTGCCGTCGGTGATCGGCGACTACAGCGGCGTGAAAGACAATGACGGCATTTTCTGCCTGAATTTCCGCGCCGACCGAGTGCGTGAAATTCTTGCCGCAATCGCACAGCCCGGCTTTGATGCGTTTCATACCGGTGCAAGACCGGAATTGGCCGCAATGCTGGGCATGGCAGAATATTCCCAAGCCCATACCGAATATATTTCGACCGTCTATCCCAAACCTCGGATTGTTCACACTCTGGGCGCATGGGTTGCCGCGCAAGGCTTGCGTCAGTTCCATCTGGCTGAGACCGAAAAATATCCGCATGTGACGTTCTTTCTGAACGGCGGCAAAGAAGAACCCGAACTGGGCGAAGACCGGTACATGGCGAAATCGCCCGATGTGGCGACCTATGACCTGAAACCTGAAATGTCAGCGGATGAGGTCACGGACCAGTTCGTTGGTGCGATTGAGGCCGGGTATGACCTGATCATCACCAATTACGCCAACCCCGACATGGTCGGCCATACTGGCGACCTGAACGCCGCAATCCTTGCCTGCGAGGCGGTGGACCGGGGGCTGACCCGCGTGGTGACGGCCTTGCAAAAGGCCGGTGGCGCGATGATTGTCACCGCCGACCACGGCAATTGCGAAATGATGATCGACCCCGAAACCGGCGGGCCACATACAGCCCATACGCTGAACCCGGTGCCGGTGGTTCTGGTCGGCGGGCCACAAGGCGCACAATTGCACAATGGACGGCTGGCCGATCTGGCCCCAACCCTGTTGCACCTGATGCAAATCGAGGCACCAGCCGAAATGACCGGAACGAGCCTGATTTCATGAAGTTCTGCATATCCCTCATCCTTTTTTCACTCATGGGCGCGGCAACTTTCGCCCAATCCGACCCGGGCGAAGCGGCCCTTGCGGCGTCCGAACAGCTTCAATCCGCCACCGCCCTGCTGGACAAGGCCGAAGGTGCGCGTGACCGGGTGCGCGCCCTGACCGAAACCGTGCGCGCCTATGAGGCCGGTCTTGCAGCCATGCGTGACGGGGTGCGCCGCGCGGCAACCCGCGAGGCACAGCTAAGCCGCCGGTTACAGGCCCGCGAGGGCGATATTGCCCAACTTCTTGGGGTGCTTCTGACCATCGAATCGGCCCCCGCGCCGGTGCTGCTTTTGCATCCTGCTGGCCCGCAGGGCAGTGCGCGCGCCGCAATGATGCTGGCCGAGGTGACGCCGGGGCTGACCGCCAAAGCCGCCGCACTTAAGGATGATCTGGAAGAAATGCAGATGCTGCGGAAATTGCGGCAGGCGGCCTCGCGCACGCTCAAAGCCGGGTTGGCCGGAGTTCAACAGGCGCGCGCACGGCTTAGCAAGGCAGTTGCAGATCGCACAGACCTGCCGCGCCGTTTCACCGAAGACCCGGTGCGCACGGCGATATTGCTGTCCTCTACCGATACCCTGGATGCCTTTGCCGACGGGCTGGGTGATATTGCCAGTGGCGACATCACCGAAACCAGCGCGGATATCAGCCTTTTGAAAGGCAATATTCCTTTGCCCGTGCAAGGCATCATCCTGCATCGCGCAGGCGAGGCGGACGCCGCCGGGATCAAACGCGTCGGGATCATCCTGGCCACCAGGTCGCGGGCATTGGTAACAACGCCCACAGCGGCAACGATCCGCTATCAAGGCCCGCTTTTGAATCTTGGCAAGGTGGTTATTCTGGAACCACAGCCGGGGACGCTTTTTATTCTATCGGGTCTGGCCGAAGTCTACGGCGAGATCGGTCAGGTCATTCCAGAAGGCTCTCCTGTTGGGCTGATGGGCGGAGCTATCAGCAATAATGAGCCGAATAATGGTGCACAATCCACAGCTATTGTGTCACTAAGCGGTGAAGGCACTGGAACTAATCGTTCAGAAACGCTCTATATAGAGGTCAGAGAGGGCAAAAGCCCTGTGGACCCGGAAACGTGGTTCCAAACGGATAAGGATGGATAATCGAACATGAAGAAATTCGTGATGGCCGCGGTTGGCGGTACTTTGGCAGGCATTTTGGCAACAACCCAGGTGGCAGGGCCACTTTTGGCGCAGGAATCCACGCGCAATGTCAACATTTACGAGCAGCTGGACCTGTTTGGTGATATTTTTGAACGCATCCGCGTGCAGTATGTCGAGGAGGTCAACGAGAAAGATCTGATCGAGGCGGCAATCAACGGCATGCTGACCTCGCTTGATCCGCACTCCAGCTATCTTTCACCCGAAGATGCCGCCTCTATGCGGGTACAGACGCGCGGGGAATTTGGCGGCCTGGGCATCGAAGTCACGCAGGAAGAGGGCTTTATCAAAGTTGTGTCACCCATCGACGGCACCCCGGCAGACGAGGCCGGGATCGAAGCTGGTGATTTCATTACCCATGTTGACGGCGAAAGTGTTCTGGGGCTGACCCTTGACAAGGCAGTCAAGTTGATGCGCGGCCTGGTCGGAACCGAGATTATCATCACCGTAGTGCGCGAAGGCGAGCCAGAGCCGTTTGATGTGTCGATCATCCGTGATACGATCAAGCTGACGGCGGTACGGGCCAGGACCGAAGGCACCACTGTGGTGCTGCGCCTGACCACCTTCAACGATCAAACCACCCCAAACCTTGAGTCCGGGATAAAAGAACAGATCGAAGCCGCTGGCGGAATCGAAAACGTGAGCGGGTTTGTTCTGGACCTGCGCAACAATCCCGGCGGCCTGCTGACCCAGGCGATTCGAGTGTCCGACGCGTTCCTTGAATCGGGCGAGATTGTCAGCACACGGGGCCGCAACCCCGAGGATGGCGAGCGGTTTAACGCCACACCCGGTGATCTGGCCGGCGGTTTGCCGATGGTGGTGCTGATCAATGGCGGATCGGCGTCCGCCTCTGAAATCGTGGCCGGCGCGTTGCAGGACCATCGCCGGGCGATTGTTGTTGGCACCAAAAGCTTTGGCAAAGGCTCGGTTCAGACGGTGATGCCTTTGCGTGGTGACGGGGCAATGCGCCTGACCACGGCGCGTTATTACACACCGTCGGGCCGGTCGATTCAGGCGTTGGGTGTATCGCCAGACATCATAGTTGACCAACCCCGCCGCAAACCAGAGACCGAAGAAGAGGATGAGGAAACCAAAACTTCGCGCAGCAGACGCTCTGAGGCCGATTTGCGGGGCCGGTTGAACAATGACAGCCTGTCCGAAGACGAGATTCGCCAGATCGAAGAAGACCGCACCAAGGCGGAAGCCGCCGCTGATCTTCGGGAAAAGGATTATCAACTGGCCTATGCGATCGACATTCTGACTGGATTGTCAGCGCTTGCGCCAACGAAGTAACCTTACCAAGCAAGGGCCGCACCAGGATGGCGCGGCCCTTAGGCATTGTTTCTTGATGCCGCCACACGCACATTTTGCGCATTGCCCCCCAAACCAAGGCTGATTTGGCCACTTTGACCCGCAGAATGTGAATGTGGGTTCAGAGATGATTGCATTCATTTATATAAGTATTTATGAATGTGTTTAATTGTGACATTTCGCCGGACCTGCCAAAACCTGACCCGGAGATGGTCATTGAATTGAAGTGGAGCCATGCATGTACCGCAAAGCCAGCAGCGGACGTTTTATCGGCCTTTCGACATTTCTGATCGTCATCGTGATGGCGGTGTTTACCTGGGTCATGTACGGCATGGCCCAGCAGGTATTCGTGATGACCGACATCATGGTCGAACTTAGCGACAGCTTTAAGTCGATGGTCGAAATTCAACAGGTCATGGTCGCCGATATCCATTCCATGAGCATTGATATGTCCGAGATGAACCAAAAAGTTGGTAGTATGACCGAATCGGTTGGCGACATGTCCGGGTCAATCGGGACGATGTCTTCATCGGTCGCCGGTATGGGCGACGCGGTGAACAGCCTGGCCGGCAGTGTTGGCCGCATGTCCTATGACGTGTCCAAAGCCTCATATGCAATGTCCAACCCGATGTCGTTTATGTGGGGCAACAACAGCCCGTTTCCCTTCTGAACTGAATTTTCGGATAGACCAGCACCATGTACGATGACATTGTTTGTAATATCCCCGAAGGCCGGTGCAGCGATCATACCTATCGTCTGGCCGTATATGAAGCAGGTCATGCGCTGACCGCGCGCGCGCTGGGGCTGAAACTCATCTCGGTCAAGATGCTGCCGCGTCCGCCGGTTCTGACCAGCGACAAGGCGTTTGCCAATAACGATTGGGGTGCATTTGTCGAAATGTTGGAAAACCGGATTATCGAGTTATTCGGTGGTCAGATCGCCGAACAACACTGTTGCGGCACCAATACCTGTTGCAGTGGAGACATTGCCCGGATTGATGAGCTTGCCAAGCTGGTGGCCGGTTTAAGTGGCGCGGAAGATTCCGAAGCGGTGATGTTCGAGCTTGAGGACGCAGCAATTGAGATTTTCGCCGATCAAAAATACCGCGATGCCATTGTGCCTATTGCCGAGTTTTTGTTCCATCGGGCTGAAACGGGCAGAGAGGTCATTGACGGGCCGGATATTGAGGCCGAGCTGGACAAACATGTTCCTGTTGCCGAGCGGAAGACCTGGTTGAAGCGGGTGTTTTCCTTCGGGTAGGATCGCTTTGTCACGGGCCGCTCTTCAAGCCCTGAAGAAGGGCTTTCATCGCAGCTTTTCGGTTAGACCCCTTCCAGTTCCGACGACGGGATGACACGAAAAAACTGCCCCAAAGACCAAAGACCAAACCAACCTTCGTGATGCACCCCAAGATCGACCAACCGGTAAAAACTTTTGCGGTCGATCAACGCCTCCAGCCCGGCGCGGACCATTACATATGGCGAAGGCTCTCCCGTTTCTTCATCCCGGACCACGCGAATCGGATTGTCTGGCCCGGCCGTGACCATGTCGTCGACCTGGGTGGTGAACTGCAAAACCTGGTCGGCGCCCGTCCCGGTTGCCTCAAAGTCCACCGCCACAAACGGCGCATCATCAACCGTGATGCCGACCTTTTCCACTGGAGTAACCAGAAAATACTTGCCCCCCTCCAATTTCAGGATCGACGAGAACAGCCGTACCAGTTCAAACCGGCCAATCGGCGTGCCAAGGTAGAACCACGTCCCATCCCTTGCGATTCGCATGTCCAGATCGCCGCAAAACTCGGGGTTCCACAGGTGAACCGGCGGCAATCCCCGCCCCTTGGAAGCCCGCACAGCGGCGGCAATGCCCTCAGCCGAGGGGGTAACAGTATTTTGTCCACTCATTGCGTTTGTCATTCCTTCCCGGCACGATACAACTACACTGGCACTATATACGCCCCATGAAAGGAAAGTCATGTCCGATCCTGACGCTCTTGTCGCCGAAATCGAGGCGCTGGAAGAAAAGTTGGCCGAAGCCAAGGCATCCATCACCCGGCGTTTCATCGGTCAGGAAAGGGTGGTCGATCTGACCCTGACCGCCCTTCTGTGCGGTGGTCATGCCTTGCTGATCGGCTTGCCTGGTCTTGGCAAGACGCTTTTGATTGAAACCCTGTCGACGGTGATGGGGCTGGATGGCAACCGCATCCAGTTCACGCCCGATCTGATGCCTGCCGATATTCTGGGGTCCGAGGTTCTGGATACAGACGCCGATGGGCGACGCAGCTTTCGCTTTGTGCCCGGGCCGGTGTTTTGCCAGTTGCTGATGGCCGATGAGATCAACCGCGCCAGCCCCCGCACCCAATCGGCCCTGTTGCAGGCGATGCAGGAACGTATGGTCAGCGTTGCGGGCGAAGATCGGCCGCTGGACGCACCATTCCACGTTTTGGCCACCCAGAACCCGATTGAACAAGAAGGCACCTACCCCTTGCCCGAGGCCCAGCTGGACCGGTTTTTGGTGCAGGTCGATGTGGATTACCCATCCCGTGAAACCGAGCGTGACATTTTGATGGCCACAACCGGCATAGACGAACTGGAGGCAACCCAGGTATTTGAACCGGGTGAATTGCTGGCGGCGCAGACGTTGCTTAGGCGCATGCCGGTCGGAGAATCGGTGGTCGAGATGATCCTTGATCTGGTGCGTGCCTTTCGCCCCGAGGAACCGGGCGTATCAGAGCGGGTGCGCGAAACCGTGGCCTGGGGGCCGGGGCCGCGCGCCTCGCAGGCGTTGATGATGACGGTGCGCGCACGGGCCTTGTTGCAAGGGCGGTTGGTACCCAACGCCGAAGATGTCATCGACATGGCCCGCCCGGTGCTAAGCCACCGGATGGCGCTGAATTTTGCAGCAAGGGCGCGGGGCGACAGCCTGGCTGACCTGATCGAAACAACCACGGCTGCGTTGACCAGCAGAGCCGAGGCTGCCGCGTGAACACGAACCCCTCTTTACGGGAGCGCTCTGAGGGCGAGGCCAGCCGCCTGCCACCATTGCTGGCAAAGGCCGAGCATCTGGCCGGGACCGTTCTGTTGGGGGAACACGGGCGCAGGCGGGCCGGGATGGGTGATGATTTCTGGCAATACCGCCCGGCCCAGATTGGCGACAGCAAGCGGATGATTGATCACCGGCGCTCGGCCCGGGGTGACATGCAGTATGTGCGTGAACGGGAATGGCAGATTGCCCAGTCGGTGATGCTTTGGGTCGATCAGGGTGCGTCGATGCGGTTTGCCTCGCAGGCGTCATTGCCGCCCAAGATCGACCGCGCCCGCCTGTTGGCGCTGGCCATCGCCATCCTGTTGGTGCGGGGCGGCGAACGGGTTGGGCTGACCGGCACGTCCTTGCCGCCAAGGCGCGGCAATGCCCAGATTTTGCGGCTGGCCGATGCCTTTGCGATTGATACCCCGGATGAATATGCCCCGCCTGAACATAGGGCGATGACGCCGCATTCGCGGGCTTTGTTCATTTCGGATTTCTTTGGCAATCTGGACGAAGTAACACTGGCCCTGACCAAAGCCGCCGATCGCGGTGTGCGGGGCGTGTTGTTGCAAGTGCTGGACCCCGAGGAAGAACAGTTTTCCTATCGCGGTCGAACCATATTTCAAAGTGTCGGCGGCGGCCTTGCGCATGAAACCCTGAAAGCGCGGGATCTGCGTGACAGGTATCTTGACCGGCTGGCCGCGCGACGCGATGAGCTGACGCAACTGACCCGCGCAACCGGCTGGCAGTTCGGCCAGCACCACACCGGTGACAGCGCGCAATCGGCGTTGTTGTGGCTGTACCGCGCCTTGGACGGGGGCAGACAATGACGGCCCTGGCCGGCATCGGTTTCATCACACCCTGGCTGTTGCTGGGCCTGTTGGCCTTGCCAGTCCTTTGGTTGCTGCTGCGCGCCATCCCACCCGCGCCCAAGCGCGAGGTGTTCCCCGGTGTCACCCTGTTGCTGGGCCTGCAAGACGACGAAACAGTATCCGACCGCACCCCCTGGTGGCTGCTGCTGCTGCGCCTGCTGGCGGTGGCGGCGATCATTGTCGGGCTGGCCGGCCCGGTTCTGAACCCATCCACCGACAAGGGCGGCGATGGGCCGCTATTGATCGTTCTGGATGCCACCTGGGCCGGGGCGACCCGGTGGAAGGGACGCATGGGCCTGATGGATGCGCAACTGGCCAAGGCGGGACACAATGGGCGGGCGGTGGCGGTTCTCAGGCTCAGCGCGCCGGACGAAGTGGTGTTTCAATCGGCGGATGTATGGCGGGACCGTTTGGCCGGGCTGGAACCTGAGGCATGGCAGCCAACGGGTGAACAGATTGACAGGGTGATTGCCTCAATCGGTACTATTGACGCCAACTTTGACAGTTTTTGGCTTGGTGACGGGCTGGATTATGATGGGCGTGAACGGTTGCTGAAGACGTTGGAAGCGCGCGGCGATGTTACGGTGTTTCAAGGTGTCGGCGCGGTTCTGGGCCTGACCCCGGCGCAAATCGTCGATGGTGCGATTGAGTTGAATGCCCTGCGCTCTGTTGCAGGTCCGGCACGTGAGGTGACGGTTTTGGCACAAGGGCGCGATCCGGCAGGGATTGCGCGTGTTCTGGCCAAGGTTCCGGCGCGTTTCATGGCGGGCGAGGTTCAGGCGACAACCATTCTGGCGTTGCCTGCTGAACTGCGCGCAAGGATCACCGGGTTTGAGATACAGGGCCAGAAATCGGCTGGCGCCACAAGCCTGGCCGACGATGGCCTGCGGCGGCGCGAAGTGGCGATGATTGCCGGGCGGGACGACCGCGAAGGATTGGAACTGTTGTCGCCGCTGCACTACCTTAATCAGGCGCTGGTGCCCAGTGCGGATCTGCTGGAAGGGGCGATCCCGGACCTGATCCCGGCCAACCCGGACGTGATTGTTCTGGCCGATGTGGCCAGCCTGTCGGGCACCGAAGAAACCGCGCTGATTGAATGGGTCGAAGCGGGCGGCATGTTGCTGCGCTTTGCCGGTCCAAGAATGGCCGCAAGCGATCTTAGCCGGGCGGACGAACACCCGCTGATGCCGGTGCGCCTGCGGGCCGGTGGGCGCAGCGTTGGCGGGGCCATGTCCTGGGGAGAGCCAAAGGAACTGGCGCCCTTTAGCGAAGGTTCGCCGTTTTTCGGGCTGAGGGTTCCGGATGATGTGCGCGTCACCTCGCAAGTGGTGGCGCAACCTGACCCGACGCTGGCCGACCGGGTGATTGCGGCGTTAAGCGACGGCACCCCGTTGGTGACGCGCAAATCGCTGGGGCAGGGGCAGGTTGTGTTGTTTCATGTCACTGCCAATGCCGAATGGTCGAACCTGCCCTTGTCGGGGCTGTTTGTGGAAATGCTGGAACGGCTGGCGGTATCGTCGTCGGCCAAACCACCTGCGGCGGCTGACCTGCAAGGCACCACCTGGCGACCGGTCGAGGTTCTTAACGGCTTTGGCACATTGATTGACGGGGCTAACCTGCCGGGTGTGGCGGGGCCTGATCTGGCCGAGGCCCCGGCGGGGCCGGACCTGCGACCGGGGATTTACGGCAGCGCAGACCGTGTGCTGGCACGCAATGTGCTGGGTGTTGACGCCAGCCTGGTCAGCGCCAGCTGGCCTGCCCGAATATCGGTGCAAGGGTTGGTTGTGGCCCGCGAGGTGCTGCTGGGCGGTTGGTTGCTTGGGCTGGCGCTGGCGTTGCTGGCGCTGGATGTGGTGGCGTCATTGGCCCTGACCGGGCGGCTTGGGCTGGCCCGGCGGGTTGCGGGTTTGATTGTTTGTGGGCTGGTGGTGATACCGGCTGACGGGGTGCAGGCACAGCAAGATACACGGCATGCCGTTGCTGCCACATCCGAACTGGTTCTGGCGCATGTGATGACCGGCAACCAACAGGTCGATGATATTGCAAGGGCCGGTCTACAGGGCCTGTCCGACACCCTGTTTTTTCGCACCTCGATTGAACCGTCGACCCCCATGGGCGTTGACCTTGAACGCGATGAACTGGCGTTCTTTCCGATGCTCTACTGGCCGATCACGCCGGACCAGCCCGTGCCCTCGGCGCAGGCTTATGGCAAGCTGAACACCTATCTGCGCTCGGGGGGGCTGATCCTGTTTGATACCCGCGACAGTAACATCGCCAGTTTTGGCACCGCCAGCCCGAACGGGCGGATGTTGCAAAAACTGGCGGCCCCACTGGACATTCCACCGCTGGAGCCATTGCCCAATGATCACGTCCTGACCCGCACGTTTTATCTGTTGCAGGATTTCCCCGGCCGCCACAACAGCCGCGATGTCTGGGTCGAAGCCGCCCCGCCGAATGCCGAACAGGCCGAAGGCATGCCGTTTCGCAATCTCAACGACGGAGTAACGCCAGTGGTTATCGGCGGCAACGACTGGGCCGGGGCCTGGGCCACGAACCGCGACGGGCGACCCCTGCTGCCGGTCGGACGCGGTTTTGCAGGCGACCGGCAACGTGAAATCGCCTATCGCTTTGGCGTCAACCTGGTGATGCACGTCCTGACCGGCAATTACAAATCCGATCAGGTGCATGTGCCTGCTTTGCTCGACAGGTTGGGCCAATGACCGCAACTGTGATGTTTGACCCGTTGATCCCCTGGCCTGTGCTGGCCGTAATTGCCGCTTTGGCGCTGGCCGGGATACTTTTGGCGCTGTGGCGTGGTCTGGCCGGTTGGGCCTGGCGGGCAATGGCGGCCATCGCCCTGGTGGCGGCCCTGTCCGGCCCGGTCTATCAGGTCGAGGACCGCTTGGCGCTGACCGACATCGTGGTGATGATGATAGACCAAAGTGCGAGCCAATCTCTGGGCGAACGCCCCGATCAAATGCTCCAGGCAGGTGAAGCAATGGCCGCGACCCTTGCCGCCCGTGCCAATACCGAAGTCAGACGGGTGCAGGTGCCCGATGGTGAAGGCGATACCGGTACAGCCCTGATGCGGGTTCTCTCTGAAACCCTGGCCGAAGAACCCAGTGCCCGGATCGCCGGGATCATCGTACTAAGCGACGGTCAGGTGCATGATATGGCCCGCACGCCGGACCTGCCGGCGCCTTTGCACCTGTTGCTAAGTGGCCAGAAATCCGACTGGGATCGCCGCCTTATTGTCCGCAACGCCCCGGCCTTTGCCATCATCGGCGAGCCGGTGACCCTGACCATCCGCATCGAGGACAGTGGGAATGTCCCGACCACGCCACCCCTTGCCACCCTGGAAATATCAATCGACGGGCAACCGCCGGAACGCTTCAATGTGCCGGTCGGTCAGGACATCGAACTGCCGGTATCGCTGCCCCATGGCGGGCGCAACGTGATCCAGTTTCTGGTGGCCGAACAGGACGGCGAAATCACCAACCGCAACAACACTGCCCTGATCCAGATGAACGGTGTGCGCGACCGGTTGCGGGTGCTTTTGGTGTCGGGCGAACCCCACGCCGGCGGGCGGACCTGGCGCAATCTGCTCAAATCCGACAGTTCCGTCGATCTGGTGCATTTTACCATCCTCAGGCCGCCGGAAAAGCAGGACGGCGTGCCGGTGGATGAACTGTCGCTGATCGCATTCCCAACCCGCGAGTTGTTCCTGGAAAAGATCGACGAATTTGATCTGATCATCTTTGACCGCTATAAACGCCGTGGCATCCTGCCGGCCATCTACCTCGACAATGTGTCGGAATATGTCGCCAAGGGCGGCGCGGTCCTGATTGCTGCCGGGCCGGATTTCGCCAGTGCTGACAGCCTGTTCCGCTCTCCGCTCGGTCGGGTCATACCGGCCCAACCCAGTGCCCGGGTGATCGAGGACCGCTATAAACCCAAAGTCACCGACCTTGGGATGCGCCACCCGGTAACAACCAACCTGCCCAATGCTGACAACTGGGGCAGTTGGCTGCGTCAGATTGATGTGGAACCGGACAAAGGCTCAATCGTGATGACCGGGTTTGAAGGCCGGCCGTTGCTGATCCTCGACCGGGTAGGCGAAGGGCGCGTGGCATTGCTGGCGTCCGATCACGCCTGGCTTTGGAGCCGTGGCTACGAAGGCGGTGGACCGCAGTTAGAGTTGCTGCGCCGGTTGGCCCACTGGATGATGAAAGAACCGGAACTTGAGGAAGAGGCGTTATGGGCCGAGGCCACGGGCCAGACCATGCGCATCATCCGCAGCACGTTGTCGGAAAGTGTTGGACCGGTGACTGTGACCCGCCCAGATGGCCAGAGTGTTGAGTTGACCCTGAACGAGATCACCCCCGGCCGGTTCGAAACGCTTTATGACGGGCCGGAAATTGGGCTTTACCGGTTGGCTGAGGGCGCGCAAAAGGCCGTCATCGGCCTTGGCCCGGCAGCACCAAGAGAATTCGAAGACACCATCGCCACCCCGGCCTTGTTCCAGCCGGTCATCGCCCCCCTGCGTGGTGGTATCTTTCGGCTTGAAGACGGCTTGCCAACGGTGCGCAATGTCCGCGCCGGGCGGCCTGCGTCGGGGCGTGGCTGGATCGGGCTGACGCCGCGTGGGGCTTATGAAACGCTTGACGTGACACAAACGCCGCTGTTGCCGGTCTGGCTGGTCCTGTTGATCGCCTCGGCGTTTATCATCACTGGCTGGATGCGTGAAGGGCGACGTTAAAGCGTTTCGCGTTCGAGTTGAATTACCTTGACCCGCGAACGCGTTTGATTCTCAAACCCCGCCTCGCGGGTCAAAGTGATACAGTGATCCAAATTGAACGAGAAATGCCGTAAAGGCTGCGAGGAAAGCCCAACGGGCTTGAGGAGCTGTTGTTGTTCAATCCAGACGCACCTGAACCCGATCAGACCGGCCTTTGCCATCCACCACCACCAGGGTCGAAAACCCGACCCCCGGGCTGGGCACATCAAATTCACGCAGGTGTTGCCCTGCCACCAAAGGACGCCCATCTGCCAAAACGGCAAACGGTGCCGTCCCGCCGCGCAGCTTCACCGTCAAAGTGCTGCCCATCAAAGCCATGCGCGCGCCGTCTGGTGGAAAGGTCAGCCTTGGCGCGTCCACCGGTTCTTCGAACACCGCATCGCGGGGGCGGAACCGGCGCAATGGGGTCGGCAATTCTGCGGCACTCAGGATCAAGGTGGCAGGGGGTGGGGGCGGCAAGGGTTCAAACGTGGATTTCAGACGGCCAAAGGCCTCGAATAATACCGGTGCCGCCAACTCACCTCCAAACGCCCCCGGTACCGGTGTGCCATCCGCCCTCCCCATCCAGACCCCGATCACATGCGTGCCGTCAAAGCCAATCGCCCAGGCGTCACGATGCCCGTAAGAGGTGCCGGTTTTGAACGCCACACTGCCCGCAGGTGCGCCTGCGGGCGGTGTCGCCCCCAACAGGATATTACCCACCTGCCAGGCCGCAACCTCTGAAATCAGACGTGCGGTATCACCGCCACCCGCGCCAGTCCCGGCATAAAGCCCCACACTGCGCCCCCCCTGTGCCAACCCGGCAAAAAGCTGTACCAGATCATGCAGGCTTATCCCTACGCCGCCCAATGCAACGGCCAGCCCCGGCGCGCCGCCAGGCAGGCGCACGTCAGCGCCAGACCGGCGCATAGCCGCCATCAGCCGGGCCGGGCCAAGTTCATGGGTCAGTTTCACCACCGGAATGTTCAGGGACATCTGCAAAGCCTCCCGCACCCGTATATCGCCGCGATACTGCCCGTCGAAATTGCGTGGTGCATAGCGGCCAAATCGTACCGGCGCGTCGCGTATCAGGGTGTCGGGATGCACCAGCCCCTGATCGAACGCCAACCCATAAATCAGCGGCTTCAGGGTTGATCCGGGCGACCGGATGGCGCGTGTCATATCGACGAACCCCTGCCGCCGGTCCGTCCCATCAAACCCGGGCGACCCGACCGAAGCGATGATCTTACCGCTATGGTGATCCGCCACAATCATCGCCGCCGAAAGACGTGTCCCTGCCCGCAAAGCGGCCTCGCGGATCAACCTTTCCATCTTGGCCTGGATATCCCCGTCAATCGTCAGATCATGACGCGGCGCATCAGGGTGCGTGGCGCGCGCCCGATCCGCCAGATGCGCCGCCAACCGGGGGAAACTACGCATCTGGCCCGGCAGCCTGGCGTGCCGGGCAACCTCGACCTTTTCACTATCCAACATACCCTGTGCCAACATCCGCGCCAAAACCCGGTCCCGTGCCGCGCGGGCGTGTGGTTGATACCGGTCAGGGCGTCGGGTCTCTGGCGATTGCGGTAATGCCACCAACAAGGCCGATTGCGCCGGGGTCAGGCGGTGCGGTTCCTTGCCGAACCACGCCAATGTCGCCGCGCGGATGCCTTCCAGGTTGCCGCCATAAGGCGCATGTGTCAGGTAAAGCTCAAGTATGCGCGCCTTGCCCAGCCTGCGTTCCAGCGCCAGAGCCACCCTTATCTGGCGCAGTTTACCGGCCCAGCGCCCGGTGCTGCCATCCTCCAACAGGCGCGCCACCTGCATGGTCAGCGTTGACCCACCCGAAACCGTACGCCCCTGCCAAATCGCCTGCCCTGCCGCACGCAGCATCGCCAGCGGATCAACGCCGACGTGGGTCCAGAACCGTTTATCCTCGTACCGCACCAGCATGGCAATGAAATCCGGGTCAACCCGGCCCGCCTGTGGCGCCAGCCGCCACATGCCATTGCCGACCTGGTAAACCCGCAGCAATGCTCCGTTACGGTCGCGCACCTCGGTCGACACCTCGGCCAAAGTCAGCGGCAGAATCGTAGCGTCAATCCAGTTGTCCACGCTGTCGCGCAGCAATGCCGCCACAAACAGCGTCAGCGCAACCGCGATCAACCCAAATCGCTTCATTCGCTGACGATCACCCGGCCCGTATCTGTACGGGCGCGAAAGCGCGGGCGATACATATCCTCAACCGAAGCCGCCGGGTGGTGGAACTCACCCGGTGTGACGGCCCGTGCCACATAGGCCAGCGTTACCTGGCTGTTACCAGTTGAATCGACCGCCGCCAAAAACCGGTCCGAGCGGAATTCAGTGTGTTGGGTGAACGATGGTTTCAACCAATCAAGCGCCCGGATATCGCCCGAACGCAGCATGTTGGGGTTGTCGATCTCAACCCCCGCAGGCAGCGGGTCGTCGATCATCAGACGCGCGCCATAGTCTTCGTGCGGTTTGACCACCAGAACCGTCACAAACCGTTCGCCGACGGTGAATTTCATGGTCTCAATCGGCTTGCCTTCCATCGTGTAATAACGCCGCTCAATGGTATAGCCGGTGCCGCCAGCAGCGGGGGCCACTTCGGGCACGCCGATGGTGGTCAGGGTGATGTCGGTATCGCGCCCGTTGGCCATGGTTATCTCCAAGGCCTGAAGGGCTTCGTCATCTTCCAACACCTGCACAAACGGGCCTTTGACCGGCGCGCCATTGACCCGCAATCCCGATTGCTCGGGCGATTTGATCAAGGCCTGCGCTGCCATCAGGGTCCAGGCCGATTCCTGCGTTGACAGGCGGGAACCGGCGCGCGACAGGCGATTGGAATAGCTGACCTGATCAATCACATCGCTGCCTGCTTCGGCCGCCAGTGCCAGAACCCCGGCAACATCGCGCAAATGGGTGCCGTAATCCGCCCGCCAATAAGGTTTGTCGTCACGTTGCCCGGCAATCAGGACCGACGCGCGCCGGAACATTTCATCCGCCCGCACCTGGTCGCCGTAAGACGCCAGTGCCGCCCCCATTTGTGCCGCTGCCAAGGGCGTGTCGAATGCCCCACCCTTGACGTCAACGTAGTAGCGCAGATCACCCATCGCCGCCGCACCTTCACGGGCCAGCACCATCATTGCATAGGCGATATCTGCGCCACCCGAATCAAAGTCCGGCGAATAATTGACCTGATTGCGCAGGTTGTCCATCGCCAGACGGAACGCCTGATCCGGCACGATATGCCCTTCGGCCCGTGCCCGGCTGAGGAAATCACTGGTATAAGCATCCAGCCAAAAATCCCCTGAGTCCGCCCGCCACAGACCAAACGCACCATTGCTTGCCTGACGGGTCAGTACCTTGGCAATCGCGGCATCAATACGCGCCTGAACTGCCGGACCGTTGCCCAGCCCCGAGGCTTCGGCGACTGACGCCAGATACAGCAGCGGCATCGCCTTGGACGTCACCTGTTCGGTGCAGCCGTAAGGATAGTGGTCCAACGCCGCCAACAGACCCGGCGCGTCAAATTTGGCCAAAGGCCCGGCTGAAACAATGGCCCGCCCGGTGCCCTTGCGCAAACCAGCAAAAACATCCTTGCTTAGCAGAAAGCTGTTGCCTGCACCCAGCGAGAACCGCCTGGTCAAAGCCACAACCGGATCATTGGCACGCACCGACAGGTTCACCACCTGGGTCAGGGTGCGGCCATCCGGTGTGGTCAGCTTGATCTCGACCGACGGATCGCCAACAATTCCGGCCAAAACCGGAATTTCAAACGTCGCCTTGCCGCCGTCTGTCAGCGTAAAGGATGCAGGCCCAGTACTGAAGTTTGCGCCAAGGGTCAGCCCGGTTCCCACCGCCGACACCGCCAGCTGCATCTGACCTGTTGGCCCATCGGCATGGACAATATCCAGCCGGATACGGCTGCTGTCTCCGGGGGCCAGAAAACGTGGCAGGCTGGCGGTGACAACCACCGGATCGCGCACCAGCATGTCAATTTCGCCTTGGCCCACGGCCTTGCCCGACCAGGCCACAGCCATCAGACGCACCGTACCGTTGAAGGCCGGCAGGTCGATGTTCACAAACGCCGCGCCACCCGCACCAACCCTGACCGGGCCGCTGAACGTCGACATCAATTCCTGCGTCGGCGGAGGAGATTGCAGGTTCTGACCGTTTGCCTCGTCGCCGCCAGAACGCACCACCCCCATCGCCCCGTTCATGCCGTCGATCAGACGGCCATAAACGTCACGCAATTCCATCCCCAGACGCCTTTGGCCATAGAAATGCCCTTTGGGGTCCGGCGATTTAAAGCCGGTGAGGTTGAGAATGCCAAGATCAACCGCCGCCAATGTCAGCCAAACCTCCTGGCCTTCTTCGGCGCCGGTCACAGTAACCCGAACCCGCTCGGTCTGACGTGGATCGGCCACCTCGGGCACGTCGATGGATACAGCCAACCGTTTGCCCGGCTGTTCCACGCTCGCGTGGGCAATGCCCATCGCGCGGGCCGGGTTCTGGCCCGATGCCACATCCATCGGCCGGATAACCGTGGCCGAAACATAAGCCCCGGCGCCCCAATCACCTGTCACTTGCAACGGGATCACAGTCTCGCCTGCCGCAACACTGACCGCTTGCCGCTCGATCACATGGTTCGACATGACCGTGATCATCGCACTTCCTGCGTTGCGTGACACAATCCGCAAGCGCGCGGTATCACCGGGTTGATATTTGTCGCGGTCCAATGACATCTCAAGCCGGTCAGGCGTCGAAGACGCATCGGCCGAAACATACCAGCCCGCATAGAAATCAACCGCTGCCGAGGTATATTCGCCATCTTCACGTTCGATCACCAGCTCATACCGGCCCCAGTCAACCGGCTGTGACAGTGTCAAAGGTGTGTCGCCCAACATCGCCGTGCCCTTGGCAATCCGCGTGCGCCGGGTTGTCGGCTCCCAGTTCCAGTTGCCGTAAATCTGATACCACTGATAATGCCGCTCGACCCGGTTCAGGGTCCAGTTCACCTGCATCGCCGTGGTTGTCAGGTCAGGCCGCAGGCCAATCACCTCAAACGCGGCATCGCTGCCTTCGCTTACCACATCGTCAAACAACGGCTTGATGCCGATAACCGGCTTTGCGGGCCGCACCGGTGCTGTCAGACGCCGTTCAACCGGACGGGCAGACCCATCCGCCAAACGCGCCACGATCAACGCTTCCAATGGCTGACCTTCGACCAGACCAACCGGCAGATCAAGCGCCACCACCGCCTTGCCGCGGGCATCGGTGCGGGTGTCGCCAAAATAGGTGCCTTGCGACGTACCTTGCGCGTCATAGCGACCAAACCGGTAACCCGGCCATTCGGCAATCTCGGACGCCGCGCGCAGGGTCAATTGCCCTTCGATACTCAGATCCGCGCCCGGTGCGCCGAACAGATACCGCGCATCAATGCTCAGCAAGGGGCTGTCGCCGGCCCGCAACGGCGCGTCTGGCAGGGACATGTCAAAGTCGATGCGTTCCGGCAGGAAATCCTCGACCAATATGGTCCGGCTGGCCAGTGCCGCCCCTTTGGGGTCGCTTTTGATCTCTAACCGCCATGTGCCTCGCGGGACGCTCAGGCCTACGGGCATGGCAAACACATGCCCGCCCACGTTGCCACCATCCGATACGCGGCGTCGATATTCAACCCCGTCAGGCCGACTAAGGATGGCCGTCAGCGGCAGGCCTTCGATGGCATTCGCACGGGTGTCGCGCGCCAGAACCGTGGCGTAAATTGTCTCGCCCGCGCGGTATGCCCCGCGATCGGTGGTCAGGAACACATCGACCGGTCCCGCAGGCGTGCGCCCCTCGACGCCGCGATCCGACAGGTCAAAGCCTGGGTCGGTCAGTGACAGGAACCCAAGATCAATGTCACCCTGTTTGGCCAGAACCAATGCCGGTTCCGACCCACCCGTGCCTCGGGTCAGACCCGGTTCGAATACGACATAACCATCGCTATCCGTCACCGCCTGGCCCAGCACCGCATTGGCGCGCGAGATCAAAGTTACCTCGATCCCGGCCTTTGTCTGGGCATCCGAAAGCCCGCGCACCTGAACGTGCAGCCCATCGGTGCCGGACATGCTGCTAAGCCCAAGATCGGACAGAACAAACCACTGCGTCGCCCCTGCATCTTCGTAAGGGTCAGCGCCCGGAATACGCGCGGTCAGCGCATAGATGCCCGCCGGTTGTCCGGCAATTGCCTCTCCCATCGGCAGGCGGGTGATCATATCGCGGTTCAACTCGCTACTGACGTCAGCCGTACCCACCCAGACCTCTTCGGCGATCTCGCTGGCGAACGTCTGATCCTGCCACTGCGACAGGGGGCGGCCAAAATATCCGTCCTGTACCGCGCGCAACAGGTTGCGATCACTGACACGGCGCAGACGCAGGTCCAGCTTGGTCAGGTTCACACTTTCGACCGGCAAGGCCGCATCGGCAGATTTCGGCAGGACATAAGACCGCCCCGGAAACCGAACGCTGGGGCTGCGGTCGCGCACATAATGGGTCAGTTCCACGTCCTTGTGCAGCACCTCGCCATTGGCCGCAGGCAACCCGCGCCGAAAGGTGATGCGATAACGTTCGCCGTGCTTGACCCCATCAACACACAGTTGATTGCCCGACGCCTGCACCACCATCGACGGATCAGGCAGACGCACATAGGTCTCATAATCGACACCGGTTTTGATCAGCGGGTCGGTGAATTCGGCGCAGATACGTGGTGCGGCAGAATCGCTCTCGACCATACTTTCGGCAATACGAAAGCCGTATTTGCCAATCGCCACGTCCAAAGCATCGTCAATACCCTGACGCGGCTGGATCGAGCTGGCCAACCGCAATGCCGGGATCATCGCCCGCCCGCGCCGGGTCTGTTCCAGGGCCTGGGACATGATCATCAGCGCCGACACCCGCGCACCTTTGCCTTTGCCGCGCAAATAGGCGTTCACGGACGCATTCACCGCACGCTGTTCATACTTGGCCTGCCGCCCGGAATCATCGGTCTTGATTGCCAACAACAGCCGTGCGTATTCGGCCCAAAGATCACCCCGGTCGCTAAGCGAGACTGCCACGCCGGTCCACCGCATCGCCTGTGTTATGTTACCCGCCGCCACCAGTCCACGTGCCGCACTCAGCGCGCCTTTAAGGTCACGACCATTGGCCCGGTGCAGCAATCCAAGATCGCGGGCCTGCACATAAGCCTGCTGAATTGTCCGCCCCCCCAGAAACTCAAGATCAGCCGCACGCGTTGCGCCTTTGCGCAGAACCCTGGGATTGGTCGGTACTTTTTCGGCTGACAAAGCACCGGTGTAAGGTGTCTTGTCGCTGACCGTACTTTTCGGAAAACAAGCGCCCGAGCGACTGTTGAAGGTAAACGCCGAACAACTGGTGTTGCTGGCGCAGGCCTGTATGCAGCTGGGCAGATCAGTATCAAACAACGCATCAAGATCAGATCCATAGAAATCCATGTCCTGCGTGGCGACGAATCTGAATCCCGGCACCGCATCACGGGCTGTTGCGCTGTGGGTCATGGTCAATAAGGTTACTGTTAGAATAATGATTTTGTGCATAAAACGCTGCATACCGTTCCTCCTGATTTGTCCACAGGGTCGCATGGGCACGACCCTCAATGCAACGATTCCCGCAATTTCCACCGCCTTAAACACTTATTCACGGGGTTGAGGGATGTTGACCTCCAAGGAACCACGCCCATCCCGGGCGCGGGTGGAGCGGCCGGCATGAGTCTTGCCAACAAACTATCTCAGGAGCGGCGGTCGCGTCTGGCCGCTGAACGTCTGCTTGAGCTGAAGCAGGCAGAGCTTTCGGCCGCGAATCGCAAGCTGGGGCGTCACGCTTTGGCGCTGACCAAACGAATCGGCGAAACCCAGGCCGAAGCTGACACAATCCGCGATGAAGTCGCAAACGTCCGCCACGAAAACGAACGGGTCAAATCCGACCTGTCACTGGCCAACGAAAAGGTCGAGATCGCCGAGCGCCGCCTTTGGCATTCAATCCAGACGATCCAGGACGGATTCGCCTTTTTTGATACGGATAACATGCTGATCGGCGCAAATACCGCCTATCTGGCCCTGTTCGACGATCTGGAAGAGGTGATTCCAGGCGTGAATTACATGCGCATCCTGCAACTGATGACCGACGAAGGGCTGGTCAATACCGAGGACCTGAACCCCGACAAATGGCGCGCCAAAATGACCGAACGCTGGTGTGAGCCGAACCCGGAACCGATCGTGATCAGGCTGTGGAACGACGAATATATCAAGCTGATCGACCAACGCGGCCAGGGTGGCGATGTGGTCAGCCTGGCGCTGAACATCACCCCTACTGTGCGATACGAAGAACAACTCAAGGCTGAGCGTAAAAATGCCGAGGCCGCCAATCGGGCCAAATCGGCATTCCTTGCCAACATGAGTCATGAAATTCGCACGCCAATGAACGGTGTGGTCGGCATGGCCGAATTGCTGACTGATACGGAACTGGACGAAGAGCAACTGCTTTACGCCAACACCATCAAGAACTCGGGCGAGGCGTTGCTGGTCATCATCAACGATGTGTTGGATTATTCCAAGATCGAGGCCGATAAACTGGTTTTGCACCCTGATACCTTTGATTTTGAACGTTGTATCCACGAGGTGGTCATGCTGCTGCAATCAACGGCGCGCGACAAAGGCCTGCCGCTGCTGGTTGATTACGACATGTTCCTGCCGACCCGTCTGGTGGGTGATCCCGGGCGTTTGCGGCAAATCCTGACCAATCTGGTGGGCAATGCAGTCAAATTTACCCCTGAGGGGCATGTACTTATCCAAGTGACTGGCATTCCGGGTGGGCCCGGCGAAGATTGCTCAATTCACGTTACCATCGAAGACACCGGCATTGGCATCGCCGAAGATAAAGTCCAGCACATCTTTGGTGAATTCAATCAGGTTGAAGATGAACGCAACCGTCAGTTTGAAGGAACGGGCCTGGGTCTGGCCATTTCCAAGCGTCTGATTGAACTGATGGGCGGCACTGTCTGGGTCGACAGCGAAGAGGGCAAGGGCTCTTGCTTTGGGTTCCGAATCAACCTGCCCGCTGCCGATGGGCCTCAGCCGAAGCCGCCAAAACTGCCCGAGGATTTGCGTCAGGTTCTGCTGGTCGACAACGAAGACGCCAACCGCGAAATTTTGCAAAAACAGATGGAGCAATTGGGCCTTAAGGTCACACCCTGCCGGTCGGGAAAAGCCGCGTTGGCGGCGATGACCAACGACATCGGCCTGGTCCTGAGCGAGCATAATATGCCCGATATGGATGGTTTGGAACTGGCCGAGGCGCTGCGCGGGGCGGGTTGGCTGAATATGCCGGTTTTGCTGCTAAGCGCCAACCCCGGCTTTGCCCAAAACGATCCTGCCCGCAGGTTTTTGCAAGGCATCATGCAAAAACCAGTCGCCCGCTCCGGGTTGTTTGAGCATTTGGCCAATCTGCAATACCCGCTGGATACCGAAACAATTGGTTTCATGACTGGTTTGCAAGAGACGTCCGACCCCGAACCAGAGGCCTCGGTTGAGCCAGAACCGGAGGCCGCAAAACTGACCGGGCCGTTAGAACCGGAATTGCTTGAAAAATCGCCGCCTGAACTTCCCGGCAAGCCCAGCTCTGAGGCGCCAAGGCGTCGGCTCCATATTGGGTTTGTTGACACTCACCCAGCTGATGGCCCAGTGAGTTCAGAACCTGATACCACTGGCCCCGAAACGCCCTCTGTTGAACCGCCAACCGGCCCCGAACCTTTGCGCCTGATGCGCGTACTTGCCGCCGAAGACAACAAGACCAATCAACTGGTATTCCGCAAAATGGTCAAAACCCTGAACATCGAAATCAAGTTCGCCAACAACGGGATTGAGGCCGTAGCGGCGTTTCAGGAGTTTGAGCCGGATATGATTTTCATGGACATTTCCATGCCCAAAATGGACGGCAAAGAGGCAACTGGTGAAATTCGCAAATTGGAAGCCAAAACTGGCGGCCACATTCCCATCGTTGCCCTGACAGCCCACGCAATGGACGGCGACGAAGACGGCATTCTTGCCGCCGGGCTGGACTATTACCTGACCAAACCCCTGCGCAAGGCGCTAATCCACGAACAAGTTGCCAATCACACACCACAAGATGTTCAGCCTATTTCCGACTAGGTAGCGGCCTCATAAAGCTCGCACCTCTCTCTGACCTTTGTCAACAATCTGAAACGGGGCCCCGATAGGGCCCCGTTTGGTCGAAAGTACTGTGGTACAGGCCTTATTATTCGGCTGTGGTCTCGGCATCACCCTCGGGTGCTGCATCTGCATTGACACCTGTATCGGCATCATCGTCGTCATCACCGGCCGAACGCAGGCTGGAAGGTGCTGACAATGTGGCAATCACAAAGTCACGGTCGATGGTCGGCTTGGTGCCGCCGGGCAGGGTGATCGAGGAAATGGTAATCGAATCGCCCACTTCCAGACCGGTCAGATCAACCGTGATCTGCTCAGGAATCTCCTGGGCCGTTACCATCAATTCCACCTCGGGACGAACAACCGTCAGAACGCCGCCCTTTTTCAGGCCGGGACATTCTTCTTCGTTGGTGAAATCAACTGCGATGAACAGGTTCACCTTGGTGGTCCGGCGCAGGCGCATCAGGTCAAAATGCGTCGGCAGGTCTTTGACCACATGACGCTGAACGTCACGGCAGATCACCCGCACATCGTCGTGGCCTTCAACCTTGAGGTTGAACAGCGTCGACTTGAACCGGCCCGCGCGCAGCATGGTCAGCAGCTTGTTGAACGGGATGTTGATCGGCAACGGTTCCACGTCACCACCAAATACGATACCCGGAACCAGCCCATCACGGCGTGCCTGACGAGCGGCGCCCTTGCCTGTCCCCGTCCGTTCCGAAGCTATGAGATCAGGAATCTCTTTAGCCATCTTGTTTCTCCAAATGTTAGGGCAGGAATCCTCCAAGGCTGTATTCCCGCGTGAAGACGCGCGTATAGACGGTTCTTTCAGGCTTGGAAAGGGGGTTGGGTCGTGCTGCTATCAATCTTGCCAGTCGCCTTCAAAGCCTTTGGGAATCAGCAGATTGTGACGCCCCAATGCGGCCAGATTGTTTTCCCCGCACAGCGCCATGGTCACATCAAGTTCGCGGTGGATCAGTTCCAGCGCCTTGGTTACCCCTGCCTGCCCCATCGCCCCCAACCCATAGATGAACGAGCGCCCGATATAGGTGCCCTTGGCCCCCATCGCGATTGCCTTGAGCACGTCCTGACCAGAGCGGATACCACCGTCGATATGCACTTCGATCTTGTCACCCACCGCATCAAGGATCGGGGTCAACGAGCGAATGGAACTAAGCGCGCCATCAAGCTGGCGACCCCCGTGGTTGGAGACGATTATCGCGTCTGCCCCGATCTTTGCCGCCATTTTGGCGTCATCAGCTTCCTGTATGCCTTTCAGGATCACCTTGCCGCCCCATTGCCCCATCAGCTTTTCGATCTTGGCCCAATCCAGGGTCAGATCAAACTGTTCATTGGTCCAGGACGACAACGAGGTATTATCGGTAATGCCGTCGACATGGCCGACAATATTGCCGAAATCGCGCCGGGAAGCGCCAAGCATGCCGATGCCCCAGCGCCATTTTGTCATCAGGTTGGCGATGGTTTTCGGGGTCATTTTGGGCGGCGCGCTCAGGCCGTTCTTAAGGTCTTTGTGACGCTGCCCAAGGATTTGCAAATCAAGCGTGATCACCAAAGCCGAACAACCCGCGTCTTTGGCCCGCTGGATCAGGCGACGGGTGTAATCGGTGTCGTTCATCGCATAAAGCTGGAACCAGAACGGGGTTGTGGTGGCCGCCGCCACCTCTTCGATCGAGTTGATTGACATGGTTGACAGGGTAAAGGGCACGCCAAAGGCTTCGGCTGCGCGCGCGGCTTTGATCTCGCCATCGGCGTGTTGCATTCCTGTCAGGCCGACCGGGGCAAGGGCGACAGGCATCGACACGTCACGGCCAATCATCTGCGTGGCGGTGCTGCGCCCGCTCATATCTACGGCGACTTTCTGGCGCAGGCGGATTTGGCCGTAATCGCCGGTGTTGTCGCGAAAGGTCTGTTCGGTCCAACTGCCGCTTTCGGTATAGTCAAAGAACATACGCGGGACACGACGTTCATAGATGCGTTTAAGGTCCTGGATGTTGGTGATGACCGGCATGGCGGTGCCTTTCCTGTTCGATTGGTAATGTTTGATTGCCAGTCTTCCTTGGGTAACAGAAATTTCCGGGCAGGCAAGGCGTTGAAGAATGCCTTGCCCACCCGGTGTTTCAATCAGATCGTTTGAACCGCCCCTTGGTAGACCCGAACGATATGTTCATCTGCTTTCGCCGCCAATGCCGCAATCTCGCGATTTTGATCTTTGCTTAGCACGCCACCCGGGGGGGCCGCGTCAATGGCCGCAAGGGCGCGATCCCGGGCGACCTCAAAGGCGCCTCGCCGGCCCGATGCCTCATAATCATCGCGGTCATCGCGTTGGAACACGGTCGGGATAAGCTGGTCGCGGCATTCTTTCACCGTGTGGTTGCTGTCAAGGAAATGACCGCCGACACGAATTGAAGACATTTCACCCCAGTTCAACGACGCGTCGGTAACTTCCGGCGTGCGGATGAACCGGCGGATCATCGCGCCCACTTCGTTATCCAGCACCGCCTGAACTGGGCTGAACACGGTGGCGCATTCCAATTGACCGACACCGCCAAGGATATCGGCCCCCGCCAGCGCGATATTTTGCATCAGCATGGCGCGTTCAGCCATTGACTGGTGGTCCGCGTCGGGCGTGTCCGAGCCAGAGCCATAGGTATGGGCGGTCAGGCCAAACCCCTGTTTTACCATCTGAACCGCCATGTTTGCCGCCTGCATCGCCTCGACCGAAGACTGGAGCGCGGAACCGGTGCGCATGTCGAGAGCGAACATCAAGGGCGTGGCGATCATTGGTGTGCCAGGGGCCAAAACGTGGGCCATGGTGGTCATGCCGACAATCTCGGCAGTGGCCATAAGGGCTGAGGCCGAGACCGAAAGGGGTGCTGTTCCCCCGGCAGAAGGCAGCGAACAGGCATGCACCGGGATACCATACTGCCCGGCCTGAATGATCACGTCGGTGTCCATGTATTTGAATTCAAGCGGCGAGAATGAACAGGTGATGACACTGGTCGAAGGATGCGCGCGCAGTTCATCTTCGCCGCCGGCGGCAATGGCCGCGATCTTCATCAGATATTCGATGTTTTCCTTTTGATACGGCTGCATCCAGACGTGTTTATGGGTATGCGCCGTGATCCCGGCATAAGAATGAATATCCGCCGTCACCTCGGGTACGCCATGCACAAACGGATGGGCAATGAACCCGACCTGTTCCAGGTCATTGGCCACCGCGACAATGTCGGCGACCGCCTTGAGGTCCATATTGCGATAACTGGCATCGCGCGGGTCAACGTACCCATGCCCACCGGTCCCTGTGCGCAGGATAAACCCACCATCGCGGCGCGGCAGGTTTATGTCACAGGCTCTGATTTTACCCGCAAGAGTGACGTTCTTTGGTGTGGCAGCCATTGCTTCGTTCACCAGGCCTTCGGGAAGGCGCAGGCGGTTGGGGCTATTGCCGATGGTTGCCCCGGCTTTGACCAGCGCCGCATGGGCCGCCGGGTGAACCACCACAACGCCGTAATCGCCCAGCAACTGAAGGACACGGGTGCGCATGAATGCCATCCGGTCACTATCAAGAAAGCCAAATCCGGCCCGCCCTGTTTGTCCCGGATCAAGCGAGAATGCGTCCGCGTTAGAGCGGGTTACGGGCGGGTTTGCCCTACCACGGCGTTTACGTTTGGGTGCTTTTTGTGTGCCTTCAGCCATTTCAACCTCTCAAATGTGAAAGAAAAATATGGCACACACCGATTCCGCTCACTGCCTGCCGACTTGAGCAGGCATAGCTTACGGGCGTTGCATTGGGTTTGGCAAGTATGGGGTTGTTGTAATTCCATATTTGACTATATAGAGCCATATCGTACTAAATAAGTGGTGGGAAAATGAACATATCCAGACGTAAGATGATAGCAATAATCGGCGGCGGCACCATTGTGGCCGCAGGGGTAGCCGGAGGAGGATTTCTGGCGACGCGCACACCTGACAAGGCCCTGGCACCGTGGGCGGCGGCTGGCGGTTACACCGACCCGCGCAAACGCGCGCTGTCATACGCGTTGCTGGCCCCCAATCCGCATAACCTTCAGCCTTGGTTGGTGAAACTTGAAGGCGAGAACGCATTTAGCCTGCACCACGACACCAGTCGGCGTATCCCGCATACCGACCCGATGGATCGCCAGATCACCATCGGGTTCGGCTGTTTTCTGGAACAAATGCGTATTGCGGCAACGCTGGACGGGTTGACGGCAGATATTGCGCTTTATCCCGATGGATCCAATAATGCGATTGCCCGGGTGGTGTTAAAGCCAGGGGCAACAGGTGATCCGCTGGCCGGGGCGATCATGTACCGACGGTCTTGCAAACAGCCGTTTGAAGATACTTTGGTCAAGCCCGCACAAGCCGACGCCTTGAGCGAATACGCGCAAATCATCACCGACAAAGCCAAGGTTTCGGAACTGCGCGATCTGACGTGGGCCGCGTGGAAGGTGGAATGGGACACAACGCGCACCAGGATGGAAAGCGTCGATTTGATGCGGTTCGGCAAAGGTGAGATCAACGCCAATCCTGATGGCATTGCGCTGGGGGGGCCATTTCTGGAAGGGCTGATGTTGGCCGGACTGTTGACCCGCGAAGCGCAGGCTGACCTGGAAAGTACGTCGAACAAGGAAGGAATGAAGACATACCGCAAAATGTTGTACGCGACCCCGGCGTATGCGGTCCTGACCTCAAAGGGCAACCGCCGGGAGGACCAGATCGAGGCTGGGTATCGCTGGCTGCGGCTAAATCTGGCGACAACGCAGGCGGGGCTGGCGCTGCATCCGGTCAGCCAGGCGTTGCAGGAATATCCTGAAGTGGCCGATCACTTCGCGCAGGTCCACGCAATGCCGGCTGCCCCCGGCGAAACGGTTCAAATGCTGGGGCGGCTGGGCTATGGTCCACAAACCGCCCTCACGCCACGCTGGCCGCTGGAGGCAAAACTGCGGAGTGGGTGATGTCTCAGCAAGACGGAATGTTGTTCTTTGGCGTGTTCAACGAGATCGGGATCATTGATCAGCTGGCCCGCGCGCTGCTTGAGGCGCAAATGCCCAAAGGGCTGATTGCGCCGCATTTTACCGTATTGAACCATCTGGTACGGCTTGAGGACGGGCGCACGCCGGTCGAGTTGGCGCGCGCGTTTCAGGTGCCCAAGACGACGATGACACATACGCTGGCCGGGCTGGTAAAACATGGGCTGGTGGATATCCGGCCCAATCCAAATGACGGGCGGTCAAAATGCGTATGGCTGACAGATGCCGGGCGCGAGTTTCGCGAAAACCTGATAACCGGGCTGGCAATACAAAACACCGGCCTGGTTGCCGGGTTCGACCCTGACAAACTGCGCACCATCCTGCCAATTCTGGCCGAATTTCGCGCCTATCTGGACCATCACCGCCACCGCGAACCGCCGCGTGACCGGTCAATTTAACCGGTCAATTCAAATGGAATGAGCGCCGTCCGACAAAGTACGGACAAAATCAAGCACCTCAGCCACAGGCCGACCTTCGCCAATCAGCGCCACAATGGCCGAGCCGACCACCACACCGTCGGCAATTCCGGCTATGGCGCGGGATTTTTCGGGGGTGTTGATGCCAAATCCGACAATCACCGGCAAATCGGTCTGCGCCTTGATCCGTGCAACTTCGGGCCCAACATCACCTGAGTCGGCCTCGGCCGAGCCGGTAATGCCAGTGATCGAGACGTAATAGACAAAACCAGAGGTGTTTTGCAGCACGGTTGGCAGGCGTTTGTCGTCTGTCGTCGGCGTGGCAAGCCGGATAAAGTTCAGACCGGCCTCTTGCGCAGGCAGGCACAGTTCGCTGTCTTCCTCGGGGGGCAAATCAACAATGATCAGCCCGTCGACACCGGCGGCCCTGGCTTTTTGCAGAAATGTATCGACCCCCTGATTGTAGACAGGATTGTAATACCCCATCAGAACAATTGGTGTCGTGTCGTCGCTTTTTCGAAAATCAGCCACCAATTCCAGCGTTCTGTCCAGTGTCATGCCAGCCGCCAAAGCGCGCTGGCCGGCCAGTTGGATGGTCGGGCCGTCGGCCATCGGATCCGTAAACGGCAGGCCAAGTTCGATGATGTCGACACCGGCACCCGGCAGACCTTTGACAATGGCAAGCGAGGTATCGAAATCGGGGTCCCCTGCCATGATATAGGAAACAAAGGCCTTTTTGCCCGCGGCGCTGAGTTCAGCAAATTTGGCGTCGATCCGTGTCATTTGTCATATCCCGGTTTCACTGCCCTTCCTTTGCGACAGGCAGCCGGAAAAATCAATGGCAAGGGCGGTATTTCCACAGAGTCATATTCATATCCGTAGTGACCGACCCACAGAATACCATTTGAAATACTGCGTTGACCTGCTCATCATTTGCCAAACAACCAATTAACGGAGCCTGAAAATGGATATTCTGAAACTGGCGTCTTTCACCCGGGATGGCACCGGCGGCAATCCTGCCGGTGTGGTGATTGGCGATGCACACCCCGAACAAGCGGTGATGCAGGAAATCGCAGCCCAGGTAGGGTTTTCCGAAACCGCCTTTGCCGCCCCCACTGACAATGGTTTTCGCGTGCGTTATTTTGCGCCCCAAGCCGAAGTGCCATTTTGTGGCCATGCCACGATTGCGCTGGGGGCAGCTTTGGGCGCGGCCTACGGTACAGGGCAATATAATCTTGCGCTGAATGAGGCGGAAATATCCGTCGAGGCATACTGGCAGAACGGCGAATGGGGGGCAAAGCTGATCTCTCCCGGCACATCTTACGCGCCGGTTGATGCGGCGGTGCTGAACAGTTTTTTATCGCTTTTCAACCTTGCGCAATCTGACCTTGATCCGGATATTTCCCCGGCGACAGTGAATGGCGGTGCGCAGCATCTGTTGTTGGCGCTGGGCCGCCACAAAACTTTGCAGAACATGTCGTATGATTTTGATGCCGGTGCGGCGCTGATGCAAAAACACGGTTTTGTCACGGTCAACCTGGTTCACCGGGCACCCCCCGGCCTGATATTCAGCCGCAATGCCTTTGCCGGTCACGGCGTGTATGAAGACCCGGCCACAGGCGCTGCTGCGGCGGCGTTGGCGGGGTATCTGCGCGATGCGGGACTTCAATCGGGGCCATTCGAGGTTGTGCAGGGGGTTGAAATGGGAAGTGCATCCTTGCTGCATGTTGAGGCCCTGAAAGGCCGCGGTGCCTGCGTGGCTGTTTCGGGGGCGACCCGTGTGATGATTTGATCCAAAGCTGTGCTTGCACAAAATCGGGCCGGGCCGTAAAAGCCACCGATCACAACACTGGGACGGATTATGGGCTTTAAAATGGGAATCGTCGGGCTGCCCAATGTTGGCAAGTCCACGTTATTCAACGCGCTGACCAGAACGGCAGCGGCGCAGGCGGCCAATTTTCCGTTCTGCACCATCGAGCCCAATGTGGGCGAAGTTGGCGTGCCGGATGCCCGATTGGACAAATTGGCAGCGATTGCCGGGTCCAAACAGATCATCCCGACACGGATGACCTTTGTTGATATCGCCGGGCTGGTCAAAGGTGCCAGCAAGGGCGAAGGGCTGGGCAACCAGTTTCTTGCCACGATTCGCGAGGTTGACGCCATCGCCCATGTGCTGCGCTGCTTTGAGGACGGCGATGTGACCCACGTCGAAGGCCGCGTCGATCCGGTGGCCGATGCGGCAACAATCGAGACCGAACTGATGCTGGCCGACATGGAAAGCATCGAGAAACGTCTGCAAGGATTGGTGCGCAAGGTGCGTGGCGGCGAGAAAGACGCGGTGCAACAGGAACGACTGTTGAAACAGGCGCTGGCAATGCTGGAAGATGGCAAACCTGCCCGCCTGGTCGAGGTGGATGAAGAAGACGCCAAGGTTTGGAAACTATTACAACTTCTGACCACAAAGCCGGTGCTTTATGTGTGTAACGTCGGCGAAGGTGACTCGGCCACTGGCAACGGTTTTTCGACCGCCGTGGCCGAAATGGCGGCAAATGAGGGCAACGCCCATGTGATTATCAGCGCCCGGATCGAAGAAGAAATCAGCCAGCTAGAACCTGAAGAATCGCAAATGTTCCTTGACGAAATGGGCCTGACCGAAGCCGGGCTTGACCGTCTGATACGTGCCGGATATTCGCTGTTGCATCTAGAGACGTATTTCACCGTCGGCCCGAAAGAGGCGCGCGCCTGGACCATCCGGCAAGGCACTGCCGCCCCGCAGGCCGCCGGTGTGATCCATGGCGACTTTGAGCGTGGATTTATTCGCGCCGAAACCATCGCATACGGTGATTTTGTGGCTTTGGGCGGCGAACAACCCGCCAAGGAAGCCGGAAAAATGCGTGCTGAAGGCAAAAGCTACGTTGTCAAAGACGGCGATGTGCTGCATTTCCTGTTCAACACATAATCACGAGGTGGACAGGCGCCCCCAATTTGAGGGCCACTTTTAGGTAGGCTCTGTTCCTCTTCTGTTTGCCATTATTCAGCGGCGTGAGCAATGGGCTGGGGCGCGGAGCCATCAGGTAGCTCAAGCGGCGCTGGCATCCGCAACAAGACCTATCCCGAGCGCGGTGAAAGCCTCAATGCGGCGGCCTTCATCTGGTCCAAGGCCCCGAAAATCATCCACACCCATGATCGCGGCATGCTGATCCGCTCAAAAAATGGATTCTATCTAGCCATCCCGACCGAAGCCGCCGGAAAGGGTCGCGGTGGCGCAGGTCTGACACCGCTTGAGTGGGAACGCCGCCGCGGCATGCGGTTGCGGTTCATCTGCTGGCGCAACGGACCGAGCTTGCTGGTGGCCGAAAAGGCGCGGATCAATGCGCGCGGAACGGTGGTGGTGTCGCAGGTCAAACTGCGCAATCGGCTCGATCTGGCGCGGGATGCGGAAAAGGTGGCGAGGTCGGTGCCAGGGTTGATTGTGGAAAAGGGGTGGAGGGTCGATAATGACTGAAAATATCAATAGCCCGCTTCGCGTTGGCGGCGGACAGCCAAAACGACAGCCGTTAAGCCGTCAAGCCGATAGAGGGCAATATAACCGCTGCCGCCAAAATTGATGAACCATTCGCGAAATTCCGGATCCATATCCGGCACCGGCCGTCCGGCAGCGGGCTGGGTTTCGAGGGTATTCATGCCTTGCCGGATGGCACTCGCCGCCCCGCGCGCTGCAACGGGGTTCTTTTCGGCAAGGAAATTATGAAGCCGCTCAACGTCCCGCAGCGCTGCGGGAGACCAGATCAGTTGTGGCATTCAGGAACGTCCGCCTCTTCACCGGCTTCCAGTTTGGCCAGCCATTCATCGGCCTCGCTATGGGTGACATGCAGGCCGGTTTCCTGATAATCGCTCCAGGCTTTAAGAGCGGCCTGACGAAACGCCTCGCGCTTTTCCTCGCGCTCAACAAACTGGGCCACCGCCTCGCGCATCATCCAGTGCGTGGAGCGGTCTCTGGCCTCGGCCAACTGTTTGACGCGATCCAGCATTTTCGCGTCGAGCTTTACGGCAACGGGGCGAATGGCGTTCATCTGGTGATCCCTTGTGAGTATTCACTAGTAATACCTTTAACATCATTTTGGCGATTTGAAAAGTCACAATACGGCGAGAACACCCATGCCCTACACCCCGAGAATCCATCCTGCAGGCCCTGTTTGCGGCGCTGCAAAGCGTGCCGGGTGCAACCGTGCTGCGTGGTGCAATCCTGCCCGAACGCATCCCGACTGGCGGCCTGCTGATCCTGCGCGACGGAGATCCCGGCACGCCGGAGGTGACGCTGTCGCCGTTGCATTACCACTATGAGCACCGCGCGAGGTCGAGGTGATCGTGCAGGGCAAAACACCTGCTGCCCGTGATGCCGCTTTTGACGCGCTACTGGCCGAATTGGCCACTGTTATCACGGCCGATCGCACCCTTGATGGCCTTTGCGACTGGGTCAACGCAGAAGCCCCGCAAACTGTTGATCTGCCGGTTGAAGGGGCGGAGGCGCTAAAGGCCGCGATCGTCCCCGTCATTCTGACCTGCACCACGGCCGACCCGCTGGGCTGATCCCCGTGGAATGACCTCCACCAAACAAAGGAATACAATATGGCACGCGCACAAGGTGCGCGGTCGCTGATGGCGGCTGCGTTCGAGCATCCTATGGCACTCCGCCGCTAAGCGGTTACATGCAGATGCCCTTTGCCAGCACTTCTCTGGGGGCAGAGCAACCGCTGTTGGGTTCTGAATTGTTGGGCTACGGCCGTGACCCGCCGGTGGCAGTTCGGGCTTGCAGTGATCGTTTGGCGGCTCAATGGCTGTGTGCCTCCGATGCGGCGATCCATGGATTTTGTGATCAAACGGGCCAGAACCGACCTGCCGATCCGGTAATATTGTGGATGGTTTAATTGTTTCGTTATAACACTTATTATAACCTATCATTGAAGGAGAACGCCATGACCAGCCTGAAGCTAACCGGTATCGGAAATTCCGTCGGGGTTGTTTTGCCCAAAGACCTGCTGGCCCGGCTGCGGGTGCAGCGCGGCGACCGGCTCTATGCGGTCGAAACCCCGGGCGGAATCGAGCTGACCCCCTATGACCCCGCCTTCGCGGTCCAGATGGATGCGGCCGAGGAGATCATGCGCGAGGACCGCGACGTTCTGAAGAAGCTGGCTGAATGACGCCCGAGCCTGTCTGGCTGCGCGCCGATGTTGTCGAGGCGATCCACCGGCGGCAACTCGCGGAACACAGCGGCGCGGAAGGTGTGCGGGACGCGGGCGCGCTGGCCTCGGCCCTTGATCGGCCCCGTAACCGCCTGACCTATGGCAACCCGCCGCCCGACCTTGCCGAACTGGCGGCCGCCTATGGTTTTGGCATTGCGCGCAACCATCCGTTTGCCGATGGAAACAAGCGCACAGCCCTGATCGTGATGCGACTGTTTCTGAAACTGAACGGCGCGGAGTTGGTTGCAACAGCGGGCGAAAAGTACGACCTGATCATGTTCTTGGCGGCTGGTGATCTGACCGAGGTCGCACTGGCCGAATGGGTGCGCGCGCATCTTGCGGAGTGATTTCCGCGTGATACCTGTCAAGGAAAATCGTGTTTGCGGTACAATTTTCGGGTATACACGGCTTTGTTGCACAAATTGGCTGATGGGATTCATTTCATGAATCCAGGATGATAGCTGTTGTTCATGAGCAGCTGGACCCCAACGAAATATAAGACCAAGAACTGGTCGAACTACAACCAAGCCTTGAAGCGGCGCGGTTCGCTTTCGATCTGGTTTGATGCTGAGATGGCTTGGGAAGCGCAGCCTTCAGGCAGGCGTGGTCGCCAGCAGGCCTGCCTATGACACGCGTAAATGCCACGATGCGATTGCTGCTCGGAAGGCTCATGCCGTTATTCCACCGCGCAAGAACGCCAAGCTTTGGAAGCCTGATACGCCCGGGGCAAGGGTCCGAAACGAAGCGGTCCGTTCCTCAAGGTATCTGGGCCGCGCATTGTGGCGGCAGCTAACCGGATACCGTGGCGGCAGCTAACCGGATACCACCGCCGAAGCCGCGTCGAAACCACCCTTTCATGGATTGCATGCAATCCACTTCCGGGCGACGAATGCATTGTGTGAAACTGCTTGGTCAACGCGTATCCGCCA
>JAKITO010000039.1 GCA_021648025.1 Paracoccaceae bacterium
GTGGGCGACGGGCAGGACACCTATGGCACGTCGATTCGTGAGCGTGCCCTGACCAGTATCGACAAGCTGGTGGAGTGGACCCCGAAAACCGGGCGTAACCGGCTGTATTCGATGATCGAAGCACGGCCCGATTGGGTGCTGTCGCGTCAACGTGCCTGGGGTGTGCCGTTGACGTGCTTTACCAGGCGCGGGGCCTTGCCGACGGATGATGATTTCCTGTTGCGTGACGAAGGCGTCAATGCCCGGGTTTTAGAGGCGTTTGAGGCTGAAGGCGCGGATGCCTGGTACAAGGATGGCGCGAAAGAGCGGTTTTTGGGCGGCGATTATAACCCGGACGATTATATCCAGGTGTTCGATATTCTGGATGTGTGGTTTGATTCCGGTTCAACCCACGCGTTTGTTCTGCGGGATCGCGCCGATGGCGTGGCCGATGGCATTGCCGATGTTTACCTTGAAGGCACGGATCAGCATCGCGGCTGGTTTCATTCCTCGATGTTGCAGGCCTGTGGCACCTTGGGGCGGGCACCGTACCGGGCGGTTGTAACCCATGCCTTTACGCTGGATGAAAAGGGCATCAAGATGTCCAAATCATTGGGCAATACCATCCTGCCTGAGCAGGTGATCAAGCAATATGGCGCCGATATCCTGCGGCTTTGGGTGGCGCAGACCGATTATGTGCATGACCACAGGATTGGACCTGAGATCCTGAAAGGCGTGGCCGACAGTTACCGTCGATTGCGCAATACCATGCGGTTTTTGCTGGGGTCACTGGCGACGTTTTCAGAGGCCGACCGGGTCGACCCCGCCGATATGCCTGATCTGGAACGCTGGGTTCTGCACCGGATTTCGGAATTGGACGCGCGGGTGCGGACCGGTTATAACACCTATGATTTTCAGGGCGTGTTCCAGGCGGTGTTCAACTTTGCCACCATCGACCTGTCGGCGTTCTATTTCGATATCCGCAAAGACGCGCTTTATTGCGATGGCGATAGCACGCGGGCGCGGGCGGCGCGGACAGTTCTGGACATTCTGTTTCACCGGATTACCGGCTGGCTGGCGCCAATTCTGGTGTTCACCATGGAAGAGGTCTGGCTTGAGCGGTTCCCCGGTGAGGACAGCAGCCTGCATCTTCGAGACATGGCCGTGACACCCGAAAGCTGGCGGGATGACGCCCTAGCGGATAATTTCACCCGTTTGCGCACTGTGCGCCGGGTGGTGACTTCGGCGCTGGAAGTCCAGCGGCGGGATAAGGTGATCGGGTCCAGTCTTGAGGCAGCACCCGTGGTGCATATTGAGGATGCGGGCCTGTTGGCGTTGCTGAAGTCCATGCCGACGGATGACATGTTCATTACGTCCGGCGTGGTTCTGACCGGCGATCCCAGCCCGCCCGAGGCGTTCCGCCTGCCAGAGACGGAAGGGGTGGGCGTGGTGTTTGAAAAGGCTGATGGCGAGAAGTGTCAGAGGTGCTGGAAGATCCTGCCGGATGTGGGGCAGCATGGGCAGGCTGGCGTATGTGGGCGGTGCGATAAGGCGTTGGGTTAAAGACCCATTCTGCAACTTTTCTGAGGTTCAAATGGGAAAAATCGCAGTTCAGACACAGTTCGGTATATTTTGCATCTCCGAGGAAGATGGTGCAATCACCCGGCTGGACTGGAACGGCGAGGACGAAGGCGAAGCCACACCACTTTTGCGCGAGGCGGCAGCGCAGCTTGCCGCCTATGACGCAGGTGCTCTAACGGAATTTGACCTGCCTTTGCGCGTTGCCGGAACACCGTTTCAACAGGCGGTTTGCGCGGCCATGATCGCCATTCCATTTGGCGAAACCGTCACTTACGGCGATATCGCCAAGGCGCTGGACCACCCGGCGCAGGCGGTTGGCGGGGCCTGTGGCAACAATCCGATTCCAATTATCATCCCGTGCCACCGGGTGATGGGGGCGGGTGGAAAGCTGACCGGGTTTTCCGGGGCGGGAGGCGTGGAAACCAAAGTGGCGTTGCTGATCCATGAAAAGGCTGGCGGATTGTTGATCTGAGGCCCGGTTCGGGCGCGCTTACCAGCCATCCTGACGTGGCCAGAACCGTCCATCTGTCAGGTGAAAGCCGCCGTACCCTGCGGCGGCTGTCAGGCAGGCATGATTGGGGATAACCCGGACAAGGGACCCAATGGGAAGCCTGTCAAACAGCGCCGGATCACTGACTTTGACGCTGCCATGTTCTTGGTGCACCAGGTCAACGGCCAGCCCCAGATGCGCCATCGTGTCAACATCACACAGCCAGCCAAACCGGGCCTCGGGCAAATGCGCATTGGCGCCGATATCTTTGGACAGGGCCATAGCCCCGGCATCAACCGTCAGTATTCCGGCCTTGCGGTTATGGCCGATGATCGTTGTCAGAACGCTTAGCGCCAGATCTTCATAGCGCGCGATGTTGCGCCCGTATTGCGACAGGTCGTTGAACAGGTATATCCCGGCGCGGACCTCGCTTATGCCTCTGAAATCATCGCCGTAATAGACCGTCGGGGTCGACCCGACAGAGACAATCCCAACGCCAAACCCCAATTTCCGCAGCCGGGTGGCCGCATCCACCGCGGCCGTGATCTCGCTTTGGGCTATCTTTTGCACCTCGTCGATCTGGTCGGTCGAATAAGAGTGGCCAGCGTGGGTCATGACCCCGCGAAACTGAGGCCCAAGCAGGCGGGCAATTTCGGGCAAGGCCGGGTCATCGGTTGGCAACCCACCGCGGCTTTCGCCGCAATCAATTTCGATAAGTACCGGGTTGTTCAGGGGGCTTGAGGCAACGGCCTGCGCCATCTCGGGTGAATCAAGGATCAGCATCAGAGACTTGCCGGTGCGCTGGCCCAAGGCGGCGACGCGGGCGAATTTGTTGGGGGTGATCGCGACCGCATAAAGGATATCGTCGAACCCGCCGTCAGCAAAGTAATCGGCCTCGGCCAGGGTTGAAACGGTGATCCCGTCCATCCGCCCGTTGGTGGCGATTTTGGCAACCTCCAGTGATTTGGCCGTCTTGAGGTGTGGGCGTAGGAAGACCTTCTTTTCATCGCAATGTTGCAGCATCCGCGCCGCATTTACAGCCAGACGATCCGCATCAAGGATCAGGATGGGGGTTTCTAACATGTTGAAATTCAAGTGTAACTCCTAAGGCTGACGCATCGGAATAATCTGCTGCGCGATGCCGACGAAAAGCAGGTAAACGCTGGTGATCACCAGCCCGGTATGGGCCCAGCTTTCGGGATGGAAATCAACCCAGGCGGCCCAGCCGGCAAACAATGTCCAGGCCAATGCTATCGGCAGGGTGACTTTGCGCCAACGTTCGGTTCGCACTGGGTGGACAAATTTCAACGGCAGGAACATGGCGACGGTTAGCACGGTTACCAGGGTCAGGGAAATCCAGAAATTCGGCTCTAGTGAGAAGATCACCAACACCAGCATATTCCAGCATCCGGGGAAGCCGGAAAAGGAATTATCCTTGGTTTTCATGCGTGTATCGGCGAAATACATCGCACTTGCAAAGGTGATCAGAATGAGTGCCGCCCACCCGGTCCAACCTGCCATCAGCCCGGATTTGAACAGGGCAAAGGCGGGAATGAACACATAGGTCAGATAGTCGATGATCAGGTCAAGCAAAACGCCGTTAAATTTGGGCGCATATCGGTCAACCCGATATTTGCGCGCCAATGGCCCGTCGATGCCGTCAACAAAAAACGCGACAACCAGCCATAGGAACATCAGGTCCCATTTCTCTTCCACCGCGGCCAGCATTGCCAGCATGGCAAACACAGCGCCGGTGGCGGTGAGCAGATGAACCAAAAGGGCGCGAACTTGCGGTGTCATGGAACCCCTCATGCCAAAACCGGCCTGCTTATGCAAAACAAAATCTGCGCCGCCGAGAATGTGCCCTGATCCGAATGGGAATGGAGGGAGACCTTGGATTCAACTATCAAGTGCAAGGTTTGAACTGAAGGCCTTGAATTGGTCGGCCATTGCTTCGGCGGCCGCTTCAGGCGGGAATGACGATGGCCAGGCCAGTACCGGTGCCCCGGGTTTCAAGGCGTTCGATGCGCATGTTGTTGCGCGCGGCAAGGTCGATGGCGATGGCCAGGCCAAGCCCCTTGCCTTTGGTTTTGCGGCGGGACCGTTCCAGGCGGACATTGCGGCCGACGGCATGGGTAAATTCGGCATGGGTCATGCCGGGGCCAGTGTCATGAACCTCGATCCGAATGGATGCGCCGCGCCGCCTGGTGCCGATCAGCACGCCGCCTGAATCGGTATACTTAATGGCGTTGCTGATCAGGTTAGACACGATCCGGGTCAGCACCAGCGCCTGGGCCACGGGCATATCGATCCGGCTGGGCACATGACGCAGGCCAAGACCCTTGGCCGTGGCATCGGGCTGAAACATGTCGGTCACGGCGCCAAGGATTGCCTGTAGGCCCGGCGGCTCCAATGTCTCGTCCTGCCCGACGGGCGGGGGTGCCGGTGGTGTGGCAGAGAATGCGTTCCCCGGCTCTGGCTCCAGGTGTTCGCCGATCAGCGTCTCGAGGTAGGTGAAGGCTGCCTCGACCGATTGCGGGGGCACGGTGCTGTCTTGCGTCGGCCCCTCGGCGGTAAGGTTCATCACGGTGAGCCGCAGCGCGTGCAGTGGTTGGCGCAGGTCATGCACCACGTTCTGGATATGGCGGTCGCGCGACTTGGCAAGCTGGGCGGCCAGGTCAAGCCGGGCCTGAAGGTCGGCCAGCCGCCGGTTCAGTTCAAGGCGTTGTCGGGTGGCCACAAGATTGTCTTCAAGGGCTGCCTGCCGTCCGCGACGCATCTGGTTGTAACGGTCGGCGATGGCCAGCCCCATCATCATGGCGTCCAGCACCATGACCACACGGATGCTGTCATGAACCACCTCCTGCGGGATCTCCAGGCCCACCACATGGCGCAGGTTCATCAGCCCGCTGGACAACACCGCGCCAAACCAGGCCAGCGCGTAGAACCGCACTTCCTTATGCCCCGAGAAGTACGAGATCAGCCCGGACGCCGTGAACACCAGAACCGAAAACAGCGATAGCATGATCAACAGCTTCTTGAGGATCTGCGGGTTGGGCACCAGAAGTGTTGCGATCAATGTGCAGGTCAGCGCGATCAGCCCCCACAACAGCTTGTCGATATAGGGGTGTCGAATCCGGGTTTGCAGGAACACCCGTGCATAGGCCGCACCCGATACAATCAACCCGCCGCCGGTGAAAACCGAGGCATTGCTGTTCAGGCCGGGCAATGTGGGCCAGAGGTATTGGAACGCTGTGCCATCGCCATGCATGACAAACAGCAACGCCGCCGCCGCATAGCTGGAATAGGCCAGAAATACCATATGGCGAAACACCAGCAACGAGAACAACGCCACGGCGATCAGCAAAAGCATCATACCGTAAAAGATAGAGTTCTTGGTGGTTCTCTTGATGGCGCTTGCCGTGAAACTGTCCCTGGTTTCCAACGAAAAGTTCATTTGCGACGCCCCACCCGAGCGATAGCCGATCAGCAGCGTAACGGTCTTATTGGGCTGAATATTCAGTGGCGCGATCATTTCCGGGTCAGGGATCGGGCGGGCGGCAAAGGGGCTGTCGGGGACCAACTTTACAACGGTCGTGATCGTGCCGTCCGGATGGGCGAGATGCACGTCGAAGACCTGAAAGAAATTTTCATGTACGTAAAGACGCCAGTCGGAAATGTCGGTCTGGTTGCGCAGGCACAGGCGCAGCCAGATTTTCGATTTCGTATAGCCAAAGTCAGGAATCGTGCCATCAAGCAACGCAAAACCCGGGGCGTCAGGACGGGCAAGTTCGGCTGGGCTGCGGGCCCTTGTGGGGTCTTGCAGCGCGTTGATGTGGCCCATCAACGCTTCGGTCCGCATCGGCCCGGTCAGGTCAAGCACCGGGCAAAGTGCCTGGCCCCGGACGACGGGCGCATTCAAGAGCAGACACATTGCTGTCAGGAATCCCGCGCAAATCCTTGCTATTGCCCCGGTGCGATGCGCTGATGCACCATGGATCCTTTGGTGCGCATAGTTCTGGCCGATGATCACCCCCTGTCGCTGGCAGGGCTCGAAGAGGCTCTTAATGCGCGCGGCGGCGTCAAGGTGGTCGGGCGGGCGACAAACGGCATTGACGCGCTGTCGATGATTAAAAGGCTGTCGCCGGATTGCGCAGTTCTGGACCTGTCCATGCCCGGCGCGACCGGCCTTGAGGTCATTCTTGAAGCGCGCCGCTGGTCGGTGCCGTCGCGTTTTGTTGTCGTCACCGGCACCGGCACGCCGCAGGTATTGCAGGAACTGAAGAATGCGGAAGTATCGGGGGTTTTTCTGAAATCGACCCCGGTCGATGAAATCTGCGCGGGAATTCTGAAGGTGGCTGCGGGGGGCACTGCGGTATCGCCGGCAGTGCGCAAAATTCTTGAGGCGGTCGAGCAGGCCAACAACCTGACGACCCGCGAATTGCAGGTGTTGCAGGCAATTGCGCGCGGGCTGACCAACCGGGCGGCGTCGCAGGCGCTGGGGATCAGTATCAAGACGATCGATACCCATCGCACGAACCTGATGCGCAAGCTGGGCGTGCGCTCGACTGCCAGCCTGCTGGTGCGCGCCATGCGTGACGGGTTGATCGACGTGTCCGATATCTGACCCCTATTTGCCCGGTTGCGACGCAGCCGGGCCAAGTCTGTACCGGAACACTGAATAAGTAAATTGGGGTAATCACCTGAGTGCTGACGCGGGATCAATCGAGTAATGTCAAAAAGATTACTGAAGAATATTGATTTTATTTGATCCGGGAAACCAAATCATGACCTACAAAATTGAAATGCAGACCTATATCTCTACGCTGGACGACACGATTGAAAATGTCGGCACCCTGGGCGCGAAACTTGAGGAATTTTCCAAAGCGCTGAAACTCGCAGGCAACGTCGTCAAATCCGTTGATAAAATTGGCGAACTGGCCCACACCATGCGCAATGCTGTCGACGCCCAGTTGACGATGCTGAAATTGACCAAACTGGCCGGGCCGCTCAAAGTGCCTTCGAAGGTTCTTGAAAAGGTTCTGGACAAGGTAAAGCCGGTTGTCGACAAGATCGACGACACGATCGCCAAGCTAAACGGCAAAAAGGACGGCAGTGGATCCGGTGATGATGCCAAGGGCGAATTCCTTGAAAAATTGTCCAAAGCGCTGGACAAGGCCGGGAAATCGCTTGGTATAATTGCCAACGAGCTTGAGCAAAAAGCCCTGGACCTGCACGAAACCCGCCAGTCGATGGCGGAATTTGTCGTCGCGCTGGATCATGCGGATTTTGCCGAATTCGACGCCCTTAAGACCCAGGTAGAGGCACAGATAGAGGGCCGTAACATAGTGACCACGCCCCTGGCCGCCGCCTTTAACGATGTCACCAGCAAGGTCAATAACGTGCTGGGCATCCTTTCCGACGCCGAGTTTGATCTGGCCACGAGGGACATCGGCGATTTTGCAGATATTTCGGCCCTGATGGACAAGATCGGCCAGCCGATGGAGGCGGTGGCAGCGATCCTCAAACCGATTGAATGGTTGCTGGATTCGGTTGGCTTTGTGGTCGATCTGGTGCTGGGACCAATTTTCGATTTCATCACCAAAACTCTTGGCATCGACAAGCTGCTGGACAGTGTTGCCGACGATATCACCGCGCTGTTGCCGGACGGTGATTTTCTTGAACCGATGCTGGCCGGGGTGCAGGACCTGCTGGATACGGTGCGTGATTTCAACGTCACCGCCTTTGGTATCAACGATCTGCAACTGGATATCGACGCGCGGATTTATGGCGCCACCGTGGGCGATGCGTTGCTGGGGCCGACCGGCATTGGCGACGACAGTTCTGAAACCCTTGTCGGTGACAGCGGTGATGACCTTCTGGATGCGCGCGGCGGTGACGACATCGTTCAGGGTGGAGCCGGCAATGACATTATCGTGGCGGGCGAAGGCAACGACCGGGTGTTTGGCGGTGCCGGCACGGATATGGTGTATTTCGCCGGGTTTTTCAATGAATATGAACTGGCCAAGGACACTGATGGCAAGATCATCGTCACCCATGTGCGCCCGGCGCCGGGCAAACAGAACGAAGGGTCCACGCGGTTGGATTCCATCGAACATGTGGTGTTTGCCAATATCGCGTTCACCGGGGCTGAACTTGAGAATTCAATCATCGGCGGCTCGGTTCTGAACGGCACCAATGGCGATGATCTGATGTTCCTTAATTCGGACGGCACCCGCAACACCGACGGGCGGCACGTGGCCAACGGGCTGGGCGGCGACGACCGTATCTTTGGTTCTACCGAAGATGACGAGTTGAATGGCGGCACCGGCAATGACGTTCTGATCCCCGGGCTGGGCGATGACGAGGCCAATGGCGGTTCCGGGTCGGACAGTTACCAGGTGCTGGACACGGGTCACAACAATCCGTTTCGCGTCGATCTTGCGGCAGGTACCGTGTTTGGCCCTGAAGGCCGCGACCTGCTGAATTCCATCGAAAACCTGATCATTCAGGGCAATGGCGACCATCTGCTGGCCGGGAGTGCGGCCGACAATAACCTGCTGACAGCGGGTGGTGACGATATTGTGGCAGGCCGCGATGGCGACGATTTCTTCAACACCGGCCAGGGGCGCGATGTGATCATCACCGGTGCCGGCAGGGATCGGGTGTTAAGCGGGGATCATCATGATCTTATTCTTGCCACCAGCCTTACGGTGGCGGGCGAGGACGAGTTTTTTGATGGCGGCCGCGGCTATGACATTCTCAGCTATTCCAGCAGCCTGAACGAGATCAGCGATCTGATTTCGCTGGAACACAACGAAACAAATGAGGTCAAAAACCGGCTGGCTGAGCTGACCGGCAGTACCGGGTCGCTGCGCATCGACGCCGCCACCGGCACGATCGAAAAGCTGGATGCCAGCGGTCAGGTCATCAGCACCGATACAGCCGTCAATTTCCAGGTGTTTGTCGGTTCGGACTTTGATGATGTGATCACCGGCGGTCCAGGGACCTATGAAAGCCCGATCACCATTCATGGCGGCGGCGGCGATGATACGCTGCTCAGCCAGGGTGCCAACCAAATATATGGCGGAAGCGGCGATGACCTGCTGGTGCTGGATCTGCCGGTGTCTGGCCAGATCAACGGCATTTTCCACGGTGGCAGCGGCCACAACATTCTGGACCTGCGCCAGGCTGAAAATGTTCGCTGGTGGCTGGATCTGGAAGGTTCAATCAGCCGCTCGGCCAGGGCCTTTGAGGGCGATTTCATCGGCAACCTGCGCAGTGGCGCAAACACGCGTGGCCGTCTGAACATGGAGAACATCAACGAAGTATTCTTTGCTGATGGCGACCATCTTATCGAAAATGACCCGCTGGGCAGCATCACCCGCATTTTCCACACCGGCAATGGTGATGACCAGTTCTTTCACGGCAGCGGCTACGGTGTGTTCAATGCAGGTGGCGGCGATGATTACGCCTTTTTGCAGGATGATGCCATGGTGTTGGGCGGAGATGGCGATGACCGGATGGTTTTCGACCACACCGGCGATGAAAACGAAGCAAGGGGCGGCAACGGCAACGACTGGATCACGCTGGAACGGTTTGGCGGCGGCACCCTTCAGGGCGGCAAAGGCTATGATACGCTGGTGTTCGATACGCGTGACTTTGCCATGACTGTTGACCTCAAGGCAGGCACCGCGACCGACATTCCGGCCAGCAGTTTTCCGAATATCGGCGCGCAGATACAGGGGTTCGAACGGGTTATCGGGTCCGAGTTCAGCGATACCATAAGTGGCGCGAAACGTGCCGAAACCCTAATCGGGCGCGAAGGCAATGACCTGATCAAAGGTCGTGGCGCCAACGACCAGCTGTTCGGCGGTTCGGGCAACGACACGCTTGAAGGCGGCAATGGCGACGACCGGCTGCATGGGGGCGCGGGCAACGACATCCTGAAGGGCGGCAAGGGCCGCGATACCGCCGTTTACAGTTACGCCGAGCCAGGTGGGACGGACGCAGAGCAAATGGCCGGCAATTTCGGCAACGTGGTGGTCAACCTCATGACGGGTCAGGCCACGGGCAGTTTTGGCACCGATACGCTTGCGGGAATCGAGGATGTTGCCAGTGGTGCCGGCCATGACATCCTGACCGGCGATGCCAAGCGCAACGTCCTGTCGAGCGGGGCCGGTAATGATGAGCTTTCCGGTATGGGCGGCAATGATGTTCTGATTCTCGGGGTCGGCGACGACATGGCGTCCGGAGGCGACGGCGCTGACCGCATCATCACCGCTGCTGGCATCAAACAGATAGATGGAGGAAGCGGCAACGACCGCTTGGAATTCGGGCCTGAAACCGGGCAGATCACCCTGGATTTCAATGCGGGCAGCTATTCTGGCATGCTCAACCTGGCCCGGCCCGTCTGGCAGGACACCGGCAGTACCGAAGCACGTCAGTTCAACGGTGTTTCCCTGACCCCGCAGCAAGTCAGGGAAACCCAGGCGATCTTTGCCAATGATGCCAGTGACCTGGCCCGCATCCTGCCCGATGGCGATGATCCGTTGGCGGGCCTTTTCCGTATCGTTGACCGCAACGCGCCGACCCAGGCGCAGGGGGTATTCAGCAATATCGAGAACGTGGTGGGTGGCAATGCAAGCATGACGATCCTGCTGAGTGCCGGGTTCGACGGCTATGACGGCACAAGGTCGGATGGCGATATTCTGGACTTCAGCGTCACGAAAAATGGTGTCGATTTCAACATCGCAACCGGAGCCACCGATTACCTGCTGGCCCAGGGTGACGACCTTCAGGGCATCGACGGCATCATCGGCGGCGTTGGTGGTGACCGTTTTGTTGGCGACGCGGCCGACAACACCCTTAGGGGCCATGCCGGCAATGATGTGCTTTTGGGCGAGAACGGGGCCGACCTGCTTTTAGGTGGGGCTGGCCGCGACACACTGAATGGCGGTCAGGGTCGCGACGTTCTCAAGGGTGGTGCCGGCAGGGATGTTCTGCGGGGCGATGGCGGGGCCGACCAGCTGAATGGAGGCGCCGGTAACGACAAGCTTATCGGCGGGCTAGGGGCCGACAGCTTTGTCTATGCACCGGGTGGCGGGCGTGACCGGATTGTCGATTTTCAGGATGGCATTGACCAACTGGACCTGCGCGGCTTTGATTTCGCCAACGTAAGCCGCGCGCTGAACAAGGCAAGCATGGTAAATGGCGATGCGGTGTTTGACTTTGGCAACGGCAATTTGCTGGTGGTCGAAGACACCACCAAATCGGCGCTGTCAGACGATATTCTGATCTGAAACGGCCCTTGCCGGGCCGCAGTCAGTCCCCTGCAATGGGACATTCTAAAGCGTTTCGCGTTCGAATTGAATCCCTCATCGGGCTTGTGCAACAAAGCCGTTCTGATTGCGGTCTTCAATGATCAGATCGCTGGCTTTCTCACCGATCATGATGGCCGGGGCATTGGTGTTGCCGGATACGATTTCGGGCATGATGGAACAGTCGGCAACGCGAAGCCCGCAAATACCATGGACCCGGAGGCGTGCGTCAACCACCGCCCCAGACCCCGTGCCCATCTTGCAGGTTCCGGTCGGATGGTAGATCGACGAAGAATTGTTGCGCGCCCAGTCCAGCGTGCCGTTGAAATCGTCCATGGCGAGATCTTTGGTGGGCCGGAATTCTTCGGAAATTTTTGAGTTCAGCGGCGCAAGTCTGGCGATTTTTCTGGCGATTTTCACACCTGCAACAATCGTCTGACAATCGGTTTCAGTTGAAAGGTAATTGGGGTGGATGGTCGGGTATGTCCTTGGGTCCGGCCCGGCAATGCGTATTTCTCCCCGGCTTTCAGGGCGCAACTGACAGACCGACACGGTAAAGGCCGAAAAAGGATGCACGCCTTCACCGGGGCTGTCGGCGGACCAGGGCTGAACGTGAAACTGGATATCGGGTGTTTCCATGTGATCACCGGTTTTGATGAACCCGGTGGCAAGGCTGGCCGCCATGGTCATTGGCCCCGCCCGGAACAGGGCGTATTTCAACGCGATATGTGCTTGATTGAGCAGGCTTCGCACCTCGTCATTCAGCGTCGGCTCGTTACATTTGAAAACCAGACGCGCCTGAAGGTGATCCTGAAGGTTCTTGCCGACGCCGGGCAGGTCATGAGTGACCTCAATGGCGTTTTCCTTCAGATGTGTCGCCTCACCTATACCCGAAAGCATCAGGATTTGCGGCGATCCAATCGAGCCGGCAGAGATCACAACCTCGCGTCGGCTTTTCAGTATCTGTTCGTTGCCTGCCCGGTCCAGATAGGTGACGCCAACCGCGTGGCCATCTTTGATGATAACCCGCTGAACCTGCGCATGGGTGATGATCTGAAGGTTCTCGCGCGATCTGGCGGGTTTGAGATAAGCCACTGCCGCACTGCAACGCCGCCCCTTGTGGGTGGTCAGTTGAAAATACCCGACGCCTTCCTGTTTCTCTCCGTTATAGTCCGGGTTGAACGGGTAACCAGCAGCCTGAGCCGCGGCTACCCAGGCGTCACAGATCGGACGCTGGGTTCGCATGTTGGAAACGGCCAGTGGGCCATCATCGCCATGGAAATCATCGGCCCCACGTTCGTTTGCTTCTGAACGTTTGAACAGTGGCAGAACATCGTCCCAACCCCAGCCGGTATTGCCCATCTGACGCCAGCGGTCATAGTCCGCGGGCTGTCCCCGGACATAAAGCAGCCCGTTCAGCGAGGATGAACCGCCCAGAACCTTGCCGCGCGGCCAGTCGATGGAACGACCGTTGAGACCGGGATCCGGTTCGGTCTTGTAACACCAGTCAACAGACGGGTTGTGCATGGTCTTGAAATAGCCGACGGGGATATGAATCCAAGGGTTCCAGTCGCGCCCGCCCGCTTCCAGCAGGGCCACCTTGACATTGGGGTCGGCGCTCAGTCGGTTTGCCAGGACACAACCAGCCGAGCCTGCGCCGACAACAATATAGTCAGCCTCGCCAGTTTCCATTTTCAGTTCTCCTTCGTCGCAACCTGTAAAGGAAACGAGTCTTTTATCTTGCGTTACTAATCAATAATTGATTACAAATGAGACCACAAGTATCAAAAAGTGAATACAGCCAGGGAGAAACCGATATGAGTGTTGGAAATAAACTGAGCCGGATCAACAGGCGCGACCTGTTCAGGATGGCCGGGCAATACGGCATGAGCTCGACGCTTTTGGCGGCAGGTTCGTTTGGCGGCGCAATGAGCCTTGCCAATCTGGCAAGCGCGGCAGAGTCGACCTATGAGAAACGGTTTTCCAAGCCGGCCAAGTACAATCTGAAATTCGGTGCGGCCGGCTTCAATGCCCGTAACCTGTTGATAGAACGCGCAGGCGCGTTGGAATTTGCCCGCGACCTCGAGGCGCGAACAGACGGTGAAATTCGTATCGAGTTCATCGGTGACAACCAGATTTGCGGCCAGACCAGCTGTGTTGAGAAGACCCAGTTGGGCATTGTCGATATCTACGCTGCCTCGACCCAGAACTCGGCCGGTGGCGCGCCGTTTCTGAATGTGCTGGATTTCGCCTATATGTTCCCAAGTCGGGCGGCGCAGTATCATTTCCTCTACAGCCCCGAATCACAGCGCATCCTGCGCGATCCGCTTGAGGAACGGCACGGGTTGAAGTTCCTGTTCTCGCATTGCGAATTGCGAGGCCTGCAAATGGGCATGAAGTGGGCCGACAAACCAAAAGTGACCAAGCTGGAAGAATTGTTCGGCACCAAGAACCGCGTGACCGGTACCCAGTTGGGCCGGATCGCGATGAAGGCGCTGAACCTCAATCCGGTACCGGTGGCCTGGGAGGAAACCCTTGATGCCCTGCGTCAGGGCCTGATTGACGGCGCGGAAACCTGGGCCTCGGCGGTGGCCTATGCCGGCATGACCCCGGTGGTGTCGCAATGCGTCGACCTGAAATTCTTCTGTGGCACCGAGCACACGTCGATTTCGTCCAAGGTGTTCAACGGGCTGGAAGGCTATCTCCAGGATGCGGTGCTGGAATCCGCGTATTGGGCGCAGGCCCATGTTCAGGGCGCAAACGAGGCGGCCCTGGTCAACACCGTAGGGTTCTCTGATCCGCAATTGCCCGACACCATGTTCGTCAAGGACAATGTGAGCGTTTCCTTCCTGCCGGACAGCGAAATCAGGATGGCCGAGGAAATGTGTTCGCCCGAGTTCCAGCCGCATTTGTGGGAACAATGGCGCGACCGGCTGAACGGCTGGGCCGGTGGCATTGATACCTATCAGGAAATCTATGACATCGCCCGCGAGATTCCGGCTGATACTCTGGCCGAGAATGTTGAGCCGCGCCGCTGGTGGAAAGGCTGACAGACACCTAAGGTGAAACGGCCAGCCCTCTTGCCGGGGCTGGCCGAACCTTTTGAGGGCAGGTTGACCGCTGGCCGCTCTGATACCAGGGCGGCCAAATCAGGAAAGGAACGGCCATGTCAATTTGGTCGGATGCCTATGGCATCCTTGTCGCGGCAGCGAGCGGCGATTCATGGCAAATCAGCAAGTCGATGGGGGGTAACGGGGTGTGGATCATCGGCACCTTGGCGACTTTGTTTGGCGGGATGATTGTCGCCGGAATCTACAACAGGTTTCCGTTCTTCGAACGCCACTTTGAACGCAGCGTGATGGTCTATTCCTATCTGCTGATCGCCATCATCATCTTTGTCGAGGTGATCCGCCGCTTTGTCTTCTCTGTGCAGGCCCCCTGGTCGACCACCTTTCCGCCAGTGCTGTTCCTGGTGATGACCTGGTTTGGCTGTTCCTACAATATCCGCCTGCGCACCCATCTGGCATTTGCCGAATTCAGAACCGCGATGGCACGGCCGTTGCAGATGTTGCTGTTATCTCTGGATGCGGTGCTGTGGCTTGGGTTCTGTACCATCGTCGTGGTGACGGCCACGCGGGTCGCCGCCAACTCGGCGGCCAACTTTCAGATCCTCGCGGGCACCGACAATTTCATGCAGTGGTGGTTTCTGGTCACGGTGCCGCTGGCCTTTATCCTCATGGCCGGTCGCGTGTTCGAGAACTGGTACGAAGATATCGCCAACTTCCGCAGCGGTGCGACGTTGATCAAACCCGCAGTGATCGGAGCGGACTGAACATGGATATCAGTACATACATCGTCATCATTTCGCTTGGCGTGACATTCCTGTTCATGCTGGGTGTTCCGGTATTTCTGGTTATCGCCTATTGGGTGGTCGGCTCGACATTTGTCCTGGGCAATACCCTGGACAATATCGGTTCTGCGCTTTCGGATGTGTTCACCGACGGGTTTGCCCTGCTGGCCATGCCGCTGTTCATCCTGACCGGTGATCTGATCAACAAATCCGGCATCGCCAAACGGCTATCGGATTTCGCCTATTCCTGTCTTGGCTGGCTGCGTGGTGGTCTGGCCATGGCGGCGATCGGCGCGTGCGGGCTGTTTGCGGCCATATCCGGCTCCAACTCGGCCACCACGGCCACCATCGGATCAATGCTGCACCCGGAAATGGTCAAGGGCGGGTATGACGAACGGTTTTCCGCGGCCACGGCGGCGGCGGGCGGTACGGTGGGCATCATCATCCCGCCGTCGATCATCTTCATCGTTTATGGCTATCTGATGAACCTGTCGATCTCGGACCTGTTCATTGCCGGCATCATACCGGGGGCGCTGATGGTGTTTGCCATGCAGTTCGCCTGCTGGATCATCTGCCGCCTGAACGGCTGGGGCCACCTGATCCCGCTGAACCTGAACCGTGTCCTGAAAACCGGCTTTGGTGCCTGGCTCGGGTTCTTTGCCATCGGTCTGGTGCTTTGGGGTATCTACACCGGCAAGTTTTCCCCGACCGAAGCCGCAGGTATCACGGTGGGATTCTGCCTGATCGTCGGGGTGATCTGCTATCCGATCAACAAGATGATGAAGAACGACGCCAACACACCGGTGAACGAAAAGACCTATGCCGACATGCTGGTGGTCGAAGGGTTCAAATTCACTGAAATCCCCTCTGTGGTCATACGCTCGGCGCAGATCACCGGCATTCTGGCACCGCTGATCGGTGTTTCGGTGGTGATGCAGCAGAACCTGTCACTTTTGGGCGCGCAGCAGGTGATCGGCGGGTTCGTGACCGGCATGGGTGGCTATTACGCGGTCCTGCTCACCAGCATGGCCATCGTGTTCATCTCTGGCATGATCCTGGAATCGCTGCCGGTAACGATCATCCTTGCGCCGATCCTGGCACCGATTGCCGCATCCGTCGGCATCGACCCGATCCACTTTTCGGTGATATTCCTGATCGGCGCCTCTATCGGCTTTATCACGCCGCCCTATGGGCTGAACCTTTATGTGGCGTCTGGCGTCACGGGTGTTCCATATTTCAAACTTCTGAAATACATCGTACCCTATCTGATCGCATTGATCAGTATCTGGATACTGGTGGCCCTGACCCCGCAACTTGCCCTGATACTGGTTCCGGAAATTTAAAGGAAACAGGATGGCAAAGAATGGTTCAAGCGACGAACACGGTACCATCCCGACCAATCTGCGCCTGTTGCTGGTCCTTGAAGAAATGGCATCAGCCGGAGTTCCGGTAACACCGACCGACATCAATCAGATCCTGGGCCTGCCCAAACCGACCATCCACCGGCTGTTTGCCACGCTTGAGGCCGAAGGCTTTATCCAGCGTGAGATTGACGGGCGAGGCTATTCCCCCGGCAAACGCATGCGCAACCTGTCAGCAGGCATCCTGTCATCCCTGCGTATCCGAACCGCACGGGTTGCCATTCTGACACGGCTGGCCGAACAGATCGGCGAGACCTGCAATGTGGCGCTGCCAGAGCGCGACGGCATGATCTATATCGACCGGATCGAGACCAAATGGCCGCTGCGTATCCAGTTGCCCATCGGCACACGGGTACCGTTCTATTGCACCGCCAGCGGCAAGCTGTACCTGAGCTCTCTTAGCGACCAGCATCTTGAACGATATACCCATGCGGCGAATTTCAAGCAGTTCACCAGCAACACCCTTTGTAGTCCCGCCAAACTGATCGAAGAGATACAGCTTGTACGCAAAAACGGGTATGCGAAAGACAACGAAGAATTTATGGACGGAATGATTGCACTGGGTGTGCCAATCACCGAATGCAACGGCAGGCTGGTCTCGACCTTGTCATTTCATGCGCCAGTTCAGCGCCTGACCATGTCCGGTGCCTTAAAGCATCTTGACGCTTTGGAGCATGCCTCGGCCAGCTTGTCGGCATTGATCTCGGACTAAGTCCTTTATGACTTTGTTCGATTAAAGCGTTTCGCGTTCGAATTGAATCACTTTGCCCGGCGAACGTGTTTGTTAAAACAAACCCTGCCTCGCCGGGCAAAGTGATACCTTGATCCAAAGAAACGCGAAACGCTGTAGGCACAAAGAATGGCCGGACCCGCCCCGGTTTGGATGGTGTTTCCCAAAGAAGGGGTGGATGCTGCTTTCCCCAGAATGCACCTACAAAGTGATAGAGTGGATGTGCTCGCTGCCATTTTATCTGGAGCTTGGCGGGTTTCACGCCGTCATGTCTGAACCTGTCGCATTTTAGGTGTCCGCTGCCCAGCCTTTGGTTTTGGCAGCAGAGGCAGTGGAGTGAAACCCCACCCTACGCAAGCCTGCCAAGTGTCAGAGACCGGGCGTTCTGGCATAACAGGATGACACGCTTCGGTGGTGTGGATTGGGTGAAAAACCCAACTCAACATTTTGATGAACAGGTTGTTCAGTGAAAGAGTCGGGGTGCAACAACAGCGCCAATTCAACTATCCTCAAACGGGTCCCATTCGTCTTCGACTTCTGGCAGGGCTTCCGATACAGCACTGGCGGCGATTTCCGCCCGTGTCCGGATATCCGTGATCCTGGCCTTGGGAAACTGCGCCAGAACGGCCATGACCATCGAATGTTCCAATGCCCGTGTCTTAAGTTCATTCTCGGCGGCATCCCTGGCCTGAGCAATTGTCGTGGCGCCCCCATCGGCAACCACGCTGACGGCCCAGCGGTTGCCGGTCCAGTTTTGCAATCGACTTCCAAGCCGTTGGGCCAGGTCTTTTGGCGCGAACTCACTGGGGCAAAACTCGATCCTGCCCGGTTGATAGCTGACAAGTTGCACGCCCGATTCAACCTCTACCAACAGTTTCACATCGCGGTTGGTGCGAATCAACTCGACCACATGATCAAAGCTGGGAAACCGCGCCAATCCTGCGTTCACGGCAACCGCCAGCGCCGCAGTTGGTGCACCCCCGTTCCGCCCATTCGGGGCCGAGGCGTAAGCCGAGCCCCCCCCGCCCGCCGCAGGCGTGCCCGTGCTTTGTGGGCTTTGCACGGGTCTTCCCCTGCCCGCCGCAGGCGTGCCTGTGCTTTGTGGGCTTTGCACGGGTCTTCCCCCGCCAGTTTCAGTCGGCGGAGGCAAGGTTTGCAGCTTGCGAATCAGATCTTCGGGGCTGGGCAGGTCGGCCACATGCGTCAGTCGGATCACCGCCATTTCGGCCGCCATCATGGCGTTTGGCGCCGCTGCTACTTCCTCCAGCGCCTTCAGCAACATCTGCCACATCCGGGTCAGGACCCGGATCGGCAAGGCCGCAGCCATTTCGCCGCCACGGGTGCGCTCATCCGGCGATATGGTCGGATCATCCGCCGCATCCGGGGTGATTTTGACCACCGACACCCAATGGGTGATTTCGGCCAGATCGCGCAGCACCGCCAAAGGGTCCGCACCGGCTGCATATTGCGCGCCTAGCTCATTCAGGGCACCGGCTGCATCGCCCCGCAGGATCATATCCATCAGGTCCAGAACCCGGCCCCGATCGGCCAGGCCCAGCATCGCGCGGACCTGTTCAGCACTGGTTTCCCCGGCCCCGTGGCTGATTGCCTGATCCAACAGCGATTGCGCGTCGCGCGCCGAGCCTTCGGCGGCGCGGGTGATCAGCGCCAAAGCATCACCGGCAATCTCAGCGCCTTCAAGTCTGGCAATCCGGGCCAGCATTTTCAACATGTCTTCGGGTTCGATCCGGCGCAGATCAAAGCGTTGACAGCGTGACAGCACAGTCACCGGTACTTTGCGGATTTCAGTGGTGGCCAGGATGAACTTCGTGTGCTCTCGTGGTTCCTCCAGCGTTTTCAACATCGCGTTAAAGGCTGACGTACTCAGCATGTGCACTTCGTCGATGATGAATATCTTGTATCGCCCCGTCGATGGCCGCCCTTCCGCCATCCGGTTGATTTCACGCATTGAATCAACGCCGGTTGATGATGCCGCGTCAATTTCCAGAACGTCGATGAACCGCCCTTCGCTGATCCTAAGGCAAGGTTCGCATTGGCCGCAGGGTTCAGTGGTTGGTCCCCCCGACCCGTCCGGGCCGATGCAATTCAACCCTTTGGCAATAATCCGCGCCGTGGTGGTTTTGCCGGTGCCGCGAATGCCGGTCATGATGAACGCCTGGGCAATCCTGTCGGCAGCAAAGGCATTGCGCAGGGTGCGCACCATGGCCTCCTGACCGATCAGATCGGTGAATGTCTCGGGTCGGTATTTGCGGGCCAATACCTGATAGGCGGGGGGTGATGTGTCTGTCATGTCTGCTCGGCTGGATTCGGGGTTCGTTGTAGAGTAGGTCGCCAAGGCAGGCGCGTCCAGCGCCATAGGGGATCTGCGGAAAATGGGCTTTGCGATCAGAGCAATTTCAGCCGACCTGGGAGAGATTGCCATATCACCCTTGCCGGGCCGCTTTGGGGCGTACCCAAAGGATTTCCGCCATATCGCCAGATGGGCCCCAAATCTGGTGCTAAGCATGACAACGCTGCCAGAGATGGACCGGGCGGGGGCCAGTGGCTTGCCCGTCGACCTTGCAACAATGGGCTGCAAATGGCGGCACCTGCCGGTGGCCGACTTTGGCACACCCAAAGACCCGACCGGGCACATCTGGTCGGACGCATCTGGTCAGGCGCGACAGGTTCTGGCGTCGGGCGGGCGGGTATTGGTGCATTGCCGGGGTGGCTGCGGGCGTTCTGGTATGGCGATTGTGCGGATATTGGTAGACATGGGAGAACCGGCAGAGATCGCCCTGACAAGGCTGCGGGCAGTAAGGGGTTGTGCGGTCGAGACGCAGGCACAAATGCGTTGGGCGGGGGTAAGCTGAATGGTGCAAATCAAGTTGTCGAAATATTGACCACGGTATGATGCACACACCACGCCGCCCAAGTTCAAAATATCCCGGATAGACACAATCGCCTTTTAGCCACGTGTACAAAGATCGTCTCGTTGCCATCATAGGTAGGGCGGGTTCACCCCGCCGCTCGCCGGGTGGATGGCGGGCCAATCATTGGGCGATCTGATCTTATACTCTTTGCCACGCGTTACCAATTCAAATAGTGATCCGATCAACACCCCTTTGTGATGACATGTCAAATATGACAGGTCAGGAAGAAGCGGTGTTGATAATCGTACTCGATACCAGGTTTGGCAGCAGCCCGAGGTGCGCCTGCCCGGCATCGCCCAGCCGCCAACGTCGCCAACGTCGCCCCGGCCGCTTCTGCCCGGTCCGGTGGGATGGCAAACCCGGCCCCGTCGCCGCCAAACACAAACGAATATGCGCGGCCATCGGCGCAGTTGATCTGGGCCGAGATGACGGTGGTACCAACCATATTGACGACCTTGTATTTGCCCGCGGCCGCCGCCTTGGTCGACCCAACAACATCAGATACGCCGATCATCCAGTTATCCGGCAAGGGCGCATAGCTGTCCGGATCATTCAGCGTCCGAAAAGCACATTGTTTGGTCAGGGCCTCATAAAATGCGTGGCTGTCAAAGGCGCTCATAATCGCAGCCTGACAGCGCCGGGACGGAAGTAAATCCCTTGAACCTTTCAAATCCCCGTGCCAGTCATCGTGTCAGTCATCACTCGACCCCTTCAAAGGAAAAAGCGTGCAAATCGGTCTGATCCTGCTGTGCCTGGCCTATGTCCTCAGCCAGTTCTTTCGTGCCTTTCTGGCCGTGCTAAGCAGTGTTCTGGAAAACGACATTGGCACTGGCCCCGAAGATCTCGCCTTTGCTTCAAGCCTTTGGTTCCTGTCCTTTGCCGCCATGCAATTGCCTGTGGGCTGGGCGCTGGACCATATCGGCCCGCGCCGCACAGCCTCACTTTTGTTGCTGGTTGGCGGCGGCGGTGGGGCGTTGCTGTTTGCCTTGGCCACCAGCGCGTTGCACATCAATCTGGCCATGCTGCTGATCGGTATCGGTTGCTCTCCGGTGTTGATGGCGTCCTATTACATCTTTGCCCGCCAATACCCGCCCGCCAAATTTGCCACTTTGGCCGCCCTGATGCTCGGCGTCGGCTCGGTTGGCAATCTGGTGGCGTCTTATCCTATGGCACTGGCTGCCGATTGGATTGGCTGGCGTGCGTCGTTAATGGGGCTGGCGGTGATTTCGGCAGTTGTCGCCTTGGGCGTTCATCTTACGGTCAAAGATCCGGAAACGGTTGAGGGCGAAACCAAAGGCTCGGTTCTGGACCTTCTGAAAATGCCGGTGATGTGGGTCATCCTGCCGCTGATGTTTGTCAATTACACCCCTGCGGGTGGTCTGCGTGGGCTATGGATTGGTCCCTATCTCAGTGATGTATTTGGGCTGAGTACCGCACAAATTGGGCAGGCCACGCTGTTCATGGGGATGGCGATGATAACCGGAACCCTGATTCTGGGGCCAATGGACCGTATTTTCAAGACTCGCAAATGGGTGATCCTTGCGGTCAACTTTGCCGGGGTTCTGACCATGCTGGGGCTGGTTTTGATGATTGACCGCAACGTCATTGTGTCAATCACCCTGATTTGTATGATCGGCCTGTTCGGCGTCTCTTACCCGGTAATGATGGCGCATGGGCGCAGCTTTTTCCCGCCCCACCTTGTCGGGCGGGGGGTCACTCTGCTGAACCTGTTCAGCATCGGCGGGGTTGGCATCATGCAGTTCGCCTCGGGCCATATCCACACCCGCTTTGCCGGCGATGTGCCAAGCGCGCCTTATGTGGCGATTTTTGGCTTCTTCGGCATAGCCTTGTTGTTGGGCGCGCTGATATATCTGTTCAGCCGCGACTCTGTAGACTAGAGCGGAGTGCGTTTGATCATAAAACTGCATTCAAATGGCCCTTTCCCCGCACCATCTTTGACGATATGGGATCGCTGCCGGTCACAAGGTCGGGCTGTACCATCTGGAGATGAAGAACATGGGTTATCGCGTCGTTGTCGTCGGCGCCACAGGCAATGTGGGCCGCGAAATGCTGAACATACTGGCGGAACGTCAGTTCCCGGTTGATGAACTGGCGGTACTGGCCTCGCGCCGGTCGCTGGGATCACAAGTCAGTTTTGGCGACAAGACCTTGAAAACCAAAGACCTGGATACGTTTGATTTCACCGGCTGGGACATCGCCCTGTTTGCCGTGGGTTCCGACGCGACCAAGAAATACGCGCCCGGTGCGGCGGCGGCCGGCTGTGTGGTGATCGACAACAGTTCGCTTTATCGTTACGACCCGGACGTGCCCCTGATCGTCCCCGAGGTGAACCCCGAGGCGATTGTGGGCTATTCCAAGAAAAACATCATCGCCAACCCCAATTGTTCCACCGCCCAGATGGTTGTGGCGCTAAAGCCGTTGCATGACCGCGCCCGGATCAAACGGGTGGTTGTGTCGACCTATCAATCGGTGTCGGGGGCAGGCAAAGGCGGTATGGATGAGCTGTGGGATCAGACCAAGTCGATTTATAATCCGGTCGACAGCAAACCACCGCGCCTGTTCACCAAACAGATCGCGTTCAATGTCATTCCGCATATCGACGTGTTCATGGAAGACGGCACCACCAAAGAAGAATGGAAAATGGTCGCCGAAACCAAAAAGATCATTGACCCAAAGATCAAAATCACCGCCACCTGCGTGCGCGTCCCGGTGTTTGTCGGCCACTGCGAAGCGATCAACATCGAGTTCGAAGAATTTCTGGACGAAGACGAAGCCCGCGACATCCTGCGCGAAGCCCCCGGCATCATGGTGATCGACAAACGCGAAGACGGCGGATACGTGACACCGGTGGAATGCGTCGGCGACTATGCGACGTTCATCAGCCGTATCCGCCAGGACAGCACCATCGACAACGGTCTGAACCTGTGGTGCGTGTCGGACAACCTGCGCAAAGGGGCGGCTTTGAACGCGGTGCAAATTGCCGAAACGCTGGGCAACCGGATTCTGAAAAAAGGCTAGCGCAGAATTGTGATAACGGCGGGGTTGGTGCCGTTGTACAAAACGGTCAAAACATCGCTTCGGCGCTGTACAATACGGTGAAAGTTAAGGTTGCCCTTGGCGGTGACCTCACCTTCGGCCATCGACGGTGTTTCTGACAGGATCAATGCCCGGACCACCGTGTTGGATGTTCTGCCTCCGGTCTGGCGCGCCAGCTCTGCCAATCGTCGTTCGATATCAGCCTGAATTTCTTCGCCCAGACAAACGTTACCCTCAACGCTCAACCTGCCATCCGCCAACAGGGCCGGGGCCGGGATGATCAGCACGCCGACCTGATCGCGCCCCGCACCAGTGATGACCACATCCGCCGCCAACGGGGTCAGCGCGCCAAGAACTTCAAGGCGAAGGGCCGCACCGCGCACCCATGTGCCGCTGCTTAGCTTAAAGTCCTCTGCAAGCCGTCCGTCAAACCGCAAGCCCCGGTTCCGGTCATTTGGATCGACGAGCGTCAGTGCGTCGCCCGTGCGAAAATAGCCCTCTTCGTCAAACGCCTTTGCCGTCTTGTCGGTGTCCCGGAAATATCCGGGTGTGATGTTGTCGCCTTTGACGCGCAATTCAAACCTGCCCGTGGAATCCGGCTCTAACTTGACCGAAACGCCGGGCAAAGGCACGCCAATCACCCCGGCGTCGTCGGATGGTTCGTGAACAAAGATACAGGCCGGGGCGGTTTCCGTCATGCCCCAACAGGTGGTCATAAAGGGGGGGGCATCGCGCACCTCTGCGGCCATTTCCACCAGATCCTGCCAGACATCCTGCGGCAGCGAGGCACCGGCATAAAATATCATGTCCAGGTCTTCAAAATACTTTTCCTTCAACGCCTGATTGGTGCGCATTTCGTCTCGAAGAAGCGCATAACCTGCCGGTACGTTGTAGGCAATTGTGCCATTCATCAGCAGATTGTTCTCAAAGGTCTGACCAATCAGCGCCTTCACCGGCTTGCCACCGTCGATATATATACTGCCGCCAAAGGCCAGCATCTGATTAAAGTTGCTTGACCCACCAAACACATGATTCCAAGGCAACCAATCCACCAACCGGGGCGCGCGGGCTGCCAGAAACGGCAGCACCTCATCATACATCTGCTGATTGACGCACATCATCTTTTGGGTCGTCAAAACGCCCTTAGGGGCAGAAGTAGAGCCTGATGTCATCAATATCTTGGCCACCGTGTCAGGCCCGACCAGCCCGGCGGCGGCGTCCACATCCGTGCCATCCCCTTGCACCAGATCGTCAAACAGGGTCATCCCCGGCCCGGCATTCCGGCTGACCACAATGTCCAGCCCGATCATTTGTGGCATCGCCAATGCGTCCCTGAACCGTTCACCGTCTTGCGCAAACACCATCCCCGGGCGGATCAGGTCAGATATGTGTACCAGGTGTTTCTGCGCCCCCGGGATCAGTGAATATTGTTCGGCCACCGGCACATGCGGAATGCCGACGTATTGTGCGGCCAATGCCAACAACCCGTGATCCACGCTATTGCCGGACAAAATCAGGATCGGCGTATCCGCATCAAGACCCCGCCCAAGCAACGATGCCGCCAACCCGCGAACCTGTCCAAGCGCCTCACCATAAGACAACTCGCGCCATCCCGCCCCGCTTCGCTCGGCCAGAAAAACCGCATCGGGGGTTTGCCTTGCCCAGCGATGCAGCCAGTCGTTTGTGCACCGTTCAGGTGTGCCAAGTGGATAATCCGACTGCATCAGAATACTGCCATCGGCGCGATCTTCGCAGCTTACCTTATGCGGTCTATACACCCGTTCAGTGGACATTGTTACGCCTTCCAGACTTTGATGTAGACCCTAAACAAGAACCTTACTTGCCGTAAAGCCAGCTTAGTTGATCATACCAATCCTGTGGGGATTTATCACGCATGATCAAATTCCGCAGGGCGGCGTGCGCCCCTGCGGGGTGGTAAATATGATCACCGATCTCTCGCGATTGCAACTGAACCCGGGCGGTGCGCAGGTGGCGTTGATCCTGATAAGAACGCAGGCCCTGCGCCACATCGCTGTTCGTACCATCAAGGTTTGAGGCAAGACACACCGCATCTTCCATCGCCATACACGCCCCTTGCGCAAAGTACTGCAACATCGGATGTGCGGCATCCCCCAACAGCGCCACCCGCCCGTCAACCCATTGCGTCACCGGATCGCGGTCGCACAGCACCCACAATTTCCAGTCCAGCCCTTTGTCGATCACCTGGCGGGCGATGGGGCTGACATGTTCGAACCCCTGGCGCACCTCGTCCCGGCCCACCGGCTTGCCCGCCACGGGTTCGGGCGCGTCATTGTGGTACGTCACCACCAGATTGAACGATTTCCAGCCCGACAGCGGATAATGCACGATATGACATTTCGGCCCGGCCCACAAAGTTGCGGCGTTCCAACGCAGATCTTCGGGCATCTGATCCACCGGAATAACCGAGCGATAGGTGGTATGGCCAGACACGCGCGGCGGCCCGTCCCCCAACATCTGTTTGCGGATTTTTGACCAAAGGCCATCCGCACCTATCAGGGCAGCACCTGCCTCACGGGTGCCGTCCTCCAACAGCGCAAAAGCGCAGTTGTCGTCCTGATCATAGCCAGCCACCTGCACGCCGGTTCGCAATTCGATCAAATCACTGTCCTGACAGGCCTTGAGGAACACGCCGTGCAACTCGCCGCGATGCACCACGGCGTATGGGTTGCCCATATGCCTGCGAAAATCCTCACCCAGAGGAATACGGGTAATCTCTTCGCCGGAAAGCGCATCCATCAGTCGCAGATTGTCGATATAAACCGCCATGCTGCGCGCCGCATCGCCGACGCCCAGCGCGTCAAAGGCGTGAAACGCGTTTGGGCCAAGCTGGATGCCTGCGCCGATTTCGCCAAACCGCGCCGATTTTTCCAGCACCAGAACACGGCGCCCAACGCGGGCCAGACCCACCGCAAGGGCCAGCCCGCCAATACCGCCGCCGACAATGATAATCTGGTTGTTGGCCATGTCCGCCTCCGGCTAGTCCGCCCCGGTCAGGGTCAGAGAAATGGGCTCTAATCCGTCGATTCCACCAGTAATCACGTCACCCGCCACCACCGGGCCAACCCCGGCAGGGGTGCCCGTCAGGATCAGATCGCCGGGTCGCAAATGATAAAACCCGCTTAGGTGGCTGATGATTTCGCCGACATTCCAGATCAGTTCTTCCAGCGTTGCGTCCTGTTTGACCTCGCCGTTCACCTCAAGGTGAATGCGTTGCTTGGCCACTGCGCCAAAATCCGCAGCTTTGGTCAGGGGCGCGAACACGGCGGAATTTTCGACATCCTTGCCCAGGTCCCAGGGCCTTTGTTTGGCCCGCTCGGCCAATTGCAAATCGCGCCGGGTCATGTCCAAGGCGCAGCCATAGGCATAAACGGACTCTATTGCCTGCTCGGGCGTGGCCCGGAATACATCGCGGCCAATCGCCAAGACCATTTCCATTTCATAGTGAAAATTGTCGGTGCCGGGCGGGTAAGGCACAGAGGCACCACTTAAAACCGCGGCACTTGGGGTTTTGGTAAAGTAGAACGGCGTCTGGCGGTCAACCTCGACGCCCATTTCGGCGGCGTGGGCGGCGTAATTTCGTCCGACGCAAAATATCCGGCCAATGGGATAGGCCGCGGTTTCGCCAACCACGGGAATCGTCGGCAGGTCGGGCAGGGTGAAAAGTAACTCGGTCATCTTGGGCGTTCCTCGTAATATCCCAGCTTGGTCTGCAAGGGTCGGTCATGAATGCGAATCAGAAAGGATTCCTCGTGGGCAGTATGGGTCAGTCTGGAAAATACCGGTGCGGTGAATGTGTCTTTTGGCCCCCATGTGATCACCTTGCCATCTACTTCGGTCTGCCCCGATCCGCTGACCACATGAAACGCACATGAGGCCGAGCGTAAAGGTGGCGCATCCTGCTGCCCCGCCTGCAACATCATCGCGGTAAAGCCCAGCGTCGGCAGGACATCCTCGCCGGTTTCGGGATTGATGAAATCCACCTCGGCCGTGTCACCATAAGCTGCCATCTGGCGCAGCGCCTTTTCGGTCTGCGCCCAAGGGTATCGCATCATTGGAAAACGGCGCGGCGCGCCCCCCGATTGCCGCGATGGCACCAACCCGGCGGCAGTGTATTCAACTTCGGACGCATCCGGGCGGTTGTTTTGCGCCTGCAACGGGCCCTCGATGGCATATGACCCTTCGAAATATACAAACAACGGCAAGTCCAAAGCATCCAGCCAGATCACCGGATCAGACCCGTCATGCCCGTGGTCATGCCATTCGCCCCCCGGAGTCAGCACCAGATCGCCCTCCTCCATCGGCAGACGTTCGCCTGATACCACCGTATAGCCGCCGCTGCCTTCAACCACGATTCGGACCGCAGAAGGCGTATGGCGATGGGCAGGTGCTGTTTCACCCGGTAACAGCAACTGCATGCCCAGATAGATCGAAGACGTCGCCTGCATCGCCCCGCTCCCGCGCCCCGGGTCGGACAACACGAGAACCCGGCGCTCGGCCTTTTCCACCGGGGTCAACTCGCCCGCCTTTAGCAATAAGGGCCTAAGGGCATCATAGTTCCAATATCCCGGCCTTGTCACCGGATTGGGCGCGCCATGCGGCAGCACGTTGCGCATCATCGGCCACAGGGGTGCGACACCGGCATCCGCCATCTCATCCCGGTACTCTTGCGGCAGATCGTCCAATGTTCCCAGTTGATCGCTCATTGCTCTATCCCCATTTGTCCGCTGGCATTAATATGTATGCTTACCATCTTAACCCCTGTCAATATGTCGGCACGAGTTGAGTTATCGCGCCAAAGCCCCTATCTCGGCCTCATACAATATATTCAAAAGGACGACCCCCTTGGCCAACCACCTTTATCAGAACGATCTGCCTGACGGGCTTAACATGGGGCCGGTTGTGGCCATCGACTGTGAAACCATGGGGCTGAACCCGCATCGTGACCGCCTGTGCGTGATCCAGATGAGTGGTGGTGACGGCAACACCCATATCGTTCAGGTCGCCATTGGCCAGACCAGGGCGCCCAACCTTTGCGCCATGCTGGAAGACCCGAAGGTTCTGAAACTGTTCCACTTTGGCCGGTTTGATATTGCCGCAATGTATAACGCCTTTGGCGCGCTGGCCGCCCCGGTTTACTGCACTAAAATCGCCAGCCGCCTGATTCGCACCTATACCGACCGTCATGGTCTTAAGAACCTGACGCAAGAACTGATTGGGGTGGACATTTCCAAACAACAACAGATGAGCGATTGGGGGGCTGCAAAACTTACCGGTGCGCAGCTTGAGTATGCTGCATCAGATGTGTTGTACCTGCACGCCCTGCGCGATGAGCTGAACAATCGCCTGGCCCGCGAAGGACGCACAGATATGGCGCAAGCCTGTTTCGACTTCCTGCCAATGCGGGCCAAGCTTGATCTTGCCGGTTGGCCCGAAATTGACATCTTTGCCCACTCATGACCCGCTCATTCCAGGATATCGCCCGTCATGTCATTCGCACCGAAGCCAACGCGCTCAATCAGCTTGAGGCAGGGCTGAACGGCCAATTCGACCGGGCGGTTGAGACGCTTTTGGCCGCCAAAGGCCGTGTCATCGTCTCGGGCATGGGTAAATCAGGCCATATCGCCCGTAAGATCGCGGCGACATTTGCCAGCACCGGCACCCCGGCGCATTTTGTCCACCCCGCCGAGGCCAGCCACGGCGA
>JAKITO010000040.1 GCA_021648025.1 Paracoccaceae bacterium
CGGCGCGTTCAAAATAGAACATCCGGTTGAATGTCTCGGCCACCGTGTCGCCGATGATCAGCACCCCGTGATTGCCCATGATCATCACCTTGACCTTGGGGTCGCTCAGCAACCCGGCACAGCGCGCGCCTTCTGCTTCGAACGCCAAACCGCTGTAACCATCGTCAATCACGTACCGGTTGAAAAATGTCGCACAATTCTGGTCCACAGGTGGCAGGCGGCTGTCGGCCAAAGACGCCAGAACCGTGGCAAAGATCGAATGCACATGCATGACACACCGCGCATGGGCACAGTGGCGATGCACCCCGCCGTGCAATCCCCAGGCGGTTGGATCAGGGGCGTCAGGCCCGCTCAGGGCATCCGCATCGTTCACATCCACTTCGATCAGGTCACTGGCCCGGATACGGGCGAAATGCATCTGGTTCGGGTTCATCAGAAACCGGGTGCCATCGCCGTTGATCGCCATGGAAAAGTGGTTGGCCACGGCTTCGTGCATGTTCAGCCGCGCGGTCCAGCGGAATGCCGCCGCCAGATCGACCCGTTCCTGCCAATGCGGCAGCGTATTGTGTAACTTTGAAACGCTCATGTTGCCCTCTCCCGATTTCACAACAGGCCTAACAGGCCACGGCACTGCTGACTAACCACAAAGCGACCAACAAATGTCGTGAAACTGAGGTCTGGCAACGCCGTCACCCGTTGCGAAAGCCCGGGAATTGCGGCATGATTAAACCCAACGCCGCCCATCATAGGAGCCGTTGATGACCAAAACACCCGACGATACAATTGACCGCCTGCTGGACGCCGCCCTGCCCCACGTCCCGTTTGATGGCTGGACCAAGGCCAGCTTTGACGCCGCCATCACCGACGCGGCAATCGACCCCACCCTGGCCCACGCCCTTTGCCCGCGTGGTGCGGTTGATCTGGCTTTGGCGTTCCACGTCAGGGGCGATGCGGCGATGTCAAAGCGGATCAAAACGGCCGACTTTGGCGCCATGCGGTTTCGGGACCGGATTGCCGCGGCTGTGCGATACCGGCTTGAGGATGTTCAGGACAAGGAACTGGTTCGCCGCGGTGTCACCCTGTTTGCCCTGCCACAATACGCAGGCGATGGTGCCCGGGCGATCTGGAACACCTGCGGGTTGATCTGGGACGCATTGGGGGACACGTCGGACGATGTGAACTGGTACACCAAGCGCGCCACCCTGTCGGCAGTCTATTCCGCAACCGTGCTGTATTGGCTGGGTGATCAAAGCCCGCAACATCAAGCCACCTGGGCCTTTCTGGATCGACGGATCGACAATGTGATGCAGATCGAAAAACTAAAGGCATCCGTGCGGGACAATCCGGCGTTAAAGCCGCTTTTGGCCGGGCCAAACTGGTTGTTGAACCAAATACGCGCGCCCAAACCTACGCGAGGCGATCTGCCCGGCTCCTTGCATCCGCGCCCTTGACCGGATCACAGAAAATGCTTGGTGCAACCGGTAAAAGGACTTGCAGATGACCAAAATGATGCGTGCCGTCGAAATATCCAAACCCGGCCCCCCAGACGTTCTGAAACTAACCACGCGCCCCGTGCCGGACCCTGCCCATGGGCAGGTCATCCTCAAGGTGGCTTATGCCGGGGTCAATCGCCCCGACGCGCTGCAACGCGCCGGGGCCTACGCGCCACCGCCGGGTGCCAGCGATTTGCCGGGGCTTGAGGCATCGGGCGAAGTGGTGGCGATCGGGGCAGGTGTTGACGATTTGCGCATCGGCGATAAGGTCTGCGCGCTGTTGCCGGGTGGGGGCTACGGCGAATATGTGGCAACGCCAGCGGCCCATTGCCTGCCCGTGCCGGATGGCATGGGGATGAAACAGGCCGCCTGCCTGCCCGAGAATTTCTTTACCGTCTGGTCGAACGTGTTCACCCGGGGCGGGTTGGTCGCAGGTGAAAAGTTTCTGGTGCATGGCGGGTCCAGCGGCATCGGCACAACGGCGATCCAACTGGCGCAGGTGTTTGGCGCACGAGTGTTCACCACCGCCGGATCGGACGCCAAATGCCAGGCCTGTCTGGACCTTGGCGCTGAGCAGGCGATCAACTACAAACGCGACGATTTTGTCGAAATGATGCGCGCCCAAGGTGGCGCGGACCTGATCCTTGACATGGTTGGCGGCGATTATATCCCGCGCAATATCAATGCTTTGGCGATGGATGGCCGATTGGTGCAAATCGCCTTCCTGCAAGGCCCCAAGGTCGAGTTGAACTTTGCCCAACTGATGGTGCGCCGCCTGATGATCTCCGGATCAACCCTGCGCCCGCAAAGTGATCTGGCCAAGGCGCGCATCGCCGAAGACCTTGCCGCGTCGGTCTGGCCGTTGCTTGACGCAGGCCGTATCGCCCCGGTCATGGACAGCACGTTTGACCTGGCAGACGCTGCCGCCGCCCACGCCCACATGGAAGGGTCCACCCACATCGGCAAGATCGTCCTGAAGGTGGCGGGCGGCTAACCATCTGTCACCGCCCTGGCAATCATCCGTAGGGTGGGTTTTCAACCCACCTTTCCAAAAACCTACCCCACAGCACGCCGATCAGAATGCCAGGTTATCCCCGCATCGCCGCACCCTTTGGATCATAAGGCGATGGCGCAATCACCGTGGCCGCCCGCTCAACCCCGACCACATGCACCGTAAGGGCCGTGCCCTCGCAGGCCTGATCACGATCCACCAAAGCCATCGCCAGCGACTTGGCCGTCCAGTGGCCAAACCCGCCCGAGGTGACAAAGCCGACGCGCTTGTCCCCCGCCCAGATCGGCTCATAGCCACTTGCATCCGCGCCACCCGCGTCAATCTCCAACGTCACTTGCATCTGCGCCGGTCCATCGCCGTCGCGTTCGGCCAATGCCGCCGCGCGCCCGACAAAGTCACCCTTGTCCCAGTCGATCCAACGATCCATGCCGGTCATGGCAGGGGTATAGCCTTGGGTGAATTCCGCCGACCAGATGCCAAAGCTTTTCTCGATCCGCGTACTTAACATCGCGCCAAACCCCACCTCTTGAACCCGCGCATCGGCTGCCAGCAGCAGCCGCCGCAGCGCGATGTGATCGCCCATCCGACAGTTGATTTCATAGCCCATTTCGCCGGTCACCGACATGCGCGCGACTTTGGTGCGCAACAGGCCGATGTCAAAGTCACCGCAGCCCATGAACGGCAAATCACCGATGTCCTGATCCGTCAAACCTTTGATCACTTCACGCGATTTCGGGCCGATCAAGGCAAAGCCGCAAACCTCATCGCCCAGATCACGCACCGTCACGCCACCCCGCAGATGATCATTGAACCACCGCATATGCCAGGCCCGCAGGTAATAGCTGCCCATGATCCAATACGTACCGTCGCCCCAGTTCAAAACCGTCAGATCACCTTTGAGTTTGCCAGTCTTGGCCAGCATCGGCGCCAGCCGTGCCCGCCCCGGCCCCGGCAGTTTGCTGGCCATGATATGATCCAGCCAGGCCTTCGCCTTTGGCCCGCTAACCTCGAACCGGGAAAACCCGGTGATGTCCAGCAACCCAACGCCGCTGCGAACGGTCCTGCATTCCTGCGCCACAATCTCAAACGCATTGGACCGCTTCAGCGACGGCAGCTCTTTAAAGCCGGTGCGTGCGAAATACAACGGCACCTCCAAATCCCAGCTTTGCCCCCAATGACACCCCGCCGCCGTCATCGCATCATGCGCCGGGGCCATCTTCAATGGCCGTCCCGCCGGCAATTGTTCGTTCGGATAGGTCATCACAAACCGACGCGAATAAAACTGCCCGGTGGTTTCACGGATAAACCGCTTGTTCTGCGCATAGTCGCCATAGCGCGCCACATCCATGCCATAAACATCCGCCTCAGGCTCTCCAAAGATCATCCATTCGGCCAGCGACTTGCCGACGCCGCCCCCCTGAAGGAACCCGGCCATTACCGCGCAGGCCGCCCAATAGCCGCGCTTGCCCGGCACCGGCCCGACCAGGGGGTTGCCATCGGGCGAAAAGGTGAATGCACCGTTGACCCAGTTTTTGACGCCAACCTCTTGCAGGCAAGGATAGCGTTCGAACCCCATGATCAGCTCGTTCTCGATCCGGTCGGTATCTTCCTGCAACAGCTCGATACCGTACTCCCACGGGGCACCGTCCATCATCCAGTGCTGGTGATTGACCTCGTAAATGCCCAGCAATACGCCCTTTTGATCCTGCCGCAGGTAAGTGAACCCTTCAAGGTCCACGGTCATCGGCACCTCAAAATCCAATTGCTCCAGCGCCGGAATGCTATCGGACACCAGATAATGATGCGACAACGGCGAAACCGGCAGTTCCACCCCCGCCATCCGCCCCACCTGCTTGGCCCAAAGGCCACCGGCATTGACCACATGTTCGCAAGTCACAGTGCCCTTTTCGGTCACAACCTGCCAGCCATCAGGCGTCTGATGCAATTCCAGCACCCGGTTATGCTCAATCACCGTCGCCCCGTTTTTCTTCGCCGCCCCGGCATAGGCGTGAACCGTTCCCGAGGGATCAAGGTATCCTTCGCGATCCGCCCACATGCCACCCAATAAACCTTTGGTCGACATGATTGGATTCAGTTCCCCGGCCTCTTGCGGTGTCACCAGACGGCAGTCATCAATGCCAATCGACTGAAACACGCGGTACGCCGATTGCAGCCATTCCCAACGGTCCGGCGTCCCCGCCATGGTCAGCCCGCCAGTCATGCGCAACCCAATGTTCTGGCCGGATTCTTTTTCGATCTCGGGCAGAAGGTCGATGGTATAGGCCTGAAGGGCGGCAATGTTCGGATCAGCGTTCAGCGCGTGAATTCCCCCCGCCGCGTGCCAGGAAGACCCGGCCGTCAGCACCGAGCGTTCGATCAGGCAAACGTCCCGCCAACCCATCTTGGCCAGGTGGTACAGAACCGATGCGCCGACAACCCCGCCGCCGATGATTACCACGCGATAATGCGATTTCATGTCAGATTCCCCCTAAACCATTCTGGCAAAAGGCTATCGACCCAGACCAACCCTGTCTAGACACATGTGTACATATAATGTGAATACCGGTGAATCGCGGCTCAGAATTTACTCGCGCGCCGAACCAACGTATAGCAGGCTCTCCTCACCCGATTATCGAGAATCGCCATGCCCAACCCTGTACCCGACTCTGTGCCAGCTTCTGCGCCCATTACTCAGGACGTAAAGACAATCCCGCGTAAAGCGCCGGACGGTCCGATTAACTTTGTCGGGCTGACCCGGGCAAATATGCGCGAGGTGCTGGTTGCTCATGGCACACCCGAAAAACAGGCGCGTATGCGGGTCGGACAGATCTGGCAATGGATCTATCAATGGGGGGTTCGCGACTTTGGCGAAATGACCAATCTGGCCAAAACCTATCGCGCCGAACTGGCCGCGCAGTTTGTCATTGAAATACCCGAGGTTGTTACCCGGCAGGTCTCAGCCGATGGCACCCGCAAATATCTGGTGCGCATCGCTGGTGGGCACGAGGTCGAGGTGGTGTATATCCCCGATCGCAAACGCGGCACCTTGTGTATCTCGTCGCAGGTCGGCTGTACCCTGACCTGTTCATTCTGCCACACCGGCACGCAAAAGCTGGTGCGGAATTTGACCGCAGCCGAAATTATCGGCCAAGTGATGGTCGCCCGCGATGACCTGGGCGAATGGCCCGAGGTTGGGGCACCCAATGACGAAACCCGGCTGTTGTCCAACATCGTGCTGATGGGCATGGGCGAGCCGCTTTATAATTTCGAGAACGTCCGCGATGCGATGAAGATCGCCATGGACCCGGAAGGCATTCAATTGTCCCGTCGCCGGATCACCCTTTCCACGTCGGGCGTGGTGCCCGAGATTGCCCGCACCGCGCAAGAGATCGGGTGTTTGTTGGCCATTTCGTTCCACGCCACCACGGACAGCGTCCGCGACAAGCTGGTGCCGATCAACAAACGCTGGAACATCGAGGCGCTGTTGGACGTGCTGCGCACCTATCCCAAAGTGTCAAATTCCGAGCGGATTACCTTTGAATATGTCATGCTGAAAGGCATCAATGACAGCGACGAAGACGCCCGCCGTCTGGTGCAATTGATCAAAGGCATCCCGGCCAAGATCAACCTGATCCCGTTCAACGAATGGCCTGGTGCACCGTACGAACGATCCTCGGGTAACCGCATCCACGCTTTTGCCGACATCATCCACAGTGCCGGCTATGCCAGTCCTATCCGCACCCCGCGCGGCGAGGACATCATGGCCGCCTGCGGTCAGCTGAAATCAGCAACCGAAAGGGCGCGGAAATCCAGGCGCCAGATTAAGTCCGAATCCGGGCTGTAAGGGACCGCTCCTCAGGCCCAAGGGGCCTTCCTCGCAGCCTCTCTGGATAATGGTTACTTCATGCCCCAAACCGTCAGCTTTTCGGGCACCCCGCGAATGGTCTGATCGGGTATGCGTTCAAACCCCTCTAACATCGGCGCCGCCTCGCGCAAGACCTGATCGCGCAGCGCATCACTGATCACCACCCGCACCTTCAGCGACCGGGTCAGCGCCTCTAACCGGCTGGAAACATTAACCGTATTGCCGATCACCGCAAATTCCAGCCGGTTGGCGCCGATGTCCCCCAAAACCACCGGCCCATAGTGCAGCCCGATACCGATATTGATCACCGGCTCACCTGCCGCCTGCCGTTCTTTGTTCCAGACATCAATAGATGCCGCCATGGCCCGGGCACAGCCCAGCCCCCTTGCGGCATCATTTTCGCCAACAAACGGCGTGCCAAACGTCGCCATCAGCCCATCACCCAGATATTTGTCCAATGTCCCGTCAAAGCGGAACACCTCGGCCCCCACGCGCCCGTGAAACCCGCGCAACAGCTCAATCACCTCGCACGGGTCACGCTTGGCGGCAAAGCCGGTAAAGTCGACAATGTCGATGAACAATACAGCCACATTGTGGGTTCTGGTTTGCTTCAGCGGTTCGTCATTATGCGACAGTTCTTCTATTATGTTGGGCGAAAAATAACGCGACAGGTTGGCGCGTTCACGCTCTAGCTCGGCGTTGTTCATCAACAGCACGTTGAAACGGCGCACGGAAATACCCAGAATTACCGCGACAATAACAAAAATCACAACCTCTTGCAGGCGCAGGGCCAACAAAAAATTATTCGGATCCAAAAATCCGCCAAGCTGGGCAATGGGCGCATAGGCATCAAGTGCCGCGCGGCCAAAACCCTGGTTCGGCGTGCTTAGCCACCAGGTCACGCCGGTGCCCACGCTCCACAGCACGGCGGTCCAGACGCCAATGCCAATGACCGTGCGCCAGGAATAGGCCATCGTGCCGGCCGCCAGAAAGATATAGAAATAGGAAAAGTTGCCAAGCCGGAATTGCATGGCTACCGGAAGGTCGGATTCAGTCAATGGATTGGGCAGGATCATGGTGATGGTCAAAAGCGCCAGATCAACAAACACCGCCGCCAGTTCTGCCCGCGAACGCCCGACCCGACCGATCCGCAGGATGACCCAGCCATTCAGCGCGAGCAGGGCCAGAATGAAATGGTAATAGACCACCTCCCAGAACGGATTGACGGCGACGATCAGCACCGCAACAATCGCCAAAGCCAGCCAGCGCGCCCGTACCGCCAGTACAAGCCCTTCCGCCTTGTGCCGGGCCAACGCCATTTCGGTATATTTGTTGTCGACCGTCTGGGGGTCCCCAAACCGATCCAAAGCAACGCCTTTGGCGGAAAGTTTCGTGTTTGGCTTAGACATGTGGTTGGGTATCCTTAACCGGTTACAACCAAGATAACCCCGACACCCCGCCGCTTCACCCCCCACGCGACAAAAAAAGCCCCGCCGGTAAAGGCGGGGCAAGGTGCAGTGCCAGGCGACAGACCGCAGGGCACCGGCGGTATGGTTTTAAGTCTTGTGTGGTCAGTTCGCCATTTCGGCCCGAATCTGCTGACGTAACACGTCAATCGGCACCTTTTTACCGTCGCGTTTATAACACCAGTAGGTCCAGCCATTACAACTTGGTGCGCCTTCCAGTGCGGCCCCGACCTGATGGATCGACCCTTTGACATCATCACCAATCAGCGTGCCATCAGCCCGCACCTTGGCCTTGTGCCGCTTGTTCATTGAATAAAGCTCTTCTCCGGGGCGCAACATGCCGCGTTCAACCAACTGCCCGAACGGCACCCTAGGTTCGGCCCGTTTGGACACGCTGACCTGCAACGCCTCGCGGTCAAACTTGCGCACAGAGGCAAGGCGTTTTTCAGCCACCCGGCGATAGGCCGCCTCGCGCTCGATACCAATGAAATCACGGCCCAGCATCTTGGCCACCGCCCCGGTTGTTCCGGTGCCAAAGAACGGGTCAAGCACCACGTCGCCCGGATTGGTTGAACCCACCAGAACCCGGTGCAACAGGCTTTGGGGTTTTTGCGTCGGATGCGCCTTGTCGCCGTTTTCGTCCTTTAGCCGCTCGTGGCCGGTGCAGATCGGCAAAACCCAGTCGCTGCGCATCTGGATGCCTTCGTTCAGCGCCTTCAGCGCCTCATAGTTAAAGGTATATTTGCCACCCTCAACCTTACTGGCCCAGATCATCGTTTCATGCGCGTTGGTAAACCGTTTGCCGCGGAAATTTGGCATCGGGTTGGATTTGCGCCAGACCACATCGTTCAAAATCCAATACCCGGCATCCTGCAACGCCGTGCCGACCCGGAATATGTTGTGATAAGACCCGATCACCCAGATCGCCCCATTTGGTTTCAACAACCGCCGCGCCGCCTTGAGCCAGGCCTTGGTGAATTTATCATAAGCCGCAAACGACGAAAACTGATCCCAGTGATCATCCACCGCGTCCACCTGGGAATTATCCGGGCGATGCAATTCACCCTTTAGTTGCAGGTTATACGGCGGGTCGGCAAAGATCAGGTCAATCGAGCCTTCGGGCAGCGCATTCATTTGTTCAATGCAATCGCCATCCAATATAGTATTCAGCGGCAGCGCCGCTGCCCCAGCGCTTTTCTCTGTGGTTTTCTTGGTCATTCGTTGCCTCTGTCCGATCTCTAACCTGCGGCACATTTTGCGCTCATTTGGTTAAGGATAAGATGATTCAAAGGCGATTCGCCGTCAAATTCTTTATTGAATCAATCACTTAAAGATTTACCTTGATACAAGATATTGTGGACAGGTTTGAACGAACGTCTATGGTGAGCGGTCACACCCAGATTTTGCAGCGCCAATGTGTGACATTTTGTTGGATAGCCCATGTTGGTTTCCCAGCCATAGCCCGGATGCTGTTGCGCCAAATCCACCATGGTGCGATCCCGACATATTTTGGCCACAATTGAGGCCGCCGCAATAGACACCGACCGTGCGTCACCTTTGACCACCGCCAGCGCCGGGATGGTCAACCCGCGCGGGATCATGTTGCCATCAATCAGCAGGTAATCCGGGGGTGGGTCCAACGCGGCCACCGCGCGTTCCATTGCCAGATGACTGGCCCGCAGAATGTTGATCTGGTCGATCTCATCAACCGTGGCATGGGCAATCGACACCTCGGCCTGTTGGTGGATCAGCTTGCCCAAAGTCTCGCGTGCCTTGGCGCTCAGTTTTTTGGAATCGTTCAGCCCGGCAGGGATTGTGCCGATGTCCAAAACCACCGCCGCCGCCGTCACCGGCCCGGCCAATGGGCCACGCCCCACCTCGTCCACCCCGGCGATGCGCAGATAGCCTTCGGACCGGGCGCGCAACTCGAAACTCAGATCGGGGCCGGCTTTCATCCCTGTTCCCCCAGCAGGGCCAGCAAACAGGCATTCTGGGCGTGCAGCAAATGTGCCTTTGCCGGTATCACGACGCAGGAACGGTGGGTCATTGCATCCCCGGACACTTCCTGACCGCGCGTGACCGGCGGGCAGGGGATGAACAGGCAGTCCGGCCTGGCCCGGTCCAATATCGCCCCGGTCACCTGATACGGCTTGAATTCTGCCGCCCCGTCTGATGGCCAGCAATCGGTGATGATAATATCCGCCCCGAATATCGCCGCCATGTCATCGGTAGTGTGGATATTGCTGCCAGCATAGCGGGTTTTGTCGATCCAGAACCGGCGCGGCGCAATCTGGGTGAGGGTCAGTGGCAAACGGCTGGCCGCTTCGGCCCAGGAATGAAGGATGTTGCCAGCGGCACCCACGGCGACCACACAAAGGCCGTCCAGTTGCCGACCAGATTCGCGAACAAAACTCAGATCGCCAAGGGTTTCGCACGGGTGATTCTGCCGCGTTCTCAGATTCAGAACCGGGATGGTCGCGGCATCTGCCAGCTCGGTCATCTTTCCAAGGCTGGGGGTGCGGATGGCAATCAGATCAAACCAGTTGCTCAGATAGTGCGCCAGATCGCCAATCGCTTCTGACCCGCTTAGCGAGATCGACGGCTGTGCCACATGCGCGCCCATCATCCGAGCACCCAGTTCCAGCGCCGTGGTATTGCGCCAGCCGGGTTGATCAACGATCAGCGCAATCCGCCTGCCTTCCAGGGACCGGTTTGGCCTGCCCGCCCGAAAATCGGCGGCCAGTTGAACGGAACACCGGGTCAGGCGGTCAATTTCCCTTGCATCAAGATGGTCGAGACCAAGAATGTCTTTGCAGGCCATGTCATTGTCCCTTTGTTCGGTAAGGGCAAATGCTCTCATCTACCGGCCCTGTCGGCAAGGCCACAAATCGCCGACCTGCTAATCTGGCTAATCTGGGGGGCAAACATAAAAAAGGGAAGGCACGCGGCCTTCCCCAAGGTGCGGTGCCTTTTGCGGCACCGTCTGCTCGGTTTATCTCAGGGCGGTGACATAGCCGCGTTCACGCAGGCACAAAGGTTCAAACCCGACCCGGTTGCCGCGACCGTTGGAGTAGCCAAGCTGGCACGCATAAGGGAGCGAACTGACATAGGAAAAGTTCTGCTTCAGGCACCGAAGCCCAAAAAGTTCGCGCCGCTGGCCGTTCACATTCCGAACCCGCAGGCAATTGAGCGGCAGTAACTTTCTGCTGACTTGCGGTGGCAGCGGCCGGGGCGGTGTGCTGGGTGGGTTTGGAGTGTTATAGGTGTAATTGTTGTGAGTAACCGAGCGCTTGCGATTGCTGTCCTGCACCGCCAGGCCAATGACCGCCAGCAAGGCAATCCATCCAAATTGTCTGGCGGTTTTGCCATCGGCATAGGCAGGCACCGCAGACAGGCTGGTAACAGCGACCGAGGCGGCAAGGATAAGGGCGATGAATTTGTGGTGTTGCTTGGCGTACATAATATGAACTCCCCGGGGGTGTGATTCGTGGATGCCCTGTTGTTGGGCGGTGATACACCAAATCTGCATCCATTCCCCAAAGTCAGGCAATATCGCCCGGATGTTATCGAATAACACGCGCGCAAATCCTTGTTGTTATTGAATATCCTCGCCCCCCGGCGCAAAGTGACGATATGAAACAGATATTGATCCCCGTGGCCCTTGTGGCCCTTGCGGCCCTTATGACCCTGCCCGTCACTTTGCCCACCAGTGCAGCAGCGGCAGAATGTTATGCCGACTATAAGGCCAAGAAAGACAACCCCCTGAAGCTGCATTATGGTATTGTCCAACTTCAGGGACCGTGTGAACGTGGCCCCGCCAAGGCCGAGGTTTCGGCCCGTATTGGTGCCGGTGGCTGGAAATTGCTGAATATCATTTCAGTTTTCGGCCCCGAAGGTCTGACCCAAAGGAGGGGCAATGCCGGACGCTTCTTTCTCCGCTTCTGAGGCCCGCCGGGCCGGAATCCGGGTGGTAAATTATGGCATCGCCACGATTGTCATTGTATTGGCAGGGGCGGCGGTTGTCCTGTTTGTGACCCTGCCGGATGCCAATGCCTTCAATATGCGGGTCGAACAGTTGTTCATTGACAACGACCTGACCTCTCAGGGTGAAATCAAACTGCTGGAAATTCTGGCCCAATCGGGAACTGCGTTTTCCGACACATTGGTCAGCTATCGCATGGTGATCTTTGTGTTGCTGATCTTTGCCACGGCAATGATGATTGCCGCCCTGGTGTTTCTGGTCATGCTGGTGACCCTGAACCGACGCATGGCGCAGATTGAACGGGTCGGCATTCAGGTCAATTCCCTGTTGATCAGCCGCGAGGAAAACACCGTTTACCTCAACAACCTTGATTTCAAACTGACCCCGGCTGCAATGGAAACCCTGTCGGTTCTGGCCGAGGCGCGGATGGACAACGACGTTTTGTCCGGCGCCGAAATCGAAGCGGTGGTATCGGGCCGCAATGCCGTCGATTGTGACGAGGCCGCCGGAGCCACACGGATCAAACGTCTGCGCGATACCTTGGGAAATCAGATGGTTAGCGAATTGCTGGTGAAGAACATTGCCAGACGCGGCTATATGCTGGCGATCGAAAAGGACGTGATTCAGATACTGTGACCGGATTGGTTTCGCCCTAGCTAAGGCGAAATCTTTGTAGCTTACCGGATTCGTTTCGTGGCAAAGCGTCAACAAATTCGATCCTGCGAGGGTATTTATAGGGCGCAATCAGGCGTTGGACGTGGGCCTGTAACTGGTCGGGTGTGGCGGGGTTTTCCACCTGCACAGGCACGACAAATGCCACAACAATCTGCCCGCGTTGTTCGTCGGCCACGCCGATCACGGCGCATTCTGCCACCCCCGGATGGGTCAGCAATGCGTTTTCCACCTCTAACCCTGAGATGTTGTAGCCCGCCGAGATGATCATGTCATCGGCGCGTGACAGGTAGGCGATATAGCCGGAAGTGTCCATTTTGCACATGTCTCCGGTCAGGTTCCAACCGTTTTGTACATACTCACTTTGACGCGGATCGGTAAGATATCGGCACCCTGTCGGCCCTTTCACAGCCAACCGTCCCACGGTACCCAGAGGCAAAGCCTGCCCCATTGGATCAAGGATCGCCAATTCGTATCCGGGGATCGCCGGGCCGATCAGGCCCGGCCTGATCGCCGCACCCTGCGCGCCGGCAAAGGCGTGCAACATCTCGGTCGAGCCGAGGACTTCGGCAAGGTTGACGCCGGTTTGATCCTGCCACAGATCGCGCACGCCCTGAGGCAATGCCTCGCCCGAGGACACCGCGAGGCGCAGGGTGTTGAAAGAGAGTGCATTTTCGGCGCGCAACATTCGTTGATAGAAGGTCGGCACCGTGAAACAGATGCTGGCCCGGTAGTGCGCAATCGCTGCGGCAAAACCCTGGGCGCTATAGCGCGGATTAAGAACCGTGCAGGCACCCGCATAAAACGGAAAGATCAAAAGCCCGCCAAGGCCAAAGGTAAAGGCCAGCGGGGCGGTGCCGATAAAGACATCATCAGCCGTTGGGCGGATGATATGGCGGCAAACCGTTTCACAGATCGCCAGAATATCGCGGTGGAAATGCACCGTGGCCTTGGGCGCGCCGGTGGTACCCGAGGTGTAGCCAATGACTGAAGCGTCATCCGCAAGGGTCTGGCAGGTTTCGCAATCGGGTGATTTCAGCGACATTTCATCAAATAACTGCCCGCCTTCATCGGTAAACGTCACCATTTGGCATTCCAAGCCGGCAAGACCCAGCGCAGTTTCCAGATCAGCCGAGATATCCACATCACACACCGCCAACACCGGTTTTGCGTGGTCGATCAGGGTGACAAGTTCGCCTGCCCGCAGCAGCGACATGGACACCACGCCAACCGCGCCAATTTTCTGGACCGCCAGCCAAAGTGCGGCAATCTCGGGGGAATTTGCGCCGCGCAGCAGCACTCGGTTGCCGGGCCTGACCCCGTAATTCTGCGTCAGGACATTGGCCATCTGGCCGACATGGTGGCCAAGCTGGCGATAGGTCCAACTGCGCGCGCCACTTCTGATTGCCAGACGATCCGCCGACGGGCCATCAAGGTGGGCATCCAGCAAGAATGTCACGCAGTTCAGAACGCCGGGGTCCGGGTCCACACCCGGAAACTCGGGCATATTGCCCGGCTTTGGCAAACGGTCCCGAACAAAGCTGTCGTGTTGCGGGCTGTTGACCCGGATCATCCAGCGTCCCAGGCAGGTGCAATCAGGCGGCGTTTACCGTCCACAGAAAGGGCCACGCCATCTTTGTCCAGTTCCGACCGGTCCCACAGTTTACAGGTTACCTGTTTGTGCTTTTGATCCAACCCTTCGCAATAATTGGTGTATTCACAGGTCCGAATCTGGTCGTTCTGCCCGGCTGCCAGTTTTTCGATCCAGTCAGGATCGGCCAAAGATTGCCGCGCGGTGCCGATAATATCGGCCACTTCGTCTTGCAACGCGCCTTCGGCAGTTTCAAAGTTGTGGATGCCGCCCGCCGCAACGATCGGCATGTGGTGCCCGGCCTTTTTTAACGCCGTTCGAATGGCCTTGGTCGCCGCAAAATTACGGCCAAACGGGCCAAATTCGTCAGACAGGAATTGCGGCATACATTCATAGCCGCTTTGACCGGTATAGGGATAGGCCGCGTCACCCATTTTTGGCTGTTTGGCATCATCAAATTTGCCACCGCGCGACAGGGACAGGAAATCCATGCCGGCCCGGGCAAATTCCAGGGCAAACCATTGCACATCCTGCGCCGTGCTGCCGCCGTCTACGATTTCGTCCGCCAAAATCCGCGCGCCGACGACAAAATCCTGCTCAACGGTTTTTCTGACTTTGTGAAATACCTCAAGCGGCAGTTTTACCCGGTTTTTTGCCGTGCCGCCAAAGCCATCGCTGCGGGTATTGGTGGCCGACAGGAACGACGCCATCGTATAAGCGTGGGCATAGTGAAGTTCGACCCCGTCAAACCCAGCCTGTTGGGTGCGCAATGCAGCCTTGGCGAACAGGTCCGGCAGGGTTTCCGGCAAATCGCGGATATGCGGCAGATGGGTATCCGTAACCCGCTCACGCGCGCCGGTTGTCAGGTCCTGCCATTCCCGCGGGGTTAGAACCTCCTTCAGGGCGTCCTCGTCCAGCCCGCCCAGAAGTGCCCGGACATCGGGGTCAGGCGTGGTTTCCGGCAGGTCCAGGTTTTCGCGATGCGCCGGGGTGATGACAAGGAACCGGTTCAGGAACTTATCCCGCGCGGGGCGGCGGCGAATGGCCAGGAAATCAATCAGTTGGATGAACAATCGGGTATGACCCTGACTTTCGTCGCGCACCCGCCCAACCAATTTTTCCAGCCCGGGAATGAACCGGTCATGCCCCACCCGCAAAAGCGGCCCGGACGGGACATCGCGAATGCCCGTCGCTTCGACCACAATGGCCGCCGGGCGGCCTTTGGCAAACCGACCGTACCAATCCAGCACATTATCGGTGACAAACCCCTGTTCATCCGCCCGCCACGGCACCATGGCAGGCACCCAGGTGCGGGTCTCAAGCGTCAGGCGCCCAACGCGCAACGGCGCAAACAGGCGAGAGCTACGCAAGGTAGCCGCGTCAGGAACAACGCCTTTGCCGGTAGTCCAGCGGATTTTCTGTGGTGGTTTCCACATGTGTCTTCCCAATTTCAAAGTGTCTGCTGATTGCTGCCACGATCACCCGTCCGGATCAACCCGTCCAGCAACAACCCACGCCGATCAGCGTTGGTGTTTGACTGAAACCCACCACCAAAATTGCGGTCCTGAAGGGCGGCAGGGGTTTTTCAATCCGCGCCCACCCTGGCCAATACCTTGCCAAGTTGGATCAGCCGTTTCTTGCCGCTTGCGGCATCCCCGTCCGTGCCCGCGGTTTTGATCGCCTGCAACAGTTTCCTGATCGGGTCCCTGGCGCGTGGGTTCTTGATCACCGCCGCTTTGATTTTCGGGGTCAGTTTCTTCAAAATCGCATTCAGCTTTTTCGCCACCTTGTCGTCCGGGGTGGCCGGGTCCGGTGTTTTGGCAGCAACCGACGGCGCGCCAGGTGCCTCGTTTTGTTCGCCGTCATCTTCGCTTTCAAGGACGTTGCCGCCGGAATCCATGATCTGGATTTTCATCGAATCGCCGGTGGCAAATTTCAGGAACGCTTTCAGCCGTTTGGCCGCCGTTGACGGGGGGGCGTTAAAACAGGTCAACATGACCAGTTTGCCTTTGCATTTCACCGTCCCACAGGCCACTTTGGGCGAGCCAGCAATCTTTTTGGCATCCTTTTCCAGCTTTTCAGGCTTTAAAGTACGGTGGATCAACATGGCGCTTTGTTCAGGTTTGGAGGCAAAGCTCAGGCCAAAATTCAGTTCTTTTTGACGCGATGCCGCCAATTTGTTTTTCAGGTCTTCCAATTCGGCGGCACTCATCGGCATCGGTAAAATCCTTTGTTCTATGGGATCAGCTTGCCGTATAATCAGGAAATTCTCAATGCTTTTGCGCGTCGCGGTTTCAAAGTTCCAGTAACGCCTGAATCTCGTGCAGTTCTGGCATCGACGGAGCCGTGCCTTTGCGTGTCACCGATATTGCCGCTGTGGCAGCACCGAACCTGACCGCGTCCAATGGTGCCGCACCGCGTGCCAAGGCCGCCGCAAAGCCACCGTTGAACGCATCCCCCGCGCCGGTGGTTTCGACCACGGGGCCCGCATCGAAGGCAGGCACATGCACCGGCGTTGATCCGTCGTGCAATAATGCGCCGTTTTCGCCCAGGGTAATGATCGCGGTGCCAACCCCTGCATCCAGAAGCGCCTCGGCGGCCCTGGTGGCATCTGCCACCGATCCGACAGATATCCCGGTCAATGCTCTGGCTTCACTTTCATTCGGGGTCACATAATCGCACAATCCCAGCATGCCGCCGGGCAGGTCTGCTGCCGGGGCCGGGTTCAGGATTGTCACCGCCCCGCCACTGCGCGCCAATGCCAGCCCGTGATACGCCGCCGCCATGGGTTGCTCTAACTGGGTCATGAATACCGCCGCACCTTTTATCAGGGTCGCCTGCGCATCCAGATCATCGGTCGAGATTGTTCCGGCCACGCCGGGGCAGATGATGATCGCATTGTCGCCGCTTGCCTCTTCGACAAAGATATACGCGGCCCCGGTATAGCTGTCGTCATGTTGTGTCACATGCGCGATCACCCCGGCATCATCCCAAACCTTCAAAGCCATGTCGGCAAACGGATCACGTCCAAGGCGCGAGATGAAATGCACGTTGCTTCCCGCACCACCTGCCTTGGCCGCCGCCACCGCCTGATTTGAACCCTTGCCGCCCGGCCCAAGGGCAAAGCTGTTGCCCATGATCGTCTCGCCCATGCGCGGCACGCGGTCGGCGCGATAGCTGGTATCGGCGACAAACACCCCCAGCACGACAATATCCTGTCCCATCTTTGGCCTCTTTCTTGTTGGTCTCTATTCGTCTGGCGCAATCACGCCTTTGCGAAGCATGAAACACCCATAAAACCGCCGCTCGCCGGTCTGAATGACAGCGTAGGCCGATTTGGCCAGATCGTAGAACGCAAACCGTTCAATGCCCACCATCGGTCTTGGGCTGCCCTCGGCCGCATCAATCACCACCTGTACCTCGGCCTGCACCACAGGCACGTCGTCGGGGGCATCGACAACCTGCATCCGTCCAGCAAAGTCATCGACAAATGTATCCAGCGGCAGCACCGACAAAATGGCCTCGCTGGCCTCGGCTGCCGTCAGGTTGTCCATCCGCAGCAGGTCACCCAGAACGGTTTCGCGGGCGATTGCATCGGCCGGAAAATTACAATCCGTGACAATTAGGTAATCACCGTGCCCCATCGCCCTGAGCGCATACAGAACATCCGCGTTCAGACGGGGATCAATTCCCTTCAACATCTTTCATTCTCTCCAAGTTTTGCGCGCCAAGTTTTGCGCGCCAGTTTTGCCTTGTGCCAATCAAACCCCGCACTGGACCGGGTGTCAAACAGATGGCGCTGTTGCGGCCAGACGCGGCACCGGCAGGCTTGCACAGGGTGAGTGTAACCGCCATGATCCAGCAGCAGGAAATGTCATCGAAGTTTGTCCTGGCCAGCCCTTGAAACTCTGGTCCAATCTCACCTATCGTAACGGGGTCAGGGCATTGTGGGGATATACGATTTTGATGGAACCGGCTGGGAGTGAATATCAGATACATGCTGGCCAGCCATATGAATCCAGTCAAAAACGACACATGCAAATCTGCGCCACAGATGAAATACTGACGGAATAATTCCCGCGACAAACGAAAGAGGAACGATATGAAACTTTTGCGATACGGGGCTGAAGGCGCCGAGAAACCCGGACTTTTGCACAGCGACGGGACCATTCGGGACCTTTCGGCAGTTGTCGGCGACATTGCCGGGGATACCTTGTCGGACGGTGGGTTGGCCACGCTGGCAGCCCTTGATCATGACGCCTTGCCAGTGGTTTCCGACGATCAACGCCTTGGCGCATGTGTTGGCGGGGTCGGCAAGATGATCTGCGTCGGGTTGAATTATTCCGATCACGCAGCCGAAACCGGCATGGATGTACCACCCGAGCCGATCCTGTTCTTCAAGGCCACCAGCGCCATTTGCGGCCCGAATGATGATGTGATCATCCCGCGCGGTTCCGAGAAATCGGACTGGGAGGTCGAGCTGGGCGTGGTGATCGGCAAGCACGCCCTTTATGTCGATGAGGCTGATGCGCTGGACCATGTCGCGGGTTATTGCATCATCAATGACATGTCGGAACGGGCGTTCCAGATTGAACGCGCAGGCCAGTGGGTCAAAGGCAAATCCGCGGATACATTCGGGCCGACCGGGCCATGGATGGTGACCCGGGACGAGGTTGCGGACCCTCAGAACCTGGCGATGTGGCTTGAGGTGGACGGGCACCGGTATCAGGACGGGTCGACGCGGACGATGGTTTACGGTGTCGCGCATCTGGTGTCCTATATTTCGCAGTTCATGTCGTTGCATCCGGGTGATATCATCTCGACCGGCACACCTCCGGGGGTTGGCATGGGCCAAAAGCCGCAGATTTACCTGAAGCCGGGGCAAACCATGCATTTGGGCATTGAGGGGCTGGGAGAGCAAAAGCAACGGACCAAAGCCTGGAACGACTGACGGCTCGCGCCGTTGAACCCTGGCTTTGATGAATTCGCAAAGGGTCACTTTGGGTGAATATCTGGACCTATGGGATATTTGAGTGTGGCCCTATAAGAGCCGCGGTTTCTGACGTTTCTGGAAGGAAGCGGCGACTCGGGGTCTGATGACCCCGAGAAGGTCGGCACCACCGAGCTTTGCGAAGGATATGGCATGGACGGCACATTCAATGAAAATGACATCTCGGATGTGATTGCGTCCGACAAGGCGCATGTATGGCATCATCTGATCCAGCATAAGCAGTTTGAAACCAACGACCCGCGCATCATCCTTGAAGGCAAGGGCATGCGGGTCTGGGACCAGAACGGTAAGGAATACCTTGATGCCGTGTCGGGGGGCGTGTGGACCGTCAACGTCGGCTATGGCCGCGAAAGCATTGCCAAGGCGGTCTATGACCAATTGATGAAACTGTGTTATTTCTCGCAGTCGGCCGGGTCTGTGCCGGGATCACGTTTTGCCCAAAAGCTGATTGAAAAGATGCCGGGCATGTCGCGGGTTTATTACACCAATTCGGGTTCCGAGGCGAACGAGAAAGTGTTCAAGATGGTGCGTCAGTTGTCGCACAAGAACCACGGCGGGCGTAAATACAAGATCCTGTACCGTGACCGCGACTACCACGGCGGCACCATTGGCACCATGTCAGCAGGCGGTCAGGACGAGCGGGTGATGCAATACGAACCGCTTGCACCGGGCTTCGTGCGGGTGCCGCATTGCATGCACTACCGCGCGCATGAACAGGGCCTTGAGGGGCTGAGCATTGAAGAATACGGGGTCCGCGCCGCCGATGCCATTGAACAGGTGATCCTGCGCGAAGGGGCCGACACCATTGGCCTGCTGTGCCTTGAGCCGGTCACCGCCGGTGGCGGTGTCATCACCCCGCCGCCCGGATATTGGCCGCGAGTGCAGGAGATATGCACCAAATACGATATCCTGCTGCATATCGACGAAGTGGTTTGCGGTGTGGGCCGTACCGGCACCTGGTTTGGCTATCAGAACTATGGCGTCAAGCCGGATTTCGTGACCATGGCCAAAGGCGTTGCCTCGGGCTATGCCGCGATTGCGCTGTGTGTGACCACCGAAGCGGTGTTTGATATGTTCAAGGACGACGCCAGCGATCCGCTGGGTTATTTCCGTGATATTTCCACCTTTGGCGGCTGCACGGCCGGCCCGGCGGCGGCGTTGGAGAATATGGCGATAATCGAGGATGAGAACCTGTTGGACAATTGCACCGAGATGGGCGCACGGATGATGGGCAACCTTGAGGCGTTGATGGAAAAGCACAAGATCATCGGTGATGTGCGCGGCAAGGGGTTGTTTCTTGGCGCGGAACTGGTCACAGACCGTAGCAGCAAAGAACCGGTAAGCGAGGCGCAGATGGCGCAGGTGGCAGCGGATTGCAGCGCGCAGGGGGTGATCATCGGCATGTCCAATCGCTCGGTTCCGGGGTTGAACAATGTGCTGTGCTTTTCGCCGGCTTTGATTGCCAAGGCGGACGATATCGACCAGATCACGGACGCGGTTGATGGTGCTTTGGGGCGGGTATTTGGATAAAGGTGCAAACGGGTCATAGTGCTTAATCTTCTGTCCAGCATATTCGGCCCGCATCGGGCGGTCTCGGTCTATGTGTTCTTACGCAGCAAGGGGCTTATCCTGCTGGCTTTGGTCGGGTTTGTAGCGATCGTCAGTTCCATGATGATTCTGACTGGCCCGCGAGAACATGAGCACGTGGCCTTTATGACACTTCCGGTTGTTTCGGCCGTCTCAACCGGTGGAAATACCAGCGGAGGCGTGATTGCCACATTGCGTCTGCCGGATGGTGAAACCGTGGCCGTCACGTCAACCGAAGCCAATATTGCCGCCCTTGTCACCGATACCGCCTGCGTCGAGAAACGTCGCTTTGTCGATACCGGTGAAGCGCGTTTTCGCCTTAAGACTTTGCATCATTGCGCCAACAATTGATCGCGCCCTAGGGGTTTGGTTGGTGACGGTGGGTAAATTGCCCCCTGGGCTCTGCCCCTGCGTCGCTGATGATACGTCAGACCCAGGGCCGTTCAACCTTTGCCTTTGCCTCAAACACATCAATCGCCGCGATCTTGTTCATGGTCTGGCCGATATCGTCCAGCCCTTCCAACAGGCAGTGTTTCTTGAAGCTGTCCACCTCAAACCGGAACACTTCGCCGTCGGATGTGGTCACTGTCTGCGCTTCAAGATCAACGCTCATCCTTGCATTTTCGCCTTTTTCGGCGTCTTTCAGCAGCACATCAACCACCTCTTTCGGCATGACAATCGGCAGGATGCCGTTCTTGAAGCAATTGTTGAAAAAGATGTCGGCAAAACTGGTGGAGATCACACAGCGGATGCCGAAATCCTTGATCGCCCAAGGTGCGTGTTCGCGCGAGGAACCACAGCCGAAATTGTCGCCTGCCACCAGAATTTCGGTCTGGCGGTAGGCCGGTTTGTTCAGCACAAAATCGGGGCGTTCATTGCGGTCATCGTCATAGCGCATCTCGTCAAACAGGTTCACGCCAAGGCCCGAGCGTTTGATGGTTTTCAGGAACAGTTTGGGGATGATCATATCGGTGTCGATGTTGATCAGCGGCATTGGCGCGGCGACGCCGGTTATTTTGGTGAATTTTTCCATTGAGGTATTCTCCTTTGAGCAGGCGGCGGGGTGAACCCCGCCCTACGTTTTCGATCCGGGCGGGGTTTATTGGCCCGCGTCAGCATTCATCATTTCGCGTACATCCGTCAGCTTGCCGGTGATTGCCGCCGCGGCCGCCATGATCGGGCTGACCAGATGGGTGCGCCCGCCGCGCCCCTGACGGCCCTCAAAGTTGCGGTTGGAGGTGGCGGCGCATCTTTCGCCCGGTTCCAACTGATCCGGGTTCATCGCCAGGCACATGGAACACCCCGCAAGACGCCATTCAAAACCTGCGTCCAGAAATATCTTGGCCAGCCCTTCCTCTTCTGCCTGGGCGCGCACCAAACCAGAACCGGGAACGATCATCGCCCGCATGCCTTGCTTGATCTTGCGCCCCTTCAGGATGCCCGCCGCCGCGCGCAGGTCTTCGATCCGGCCATTGGTGCAGGAGCCGATGAATACCGTGTCAATTTCGACTTCGGTCAAAGGCGTGCCCGGGGTCAGATCCATGTAATCCAGCGCCCGTTCGACCGCCTCGACCTTGCCGCCTTCAAAGTCGGAAGGGGCGGGCACATTGGCAGTGATCGGCAAAACATCCTCGGGCGAGGTGCCCCAGGTGACGACCGGGGCGATGTCTTCGGCGGCAATGGTGATCACCTCGTCCCAATGCGCGTCATCGTCGGAATACAGCGTTTTCCACCAGGCCAGTGCCGCTTCCCATTGGGCGCCTTTGGGGGCGTGCGGCCGGCCCATGACGTAATCATACGTCTTTTGGTCCGGGGCAATCAGACCGGCGCGCGCGCCGCCTTCGATGGCCATGTTGCAGACGGTCATGCGCCCTTCCATGCTCAGATCACGGATCGCCTCGCCACAGTATTCGATCACATAGCCGGTGCCGCCGGCGGTGCCGGTATGGCCGATCACCGACAGGGTGATGTCCTTGGCGGTGACCCCCGGCGACAGTTTGCCGGTGATCTCGACCTTCATATTCTTCGATTTCTTCTGGATCAGGGTTTGCGTCGCCAGAACATGTTCCACCTCAGAGGTGCCGATGCCATGCGCCAAAGACCCAAACGCGCCGTGAGTGGCGGTGTGGCTGTCGCCGCAAACCACGGTCATGCCCGGCAGGGTCCAGCCCTGCTCAGGCCCGACGATATGCACGATGCCCTGGCGGATATCGTTCACCGGATAATAGTGAATGCCGAAATCGCGGGCGTTCTTGTCAAGTGCTTCGACCTGAATGCGGCTTTGTTCGTTTTCGATGCCATTCACACGATCGGGCGTGGTTGGCACGTTATGGTCCGGCACGGCAATGGTTTTATCCGGCGCGCGGACCTTGCGGCCCGACATGCGAAGGCCTTCAAAGGCCTGAGGGCTGGTGACTTCGTGAACCAGGTGCCGGTCGATATACAAAAGGCAGGTGCCATCGTCGGTTTCATCAGCGACATGGGCATCCCATATCTTGTCATAAAGCGTTTTGGGGGACATGTGTCCTCTCCCGTATGTTGTAAGGTTATTAGGGTGGCGGGTCCCGGGTTACAGGCAGGCCAGAACCGAACGGGCCGCACCAAAGAAACGTTCACGCAAACGGGCGCGGTCAGCCAGGTTCGTCAATGAGTCGCGGACATGGGTCATACCTGGGCAAATACAGAGACCAGCCGTTGCAATCAAGCATAGATGCAACAGCGACAAAAATGCCTATTGAGCCTGCCCGAGCCTTGGCATAAAGGGCACGAAGCCACTTGCAATACGCTTTGTTGGTAAGGTTTCATTGAAAAATCACACTTTGGTTGTTACCTTCAGACTACCCCAGCGCCGGGGTTGGCGGCGCGCCAAACGGAGGACTAAGCCCTGACATCCCCTGCAGAGGCGGTTGTGACCGCTGATGACACGGCCGGTCTGATGACTGCGCCTATCGAGCCAACCAGTGAAAAGCTGCTGGCGCTTACCCTTTCTTCGCTTGATGACGACAAGGCCATCGAGGTCGTGCAGATTGATCTGCGCGGCAAGACCCAGATCGGCGATCATATGGTTGTCGCTTCGGGCCGTTCGACCCGTCAGGTGACCGCGATGGCTGAAAAGCTGGTGGACCGGGTCAAACATACGTTTGGATTCACCGCCAAGGTCGAAGGTAAAGATACCGGCGATTGGGTGCTGATTGATACCGGCGATGTGATCGTCCATATTTTCCGCCCCGAAGTGCGCGAATTTTATCAGTTGGAAAAGATGTGGCAGCCGGGGGCTGCGCCTTCGCCTGCGAACTAAGGCCCCGGGTCCGGGATCATGCGCGTTCATATCTGTGCGGTTGGCCGTATGCGCGGCGGGCCGGAAAAAACTCTTGTTGATGACTATCTGACCCGGTTTGACCGGACTGGCCGCGCCTTGGGGCTTGGGCCGGTCAAGACGGTTGAGGTCGAAGACCGCAAGGGGGGTGGCCGGAATGGAAGCATGGCGGCTGAGGCTGAATTGCTAAGGCGAGCTTGGCCCAAGGGGGCGCTGGTTTGTACATTGGATGAACGAGGCAAGCGCATGACTTCGCCCGAGTTTGCCAGCCGGATGGGCGATTGGCGCGACATGGGGCGGGGTGATCTGGCGTTGGTGATTGGCGGCGCGGATGGGATTGATCCGGGATTGCGGCAACAGGCCGATTTCAGCCTGTCGTTTGGGGCCATGGTCTGGCCGCATATGTTGGTGCGCGTCATGCTGGCCGAACAATTGTACCGCGCGGCCACCATTCTGGCCGGGGGACCGTATCACCGTCAGTAAAGCCGGATCAGTTTAACAAAACCGTTTTGGTATGGGTTGACCAGCCATCGACCAGACAACGTGACTGAATTTGCACCTGCTTGGTGCCAACCGGAATAATCACACCACCCAAAGAACGGGTAAAAGGTTGTTCGGTCACATGCGGGTGGACCAGAACCCGCAGGCCCAGTTCGTTGCCATCCATATCCAGAACCCGCCAGCCATCGGCATAATGATCCCATCCGGTATCGGGATGCGACAGGGTTACGTCAAAGCGCCAGCCGCCGGGAAAGTGGCTTGCCGCCACTTTTTCAATAACCGGATCATCGGCAATGGCCGGGGTTGCGCCAAAAACGAGCGGGAGCAGCAGGGCAAATGTCAGATGTTTCATGCGCCGACTATGACAGGCTGGCCAAAGATTGGGAGTCACGTATTTGCGAGCGGGTGGCTTGCTCTTTCTGGCAATTGGTAATATATTTTTACCAAAAGGAGATGCGCCATGGATATGCCGATTCCTGATGCGACCATTCTGGCCCAAAAGGCGCAATTGGTTGGACGCTTGCAGCAGGTTTTACCTGCGGATGCGATCATCACTGATAAGATTGGGACACGCGCCTATGAGTGCGACGCGCTGACGGCCTATAAATGCCCGCCGATGTTGGTGGTTTTGCCGTCTTCCACGCAGGAAGTGTCGGATATTTTGCGCATCTGCCATGAAATGGGGGTGCCCGTGGTGCCGCGCGGGTCGGGCACGTCGCTGGCCGGGGGGGCATTGCCGACGGCGGATTGTGTGGTTTTGGGTGTGGCGCGGATGAACCGGGTACTTGAGACCGATTATGACAACCGGCTCATCCGGGTCGAGGCGGGGCGGACCAATCTGAGTGTCAGTGGCGCTGTGGCGAAGCGGGATTTCTTTTATGCGCCGGACCCTTCCAGCCAGTTGGCCTGTGCCATTGCCGGCAATATCGCGATGAATTCGGGCGGGGCACATTGTTTGAAATACGGGGTGACGACCAACAATCTGCTGGGGGTGACGCTGGTGTTGATGGATGGGACCGTGACGCAAATTGGCGGCGGGTATCTGGATGCCGGCGGGCTTGACCTGCTTGGGGTGATTTGCGGCTCAGAGGGGCAATTGGGCGTGGTGACGGAAGCAACGTTGCGGATTTTGCCCAAACCCGAAGGCGCAAGGCCGGTGTTGATCGGGTTTGACAGCAATGAGGTGGCGGGGGCCTGCGTCAACGACATTATCCGCGCCGGGGTGTTGCCGGTGGCAATCGAATTCATGGACCGCCCCTGCATCGAGGCGACCGAGGCGTTTGCCAAGGCGGGGTATCCGATGTGCGAGGCGTTGCTGATTGTTGAGGTTGAGGGCAGCGTCGCCGAGATTGATGCGCAACTGAAGGTGATCAAGGCGATTGCGGCGGGGCATGATCCGGTTGAGGTGCGGGAAGCGGCAGACGAGGATGAAGCGGCGCGGATTTGGCTGGGGCGCAAGAGCGCGTTTGGGGCGATGGGGCAGATCAACGATTACATGTGTCTGGACGGGACCATTCCGATCACTGAATTGCCGTTTGTGTTGCGCCGGATAGGTGAGATGAGCCAGGAGTTTGGGCTGGATGTGGCGAATGTGTTTCATGCAGGCGATGGCAATATGCATCCGCTGATCCTGTTTGATGCCAACAAGCCGGGGGATTTGGAAATCTGTGAAGCGTTTGGGGCAGAGATTTTGAAGCTGTGCGTTGAGGTCGGCGGCTGTCTGACCGGGGAACACGGGGTTGGAGTGGAAAAGCGGGATTTGATGGTGTTTCAGTATTCAAAGGCTGATCTTGAGGTTCAGATGGGGGTCAAGGATGTGTTTGATCCGGGTTGGTTGCTGAACCCGGCCAAGGTGTTTCCATTGGCGGCGACTGAAGGGCGGCGGGGGTCGTGATATTGCGGGCAACAATGGGGACCAGCCCACCGCCATTGTCACGCAGGCCAGTGGCGCGCCCAAGGCCGCCCCACGGGATTTTTGAGGATCAAAGATGATGAGACCAGAGAGTGAGGCCGAGTTGGCGGCTTGTGTGGCTGAGGCGCAGGGGCCTTTGGCGGTTGTTGGCGGGGGGACGCGCGGGGTTTCTTTGTCGGGCGAGGGTCTGTGTACGGCTGGTCTGAGCGGGATTGAGCTTTATGAACCGGGGGCGCTGACGTTGGTGGTGAAGGCGGGGACGCCGGTGGCTGAGATTGAGACGGTTTTGGCGCAGCAGAACCAGAGGCTGGCGTTTGAGCCGGTGGATTATCGCGGAATTTCTGGTGTTGACGGGGTGGCAACAATTGGCGGGGTTGTGGCGGGCAATATTTCCGGGCCAAGGCGGGTGCAGGTTGGGGCGTGCCGGGATTTCCTTTTGGGGGTTCGGTTTGTTGACGGCAATGGTGTTGTTCTGCGCAACGGCGGGCGGGTGATGAAAAACGTCACCGGCTATGATCTGGTCAAGCTGATGGCGGGGTCATGGGGCACTTTGGGCGTGCTGAGTGAGGTGGCGTTGAAGGTGTTGCCACAGGCCGAGACACAAGCCACGGTCAGGATTCACGGGCTTGATACCGCCAAGGCGGTTCAGGTCATGTCGCGGGCACTTGGTTCGCCATTTGAAGTAAGTGGGGCGGGGTTTGATCCTGAGGCGCGGGCGGTGATGCTGCGGCTGGAAGGGTTTGAGGCATCAGTTGCTTACCGTGCCGGGCGGCTGCGGGAGATATTGCGGGGATTTGGCGAGAGTATTGTAATGGATGCGGCGCAATCGGCGGGTATTTGGCAGAAGCTGCGCGATGTAAAGGCGTTTCACGGATGCGACGGGGATGTCTGGCGGTTGTCGGTGAAACCTTCGCAGGCGCCAGAGCTGGTCGCGCGTCTGGAGGCGGACGCATTCATGTTGGATTGGGGCGGCGGGCTGATCTGGGCGCGGGTGCCGGAAGGGACGGACCTGAGGGCACGCACAGGGCAGTTTAATGGGCAGTTTGAAGGGCATGCCACTTTGGTACGGGCAAGTGCCGCGACCAGAGCACGGTTGGGGATGTTTCAGATGATGTCACCACCTTTGGAGGCGATCAATGCCGGGCTGAGGGCGCGGTTTGATCCGAAGGGAATATTCAATCAAGGGCTGATGACGCCCCGGCGAGCGGGGTAATCGGCATGGAAACCAAATTCTCTGACGCACAGATGCAGGATCCTGAAATTGCCCGCGCCAATGGCATCCTCAGGGCCTGTGTGCATTGCGGGTTTTGTACGGCGACCTGCCCGACGTACCAAATTTTGGGCGATGAACTGGACAGCCCGAGGGGGCGGATTTACCTGATCAAGGATATGCTTGAGAATGATCGCGACCCCGATGCGCTGACGGTCAAACATATTGATCGTTGCCTGTCGTGTCTGGCCTGTATGACCACCTGCCCGTCGGGGGTGCATTACATGCATCTGGTCGACCAGGCGCGCGCCTATATTGAACGGCGCTACAAACGGCCCCTTGGGGACAGGATGTTGCGCTGGGTTTTGGCGCGCGTTCTGCCCAACCCGACAATTTTTCGCCTGGCTTT
>JAKITO010000041.1 GCA_021648025.1 Paracoccaceae bacterium
TGGCCGAGCGGATCGGGTTTTCCAAAACCGGGCGTGCGGCGTATTTCCGCAACGATGGGTCACTAAAGAAAATCGGCGATCACGTGGCCAATCCCGACCTTGCCCGCACGCTTTCACTGATTGCGCGCGACGGGGCCGAAGCGTTCTATTTCGGTGAGATCGCCGAGCGGATTGACGCAGATATGCGCGCCAATGGCGGGCTGCTGCGGCGCGCTGATCTTGAGGCGTATGCCACCATGAGGGCGGAGCCTCTGCGTGGTACTTATCGGGGGTTCGAGATTGCCACCAACCACCCGCCGGGCGGGGGGATCATGCTGGTTGAGATGCTGAATATCCTTGAGAATTTCGACCTGGCCGGGCTTGGCCATAACACCACCGAATACATCCGCACTGTCGTCGAGGCGATGAAGGCCGCCACCGCTGACAAAGACGCGCATGTGGGCGATCCGGGGTTTGTTGACATCCCGGACCACCTGACGGCCAAGGGTTATGCCGCCGAAATTGCCACCCGCATACGCGATGGCGAAAGGATGCAAGTGACCCGGTTGGGCCAGCCGGAACCCAAAGACACCACCCACGTCGCCGTGGTCGATTCCAACGGCATGTGCGTGACCATGACCCATTCGCTGGGCATGCCATCGGGGGTGATCACCGACGGGCTTGGGTTCATGTACAACGGTTGTATGGCGGTGTTTGATCCCCGCCCCGGGCGGGCCGGGTCGATTGCGCCGGGCAAGGCGCGGTTCAGTTCGATCTGCCCGACCATTGTCTTTAAGGACGGTGCACCGCGGATTGTCATTGGCGCGCCAGGGGGTACTCAGATTGTCATGGGGGTGTTGCAGGCGTTGCTGAACGTGATGGATTTTGACATGGATATGACCAATGCCGTGTCGGCCCCGCGTTTTTCCGCCACATCGAATGCCATCGACATCACCAACCGCATTCCCGGTTATCTGACTGACCCGTTGGTGGCGCAAGGCTACGGTGTGATCCGTTCGGCGCTGACCTTTGGCATAGGTGCGGTGCATGGCATCAGGATCGACGATGGGGTTTTGTCGGGGGGCGCTGACCCCGGACATGACGGCGTTCCTCTTGGGGTTCGGGCCTAAGCGGCCGGCCTTAATCCCTTGCCCACATGCGGGTCTGGTTGCCACCCAGCTTTGAATAGCTAAGCGGCCGGTGGGGCGCGGCAAAGCGGTCCAGTCGTTGGTATTGCGACACGTGATCAAGCGTCAGATAGGCCTCGATCCAGGCGAAGCTGAAGGGTTTCAGGACATCTGTGCCATCGAAATAGTTCTGAGTCTTGCCGGTGATTTGTGCCGTATGTTGACCGGTCCCGAGATCGTCCACAGTAAACCGGACAACCCGGTCAAGTGCCCCGTCACAAGCACGATGCGCCGGGCTGCCCTGGCGTTCAAGCAAAGCCGAGGCCACCACCAGGGCCGATACGGCATGGAGTTGATAGTGCAGCGCATATTTCCCGCGACGCATTTCCTGTGGCAGGCTGCCGTCCGGCCCGGCGGTACACAGCACATAGCTGACCGACCAGGTGGCCCAGCCGCGCATCACCGGATCGTCCGTTATGGCCGCCGCTGCCGCCGCACCCAATGCCGACCAGGCCCGCAGGTTACCGCGCTTGGCTCCGTCACTGGCGTCTTCCTCCCAAAACACCATCTGTCGGTTGACCAGACGGCCAAGCCAGGCGCCAATAACGACCAGTTCACTGGAATCGCCTGCCTGTTTCGCCGCCTCAAGCGTTATCAGTCCAAAACTGGCAATGCGCGATCCAACCGTCAGGCGCGCGGTGGGTGATTGCAGGTCTTCCAATGCGTTACCCTTGGCCCAGACGGCGATCTGCGACAAGGCACAGGCCGCGGACGAGGATTTGTCTCCAGAGGTCATCTTGGCCAGGTCACGCAGGAAATTATCAACCGGCTTTAGTTCCTTGTCAGTTGCCGCACTTGCCGTGCTGTCAATTACGGTGCCGGGTTTGTCACTTTCAACATAGCGGCTGCCGTAGGCAAGGCTGAACACCGGTTCAGGCGCGGATGCGCAGGCGTTGGCAGCCAAAAGTGGCGCGGGAAAGCCAAAGGGCATCAACAGTGCAATCAAAACAATCAGACGCATAAGAACAATCAAAACCCTCTTTGCAAACGGACAAGATGCGCCAGGTCTTTGGCTGCTTCATCGCCCCGTTCCTCGGCCTGGGTCAACCAGACCAGCGCGGCTTCGCGGTCCTGCGAGACACCCAGCCCCATGGCCAATGCGTAACCAAATTCGGCCATCGCCCTGACATTGCCACTTTCAGCCGCTTCACTTAACCAACGAGTTGAATCCCTTAATTCGCCCGAGGTCGTGGCCAGTTCACGCAGGTAAAGCCCATACTCCAGCTTGGCCATGACATCGCCCCTTTGGGCCGCCCGGCGGTAAACCTGTTCGATGTCGATCCTGGCCGCCACCAGCGACCGCAAAGACGATCCGGCCCGCCGGTAATTGCCAAGCGCCCAGATTTCATCGCCCGGCCCGCCACGAGCCAGAACCGCCAGCATATGTTCGGATGCGGCAACAGGATCATAGGTTTCTAAATCCGGGTCCACCGTCAGGCGATAAAGGGTCTGCGGCGCAGAACGGCTGCCTTCAGCCATCTCACGGGTATAAATATCCAGTGCTTCGGGTGATCGCCCGTCTTTGAAGGCGTCCATTTGCAGGTCAGACAGGCGCAATTTGGACAACACATGCCCACCTTTGAACGTCAGACCGATACGACGCCAGTGATAGGACATGTCGGGATCAAGATGGATCGCATAGGCATCGCCAAGCTCATCGGCGTCTTTGGTGCCACATGACATCAACGAAACGGCGCGGTCGACATAATCATCCAGCTTATCCGCCGAAATATAGGGAATGGCGAACATCAGAGCCAGAAAATCACCGCGTTCTTCGATGATGTCCTTGAATTCGTCATAGACCGATGCAGGATCACGTTCATTCGCCAGCAGGCGCGCCTTGAGGCGGATCGAAGCACCTTCGCCCCGGTTGCCTGCCTGGGTCAGCATGGTGATGATTTCTGACGCAATGGCCGGGTTGCGGCCGTTGTCTTCGGTCAGGGCGATGGACAGGTCCAGCGCCGATGTGACACCGTTGTTCAGATAGACCCGGCGGAATAGTTCGATCGCCAGATGGCGCTCTGCCGGGTTGGTTGCCAGTTCGAATTCCAGTTCGGCAAATAGTTCCAACGCCTTGTTGGAGCGATCGACGCGCGCGGCCCACAGGCGGTGCGCCCGTTCGCCCGCCAGCGGATTTACTTGTAACCGCTGAAGAAAGTTGGCCATTGATCCGACGCGTCCGGTCAATGCCTGCGACTGTAATTGGGCCAGAACCAAGGGTTCGCGGAATGGGTCAAGCGCGATCAGGTCTGTGGCGCTTACCTGCACCGGTTTATGCTGTGCCGCGCGATAGTTTTCCGCCCAAAGATCGGCCTCGTGGAGCATCGGGGCCTGGTTGGCCTGACAACGATAAAGACCATCAAGGTGGTCCATCGAAGACATCAGGCCATATTGCGATACTGTCTGGGTCAGCAGGCTGATGGCGCGGTGCAATATCGCCGGATCATCCCGCTGGCGGACCAGCTTTTTCGCCAAAAGCTGCATGCCTTCGGGATCACCACGCCGGGTCGCAACCTCAAGCAAGGCTAAAGCTTCCGGCTCGGCCGCCCAGCGCCCGCGCCGCACCAGAACCTCTTTGGCCAGCGTAGTGAAAACCCAGCCCGGTGCGGTTTCAAACCGGCTCAGTTCTTCCAGGTATTCGATAAAGGGGCTGTCTTTGTCCGCCTTTTCACCGTCCAGATTGACCGCCATCTGGAAATAAGGCGACAGGCTTGGCCGTTTACGCCCGGTGTCCGAACTTAGGTTATAGCCAAGGATCGAACGCAGCGTTGCTTCGTCGATGCCGCCGGACGATTTCAACTGGTCAATCTGCGCGTCCTCCAGCGTTATGCCGTGGCGCAGGGCCAGACGAAGGTATTTCACCATTTCTTCGTTGTCTTTGCGCGCAGCATCCGCGCTCAGATGAAATTCGACAATCCTCCAGGCCGATTCACCGCCGCCCAGATCTGCGGCAAACTTGTGCCAAGCATAAGCAACTTCGTCATTCGTCGAGACAATGTCGCCGTTCTGATATTCATTTGCCAGCCGCCTTGCCCGCCGACAGACCGTTGAATTCATCTGCCCCAGCAGGCCACCAAAGGCCAATGTTACCGTAATATCCAACGGTGCGTCCCAGCCGGGCACCGGATTGCCGTTCAGCTCCATTCGGGCAAGCCCGAGAAATGCCTCGGCGTTACCGGCAAAGGCTGCGTCCAAAATCAGGCTTCGGGCATAGTCCATGTCCGGCGCCACACCAATTCCGTTCAGGTAATATTGCGCCAGAACAAGCTTTTGCTGTGATGTCAGCCCGTCGCTTTGGGTTCGGATGTCGGCCACAAGCCCGGCAGTTTGCAATGCACCAAGACGGCCCGCCTCGATATAAAGCTGGATGATGTCCAATTGCGCGGCCTGAGGTGAATACCCCTCGCTTAACCGCGCGCGCCAGTCGATCAGGGTGATGATGAAATCAAACCACTGATCAGGGTCATCCTGACGCAGACGCCGAATATCGCGGCGCAAGAACCGCAGTCTTTGCGAATCGTTCAGCCCCTCGTCGCCTTCCCCAACCGTCAGATCATCTGGTTCTGCCTCGCGTTTATCCGGCGAGCAGATGTTCTGGGGTTCGATCCTGGGTGGCCAGAAAACCAGATCCAGTGTTTTGGCCTGGGCATTGCCTGGCGTTGAAACAATGGTCGCAATCGCCAAAGAGACGCCTGCGAGACCAGTTAGTATCCTCGTCTTCATTGTTGCTGCCCTTTATTCAAAGCAAACACTGACGCGTGTATTGGCGCCAAATGGTACATCAAGTGATATATCGACCGAATAGACGCCAGTCCGCCACAACCCGGACAAAGGCACGTAAAATCGCCCGGTTTTCACTTGATTTGGATGGCGGCGCACAAATTTGCTGCGGATCAGGCCTTGGTGGGAAATGAAATCCAGGCGCATGTCCGCAGCAGTTTCGCCGCTTGTTTCAATCAACAGAGAATTGGACGGCCTGATATCCATCCGGTTCAATTCAACCCGGATAGAGCGGGCATCGTCACCGCCCGAAAAGGGCACAGCCACACCGCAATTCCCGCTGGCCGCAGCGGTCAGTTCGCGCATTGGCTGGTCGCCAAACTGTGCCAGATTATTGCTGACCGGATTGGTCCAGATCAGATAGGTGGGGCGTGATTCCCGGAACGCATCTGACGTCAGATAAGAGGAAATGGCGGCAAAGCTTCCGCCATCTTCTACGCTGTATTCAACAACATCATAGCCGGTTGCCTGCGACAGGAAGCCTGACAGGTTTGACACCTGCGATCCGGTTACATCGGTGCCGACCAAGGCAATGCGCGCACCCAATGTGCGCGTGCCAAAGATTGAATTATCCGCCCCCTGCACCGCCGCCTGCCGTTTGGTTGTGACAAACTGCGGTGCGCTGACTTGCGCCAGCCCGAGCATGCAATGGCGTTGCAGGTTGGCACGCATATTGGATGGCCAGACCACAGGTGCGCCGGTTGTGCTGGAGAACACGGCCCTGGGCGCGCCAGAACCTTCTTCCTGGCCAATAACCTTGGCAATGGCACGCGCCATTTGTTCGGCGCCTGCGGGGGTCAGGCGGGGGTCAGTGGCAAAAAACGGGCCACTTGTTGCAAGCAAGGCACGGCGAAGGTTGACGTTCATCACCAGGGCGCGGCTTAGCCTGCGGATCGTGTCGTCGTAAACAGTGGCCGCCAGGTCCGCCTCATAGCCATAGTCAACGGCGATATGGGGCAGCATATCCGGCATCGCCAGCGCCCGGGTCGGGACGGGTGCGTAAATCAGGGTTGTGCCATATTCCCGGAGAGCGTCTGAAAGCCGGGCCAGCCGGTCAGCGCTTTGGTCAGAAATGCTGTGGAACATGCGCAATTCCGGGTCGATCCGGAAAAATGTACCGTATTTGCCTTCGATGGCTGGCATATTGTGCCGCCCAGCCAGATTGGTGCAGCCGTAGGCCGATTGCGCAAGCGCTGGCGCCCCGGACAGCATCGCAAGCCCGCACGCCAGAAATAATTGTCTAAACCGGTTCTTCATCTGCCCCACTTAACCTTGTTATCCCTGTTATTCCTGGCCTGCGTTCAACAATAGCAACAGGTTTTCTGCGGTGGCTTTGATCGCCAGATTGTCTGACCCACTCGCTTGTACCAGATACGTTTTTGCCAATTCGGTTTCCTCGGCCGGTCGCTTTGATTTGATCATCAACCTTATGGCCAACCGCAATTCGACGCGACCGTTGCCGTTTACTTTGGATTGCGCCAGAATTTTTGCCCGTGTCGCGTCGGACATCGCCCCAAACAGCAGACCGTCGCCGTTGAATTCCACAACCGCGTCCAGAGCCATGGTGTTACCCGCCCAGGCATGGGCATAAAGCACCGCGATATATTCGCGGACACGATTTTTAGGTTCGGTTTCCGGGTTCAACAGGCGCATCGCGGTTATCATGTCCCGCAACGGCCAAATGCGTCCCGTCCCGACCGCAATCGCCGCGTAATAGGCAATGTCCGAGGCATGCGCGCGCTGACCTGTATGGCGCGACACCAGTAGTCGCACATATTTCAACGCGGCCAACCCATCGCCATGATCCGCCAAAGCACGCAGGTTTTCGTCCGAAACCACCTGATTTGCCAGCATGCCAAGACGAGCCTGGCGCAGGGCCGCATTTGGCAGACTTCGGGTGGACCTAAGCCCGGGGCGAACCTCTACTGCAATCTGACGCGATTCAAGGTCAAATGGAAAGGCAAGCTCGATATCGCTGCCTCCAAAGACCTGCCCGCCTGCAAATGCTGTCAAAAGCGCGAATATTGTCATCTGCATACGCATGTTACTGACTCTTCAATCCAGATTTGACCAAACCTGAGCAATTTTCCAGAGTGTTGGCAGAGATTGCAGAGTCGGTAACTGTGCCATTGGGCGAAAACACAATCTGTTCCTGCCCGGTCAGGTTTTGCGCGATGACATGCGTCTGTCCGACCCATTCACCTTTTAACAACCGGGGAAATTGCGACGAAAAGTCATTGCCATCCAAAACCAACACACCACCCGTGGCGGTTTCAAGGCCAGACCCGTTGCCCGCAATCCGGTTGGTCCTGATGAACGTTTGTTCCGTCGCATCCTGCGCCGATACCCAGATACCTGCGCTGTGATTGGCCGCAATCAGGTTCTTGTCGATCAGGCTGCCACGGCTGTTGCGAAGTTCGATACCTTTCTGAGAGTTGCCAAACACCAGATTGCCCGAAACCTGCCCGCAATCGGATTTCACCACCTGAATGCCACCGCCTTTCCGGCGCCAGACGATATTGTTGGTGACGATCACGGCTTTGCTGTTGTTTCTAACAACAATGCCGGCGCGTTCGCCCCTTAGAATGATATTTCCGGCAACGATGGCATTGTTTGAACCATCCGTAATGCGGATTGCATTGGTTGGCATCCCGCCGGAAAACACGTTGGATAAAACCCGACCATAAGATGACCTTGCCAAGGTCACTGCACGGGCGCGGGTCTGGCGGAAATTGTTCCCCTGAACAACCACATCCGACACACCCTGGATGGAAATCCCGGCGACATCGGAAAAAATGCTATTGGTGAAGTGGGTTGGATAGCGGGTTGGCGACAAAGCATGTCGCAAAACCGAAAGACCCGAGAATTTTGCTGAATGGCCAAACCCCAGGCCGGAAATATTCGCACCATCAACCTGAATTGACCCAGCGCCGGCCGTAGCAATAAACGGATTGAACCTTGGGCTGAACTGATTTTCCTCACCTGTCACCGCAATGGTGGCACGGTCAATATTCATATTTCCGAAGTTCAGGACAAAAGCCCCGCTGGCACGGTTCAACAACAGGGTTTCCCCCGGCGCCATACGCACGCTTGCCTTGGTCCAGATGATCAGCGGCACGTCCAGCGTCAAAGACGGCCCACGAGGGGACACTTGCAGTCGGTTTATCGCCAGCAATCCGCGAATGTCCGAAAGGGTGGCCTCGCCGCTGAGCAGAACCAGGGCGCGGGTGTTTTCGCCGCCCAGTGCCCTGAGAACCGCATCATTCCCTTTCGACCCGTCTGCCTGTGCCAGTTTCACCAGCCCCAGACGCACATCCATTGTCTGCCCGGTCAAGGGCGTACCTTTACGCGCGCCCAGCAATCCCGGTGCACGGCCAGTGAAAATCGCGCCGGTTTCAACAAACGTCTGCAATCCCACCTGACGGGCGGTTTCATACGAAGGTAAAACCCCCGCTGTGAAGTCGTTTATCGCCGCCTCAAGGTTTTGAATATCCGCCCGTAACTTGGGCACATCCACTTTTGGCAAGGCATGCCCCGGCATTGCCAGTAAGACGAACATGGTTATGGCCAGAAAATGCCGCCAACAACGGCCGGTTCGCCCCTCAACAGATATTTCAGGGCGCAAATGTCTAGGCATAGAGAGGTATCGGCTGGGGAACTTTGTCATCGGCGTGGTTCAGACAAGCGGTCAGAACAACGATGGCGACAATCTTTGAATTGTTGGCCAACACGATTGGCGATTCATTGATCAGATCCATCCGGTGCCCTTCGTCCAAGTGCGTTTTGACGCCTTTTTCCGACACCACAACAGCGCCCGAAACAACCAGAATATCGCGCTTTTCATAGGCGTCCAACTCCATCGATTCGCCCGGTTGAATTTCCACCGAAATCATATCAATGGCATCAGTTTTGATGATCTGGGAAATCCGGGTCGAAACCGGCTCTTCCACAGGTGCTGGCTGGGCTACGTGTTTTTCCACTTCGACCCGATGTTCGGCTTTCAGGAACTCTGCCACCCGCTTAACACTTTGACATTGACCAATTTTTGTCACCAGCAACGCGTCTGGTGTATCCACGACAATGATGTCAGACACCCCGACCAAAGTCACCAAACGCGAGGTTGAGCGGACCATTGAATTAGTGGATTCAACGGCGATGACATCGCCCTGCAAAACATTGCCCTGATGATTGGCCTTGGAAATACCATACATCGCCGTCCAACTGCCAACGTCCGACCATTGAACATCCAGCGGGGCCAAAGCGATGTGGTGGCTTTTCTCGAATACCATGCTTTCGGTGGAATCCGACGTTGCCCGGGAAAAATGCTCTTCATTCAGCAACAACCCGTTGTTGCGGAATTCACCTTCCGTTACCGCCAGTTTGACCGCTGTGACCGTATTTGGATCATACTTGGTATATTCGGCAATGATTGTACGGGCCGAAAACATGCTGATACCCGAGGCCCAATAGGCAAGGTCGCTTTCAACCAGCAACCGGGCCTTGCGTCTTGGTGGCTTTTCGACAAACCGTTCGACCTGGTGCAGGCCGGGGAATTTGATAATCGGACCGCCGTCGGTGATGTAACCAAACCCGGTTTCCGCATAGCGCGGTTTAATCCCGAACGTGATGATGTGGCCGGCTTTTGCCGGTTCGATCATACCCATAATTGTGCTGTTCAGATCACCTTCGATGATGTGATCTGCCGGAACAACAACCATCAGTGCCTCAGTGTCTTGCTGATAAAGGCGAATCGCAGCGGCCAGAACGGCCGGCCCGGTGTTGCGCCCCATCGGTTCATAGATGATCTGGGCATCCTGGTCGATTTCCGACAATTGCTGTGCCAGAATATCCGAATGCATCGACGAAGAAACGATGATCGGCGTGTCATACCCGTCGCCGCAGTGACGTTTCACCGCCGACTGGAAAAACGTTTCCGAGGCCGAACCGTCCATTTTCTGGAACTGTTTCGGGCTTTGCTTGCGCGATACAGGCCACAGCCGTGTACCAGAACCGCCACAAATGATAAGAGGAGTAACCAAGGTCATAACAAGTCCAATACACTGGGAATTGCAAAGCCAAACAGTGTCTTGGAAATGCGCAAGCGCCCGGTTTTTCCAATATCACTGCTGTTCAAAGTGCCTTCTTCCGGTACGATGATGACCGGAACAAAAAGATCACCGCGCAGTGACGCCGTATTGGTGGAAGCTGTGACAAGGATTTTAGACGGAATTACCCGCCCATCCGCCAGTTCCAGGAATACTTTGTTACCGTCCAGCACCTTTGAAAGCCCTTCTATGCTCATGCGGGTTTCTACCCGTGGTTCAGAACTAGAATCAAAAAGTGATAAAATTATGTCAATTGGAAGAACTGTTGCGCCTTTAAATACTCCATCATAAACAGCGACTTCGCAGTCGCATGGCAAAGTAAAGCTAAGCACGTCACCGGAGTTGGTGTTGATCGAATAAACCACTTCGCCCTTTTTGGCGTCCGGGTTCAGATAGCCGACCTGTCCGGCGGCGGTGGCCGTCATCTGAGAGCCTGCCCGGGTAACGAATACCGGGCGGGATTCATATGATTTTGTGGCGCGGGATATCAAAATATTCGCCGCCATCAGAATAAGCGAGGCGGAAATGACCGCAACGGCAATACTGCGAATCCGACGCCTTGGATTGGCGGCGTCATCCGTTTTGACATTCTTTGGTTTGACCGGACCGGAAAAGCCCAGCATCCCATTCATCGTCACAAAATCACCGGCAATGAACGTATTCAGGATATACCGCAACTGTGGCAGGTGATCGCCCAATGGGTCCTGGAACTGCAACGTCATCTCACCCGGTGCGCGCGATCCGGCGACAACCATTTCGGGGTAAAGCGTGACTGAGAACCCTTTGAACTGGAACACCAGCTGAACAATTTCCTTGTGGCCGACCGAGGAAGTTTCGAAGGCACCCGCAATGGTCACAAACGCCGCTGTCACCGAAATCCGTACCCCATCAAGAGAGTGGCCGGCAATTACGGCTTTGAACGGCACCGGCAGTTCGGGATGTTCATTTTGATAAACAAAATCCTGTGGCACCGGAGTACCTGGCACCGGTTCCATGGAAGCGACCGGCGCCGGTGCCGGTTGAGCCTCTGCAACTGGCGGTACTGCTTGTGGGCCAGCCGGGGCAGTTGGGTCAGGGGTGGTAAACAGAGGGGGCGGAGTTGAGTTTGTCATGTTTTTCTCGAACCAATCAAATCGGTCATATCTGAGTAAGGAATAGGACAGCCAAAGTCAGGCCAGCTAGGGCCAGACCATGATGCACGGTGGATTCAAGCGCCTTAAGTTGCTCTGCAAACGGGACTTTCACTGTTTTCGTTGTGCTGCTTCCCTGGCGTGTCCATTTTTGACGATCCAGGCGGAAGAACACGAAGGTTTTGACGACTGCGCCGGCGATTTGCCCGAAATACAGGATGAACGGATGGCTTATCGGGAACCAGGTGCCCCGGAAAAGCGATATCACCACGCAAAACACGTATCGTGTCAGCATAACCCAGGCGATGTAGGCCGGGATCACCAAAGGAGTGTGAGTAATTGAGGCAACAGCGACCGAAATAGGCCCAACCAGCGTTGTCCACATCGAAACGCGCTGATCGAAAATCGACCACCAGGTAAAGCGGCCAATCAGATTCGGGCTCAGACGCAAGGCGCGGCCATTGGTTCGCATCATGTTGCCGAACCACCGCACCATCAGAACCTTGGAGCTGTCGAAAAAGCCGGGGCGCGGTTGGGTTTCCATCGAAAACGACCGGACATCAGGCAGATACCCCATTTCATAGCCATTTTTCAATAACCAGTACCATGTGGATTTATCGTCGCCAGTCAGAAAGTTGACCCGCCCCAGACGCCAGTGATCAAGGTAGTCGTTGTTGATACCGTCACAAAAGCTGGGATCGGTGGCCAGATCGGCGCGAAAGACCGACATCCGCCCGGTCAGCGTCAACACCCGGTTGCTAAGCCCGGTTGAGCACATCATCACCTGACGTTGATTGAACCGCAGAATGAACCAGTCGCGAAACAGGTTCTTCTTTTCGATGATAACGCCTTCGTCGGTGGTTAACGCGCCCAGGTTCTTGTTGGTAAACATCGGCGCGGATTCTGCAACAATGTCCAGCGGCACACAGGTATCGCCGTCAATAAAGATCACGATATCACGTGCGGTGGGCGATTGCCGCGAGATGATGTTCAGCGATTGCACCAATGCGTCGCGTTTGCCGTTTGCCGTAATCCGGTCGATGATCAGCTTGACCCCGCTCATGTCTACATTGATCCGGTCGTAAATTTCCTGAATCAACCGCCCATCCGCGCCATCCACGACCGATACAACAACCGTGGCACCATCACGCGCCTTTGCTGCGGCCTCGAAGATGCTGTGATAGACCGGCACCGTTGTTTCCGGCTCGACCATATAAGACGTCACCAGGAAATAGGCGTGGCAGGGCGCACCACTGGCTTTGAACCGTGCGTGCGCACGGGCCTTTCGCCGCGGATAGACCAACCTGCGGAAAATGATTGCCCGGGTAAAGTTGATCCCCGCCCAGGAATAGCGCCACGTCCCGAGAACCCCGAGAATAAGGATCGTGTTGGTGGCGTAATTCACATCTCCCAGAAACCCTGAAGGGATCAGGGATGTCAGAAGTGCGATAATTGCAAAATACGCCCCATGTGAGAGGAGGTTGTGCATGAGGTTACCAACAAATACCTTCGTATTGCCCTTGTGAGACCATATCGCGTTTCATTCGGGTCAGGTCCAGAACAGGGAGGGTGCTGGCCGCATTTTCTAACTGGTCGATCGCTTCTGAATAGAAGTTTCCAACCAAAATGGCGTCAGAACCGTCGATCATGTCTTCCAACTTGGGAATCATTCGGTTCTCAAGGTCCGGGATAACATCGTTGCCCCGGCCAAATGCCGAATTTCCTGATGCATAAGCCTGATAGACGTAAGGGTCATAGATGTTCACCCCAACCCCGTCCTTGATCAACCGCGCCGCCAGTTCCGCCAGCGGGCTTTCGCGCAGATCATCCGTGCCGGGTTTAAAGCTGATGCCAACAAAGCCGATGTTTTTGGCGCCTGATTTCTTCACCATCGCCTCGGCTCGCCGGATCTGCGCCTCGTTGGCGTCGATCACTGCGTGCAGCAGATGTGCTTCGGTTCCGGTGCTGCGTGCCAGATAGCGCAGGGCGCGCACGTCCTTGGGCAGGCAAGAGCCGCCAAAGGCAAAGCCGGGGCGCATAAAATGGCTGGACATGGCGATTTTTTCATCAGAGCAAAGGATTTCCATCACCGTCTGGCCGTCAAGGCCGCTGGCCTTGGCAATATTGCCGATCTCGTTGGCAAAGGTCACTTTGACCGCGCGCCAGGTGTTCGAAGTGTATTTCACCATTTCGGCAGTGCGCAGATCAACCGTGTGAATCTTGCAATTCAACCCGGTGTTCAGATCGGTCAGAATTTTCGCCGTGGGTTCATCCATTGACCCGAAAACGATCAGACCGGGGGCGTAATAATCTTCAATCGCGGTGCTTTCGCGCAGAAACTCCGGATAATATCCGACACCGAACCCTTTGCCAGCCACCTTGCCAGAGGAACCTTCAAGCGCCGGAATACAGGTTTCTTCGGTACTGCCCGGTACAATGGTTGAACGGATGACAACCGAATGGAACGCATCCTTGGTGGCCAATGCAGCCCCAATGCCTTCGCACACGGATTTGACATATTTCAGGCCAACCGACCCGTCCGGCGCGCTGGGCGTGCCGACACAGATGAAAGATACGTCCGTATTGTCGATGGCAAACTGCACATCGTCGGTCGCAATCAGCTTACCGGCCGCAACTGCATCATGGATCAACTCATCCAGACCGTTTTCCACGATTGGCGAAAGGCCCTTGTTGATGGATGCGATTTTGCCGGGGTCTACGTCAACTGTGATCACATCGTGACCATCTTTTGCCAAGCAGGCCGCGGAAACCACGCCTACATAGCCAATGCCAAAGACACTGATTCTTGCCATTTTACTGCCTCATTTTTGGTCGTTTTTTTATCGTTGGCCCAAGGATAGCGCGTAAACCAAAAATTAACGACTGGTATTGTAACCGACTTTGGATATTGCGAATCGCACTGTGGTCGAGTTGCTACAACCCGGAATGCCTGCGCTAGCCCATGGGTCCTCAAGGTAAAATCACACGACATATAGTAGTCAGGCGTATTGAGTACTTTCAACTCCGGCCCGGAAGGGTGAGCGTCTATAGTGCGGCCCGACCGGGTTTGGCCGCATTTCTTGCGATCCCCTGCCTCACAGGTTGCGCAGCGGTCTGACAACAACCGGTGAAATACGGTATCTGCTTGACCTGTTGTGGGCCGCCTCGCATATGTGTTGAAACCCTCACCAACCGCCCTGGTGACTTGTCAAAGCCCAGTCAAAGGAACAGGAAACCTGATGCACGTGCGCACCGTTCTGACCTTGTTCATGGCTTGCACCGTTGCCGCCTGCGTCAGCGTCCCAAATTCGCCCAGACCCAACGGCATCAACAAACCGGTGTTGGCCCCCAAAGGATACCAACGATTGTTCAGCCCGGCTGAACACGCCTTTCGGTATTCCCGCATAGGAGAGCCGACGCGGCGCGGTCAGGTCAGCGAAAGGTTCGAGTTGCGTGATGAAGACTGTGGCGGCAGTGATTGCGCGGGCTTGCGCAACCGAAGCGAAATCCGTCAGGTCAGCGGCGAGACCAAGGCGCGGCTGAACAAGGATATCTGGTACGGGTGGAGCTTTTATAACGATCAAATTGGCTCTTACACCAAAAGAGATTCGCTTAAGACAGTGTTCGGGCAGTGGAAATTGAGTGGCGATACACCGCCGGTTTTTCGTATCGTGCAAATCGGCGTCGGTGAAGGGAATTGGGAAAACTGCCTGACGACGATCTGTAACCGATCCGAGGACAAGACGGCAGATGTGATTGTTCAGCTAGAAGATATGCGACGGGCGCAAAACTGGGGTGAAAATGAGAACTTTGGCAATATCTGCAAGTTGTTCAGCATGGAGCAAAACCGCGGAAAATGGGTGGATCTGGTTGTAAATACCAACTTTTCCACCGAATCTGATGGGTATTTGCGGGTCTGGGTCAACGGAATACTAAGATGTTCTTACGTGGGCCAATTGGTTGCGACATCCCCAAAAGACGTCCGAACACCTACAAACCGTCGCGGGATATTCATAAGTTCGAGCCAGCGTTGGCGAAAGCAGCACCCCAATACCCCCAAACCGACAATCGTGGCCTATTACGATGAATTTCTGGTGGGGAAATCACGCAAAAAAGTTGATACGATATTGCGAGAGTCAATTGGTTCGGCCCCTAAGGACTGACGCCAGGGCCTTTTCAGGCCTCTAAGGCCCGCCGCAGTATTTCCACGTCTTCGGCGATTTGGCCGTCCGTCACCTGCAATTCTTCTATCCGGCGCACCCCGTGCATGATTGTGGTGTGATCCCGTCCACCAAATCGGCGGCCGATATCCGGCAATGACCGGCTGGTCAGTTGCTTGCACAGGTACATCGCCACCTGCCGGGGCCGCGCATAAGAGCGGAGGCGTTTGGGGCCGATGATATCGGACAGGCGGATGTTATAGTAATCCGACACCCTACGTTGAATTTCCTCGACCGTGATCTTGCGTTCAGAGGCGCGCAGAACGTCAGCCAGACAATCCTGGGTAAGTTCCATGTCAATTTCACGCCCAACCAGCGAGGCAAAGGCAAACAGGCGCGTCAGGGCACCTTCGAGCACGCGCACATTGGTGGAAATACGCTGCGCCAGAAACTCTAGTACACCATCGTTGATGTGCAGGTCAGGATAGGTTGCCTGATGCGAAACCACCTTGGTTTGCAGGATGCCCAGGCGCAATTCATAGTCGGTCGGATGCAGATCGACAACCAACCCGCATTGCAGGCGGGATTTGACCCGGTCTTCAAGGTCCTTGATTTCGCCGGGGGCGCGGTCGGCGGAAATGATGATCTGTTTGTTCTGATCGACCAGCGCGTTGAAGGTGTGAAAGAACTCTTCCTGGGTTGAATCCTTGCCGGCGATGAATTGCACGTCATCCACCATCAACACATCGACCGAGCGGAACAGTTGTTTGAAATCCATCATCTTGCGTTCGCGCAAGGCCTGAACAAAGCGGTACATGAATTGTTCGGCCGAAAGGAACAGCACATTCAATTCCGGGTTGCGGGCGCGCAATTCCCAGGTGATGGCGTGCATCAGATGGGTCTTGCCCAGGCCAACGCCGCCGTACAGCACCAAAGGGTTGAAGGTAACTGGGCCGCCTTCGCTGACCCGGCGCGCGGCCGCGTGGGCCAATTCGTTCGGCTTGCCGACGACAAAGTTGTCGAAGGTAAACCTGGGATCCAAAGGTGCGGCCTGAAGGGGGTCGGTCTTTGATTTTGGGGCGGCAGGGGCCGTTTGGGCCGGTTTCAAAGGGGCCTTTGGGCGGGCCGTTTTGTTGGTGGGCACCTTGAACGACACCCGCTGAACCGATTCCCCGGTGCTGTGCAGCTCATAAAGGATCAGATCGCCAAAATTCTGGCTGACATAGTTGCCCATGAAATTGGTCGGCACGTCGAACATGGCGACGCCGTCCTGCACCCGGGTGAACTCTAGCGGTTCAATCCAGGTTTTATAATTGTTTTGCCCGACAGTCTTAAGCAGCCGCTGCTGTAGTTCACCCCAAAGGTCCTGTTTCATTCAACGCCTCATGCATCGTGTTTTATGGTCTTGCGACCTGTCCCCATTTTTGCCGGATTTCTCCGGTTTGCGGTCACTCACAATACTTGCTCTACACCCCAAACGGGTGGCATCGCCCTGAAGCAGGACGAATGGACGTTGATCATTTGATGGCTATTCCCGCCCATTGATCCGGGGCGCAAAGCCTTCAACGCAATCACCGTCACTCACGCATATTCGACAGGGCTGAAATCAGGCAATAACCCGTGGCTCAGCAGATATGAGCATGCGGTCAAAGCCAATGTTGCATCCCTATCATTCCGGTCTATCGTCCGGCATGGTCAGGTGCAGCCTGTCCCCCCAAGCGAGTGAATCGCTATAACAGTGGTAACTGCTTTGTGTGCAAGCGGGCAATGAAACTCTGGTGTTGACTCGGGCTTTGGGGCAAAAGAATCTCTCGCGTCTGCAGCAACGTGGATTTGACCATTCGAACGCAAAAGGCGCTGCCTTTAGCAACGCCTTTCAACTATTTGGTTTTTTGTCAATTAGGGGTTGGAATCAACCCAGCGCCTTTACCCGCGCCGACAGACGCGACATTTTGCGGGCAACCGTGTTTTTGTGAAAAATTCCTTTGGTCACGCCGCGCATCAGTTCAGGCTGGGCGGCACGAAGGGCTGACGCTGCGACATCTTTGTCACCAGATTCGATTGCCTCTTCGACTTTGCGCAGGAAAGTGCGAACGCGCGAGCGCCGTGCCTTGTTGACCGCAAAGCGGGCTTCGTTCTGACGGGCGCGTTTTTTCGCCTGTGGGGAGTTTGCCATGTGGTTCAGACCTTTGTTCGGGTTCAATTCAAAAAGCGCAATTGCAACCCGGGTGTCATCACCGGTGTGATTCTAGCCAAAGCGGGCTGCACGCGCATGTACAGCGGGCCTGATAGCCGGGTTGTGAGCGTTTGCCAAGCCTTAATGCCGCGGCCCGGGCGCGCTTGGGCTATTTGTCGCGAAACTGCGGTTCGCGTTTTTCCAAAAAGGCGGCCATACCTTCTTTCTGGTCTTCGGTGGCGAACATCGAATGGAACACCCGGCGTTCGAACAAGATGCCTTCTGACAGGGTGGTTTCATAGCTGCGGTTGACGGCTTCTTTGATTGCCAATGTGGTTATCATCGACTTTTCGGCAATTTTTTGCGCCACGCTGGTGGCTTCTTCGATCAGCTTTTTGGCAGGCACCACGCGACTGACCAGACCCGAACGCTCGGCCTCTTGCGCGTCCATGAAGCGGCCTGTCAGGTTCATGTCCATTGATTTGGATTTGCCAACGAATCGCGTTAATCGCTGAGAGCCACCCATGCCGGCCATCACACCCAGATTGATCTCGGGCTGGCCAAATTTGGCGGTGTCCGCAGCAATGATGAAATCGCACGCCATGGCCAATTCGCAACCACCACCCAAGGCATAGCCTGCCACCGCGGCGATGATCGGCTTGCGGATGTTGGTAATCCGGTTGGAAGCGTCGGCAAACAGGTTCTCGGAAAACACATCGCCAAAGCTTTTGCTGGACATTTCCTTGATATCCGCCCCGGCGGCAAAGGCCTTTTCCGAGCCGGTGATGACGATGCAACGGGTCTTTTCATTTGCATCCGCCTCTTCCAGCGCCTGACATAATTCCAGCAACAATTGGGTGTTCAGGGCGTTCAATGCGTCGGGGCGGTTCAGTCGGATCAGGGCTATGTGGTTTTCCACGTCGACGGTTATCGTCTCAAAGGCCATGAAGATGCTCTCGGTTGTTTCGCTCTTAGAGAAGAATCCTTACCCATGCTGTGGTCAGCGATCAAGCTATCTTTGGCATTGCGCACAGTGAAAAGTTGAGCGTCCCCCTTGGGTGATTCGCCTTATGGTGCCGTTGCACCCCTCGGCACGACACGGTTCACCCTCGCGACCGTAGACATCGAACGAATGCTGGAAATACCCAAGCTCTCCATCGGCTTGGCGGAAATCCCTAAGCGATGAACCCCCCGCCGAAATCGCCTCTTGCAGCACCTGGCGAATCACCGGGACCAGCGTCGCCACGCGTTTGGGCGACAACTTGCCTGCTTTGTGCATCGGGGCGATTTTGGCGCGGTACAAAACCTCGCAGACATAGATATTGCCAAGGCCGGCCACGATTTTTTGATCCAGAAGTGCGGTTTTCACCGGCGTGTTGCGGGTTTTGAAGGCGGCCACAAGATGCGCATCGTGGAAATCATTGCCCAAAGGTTCGGGGCCAAGGGACGCCAGTAACTTGTGCTGATCGGCGGTTTTGGTCGGCATCAGGTCCATCATGCCAAACCGGCGCGGATCGTTGAAGACGATGCGCGCGCCACTTTCCATATCCAGCACTACGTGGTCGTGTTTTTGCGCCTCGGGGTGATCGGTGGCGAATCGCCCTTCGGGGTCGCCTGAAACCGTCATCCGCCCGGACATGCCAAGATGGATCAGCAACGTCTCGCCGCTGCTTAAATCCGCCAGAATATATTTTGACCGCCGCCTCAGGCGCTCAACCTTTTGCCCGGCCAGCCGCCCGGCCATCCCTTTCGGGAATGGCCAGCGCAGGTTGGGGCGATTGACGGCGGCATGTGCGATTACCTGCCCCTCCATCACCGGGGCCAGACCACGGCAAACGGTTTCAACCTCGGGCAGTTCAGGCATTTGCGGTCCTTTACCATTGGGCCGCATTGTGCCTGCCCCCACGGGCCTATATCAGGGGTGAAACATATGAACAGCAAGACCTCATGACAGATAGCCACGATAAAACTACCCATTTCGGAACCCAAACCATTCCCGAGGCCGACAAGGCCGGTCGGGTGCGGGGGGTGTTCAACTCGGTTGCGTCGAAATACGATGTGATGAACGATGTGATGAGCGTCGGTATTCACCGTATCTGGAAAGAGGCGATGATGGATTGGCTTGCCCCGCGCAAGGGCCAGACATTGCTGGATGTGGCCGGGGGCACCGGGGACATTGCGTTCCGGTTCCTGAAGCGGGCCGGGAATGGCCATGCCACGGTTCTGGATCTGACCGAGCCGATGTTGATCGAGGGCCGCAAGCGGGCCGAGGCGGATAGGTTGCAGGACAGTCTTAAGTGGGTGGTTGGTGACGCCATGGCGCTGCCGTTTGAGGACAATACCTTTGACGTCTATACCATCAGCTTTGGCATCCGTAATGTCACCCGGCCGCAAGAGGCATTGAACGAAGCGTTCCGGGTATTGAAACCGGGGGGCCGGTTGATGGTGCTGGAATTTTCGCAATTGCCCAACGCGGGTCTGCAAAAGGCTTATGATCTTTACAGTTTCAATGTGATCCCGCAGATGGGCAAGATGATCACCGGGGACAAGGACAGCTATCAGTATCTGGTCGAATCAATCCGTAATTTCCCGGATCAGGAGACGTTTCTGGGTATGCTGCGGCAGGCCGGGTTTGGGAATGCCAAATTTCGCAACCTGAGTCTTGGCATTGCCGCGCTGCATTCCGGTTGGAAAATCTGAGATGCGCGGACCGCACAATATCTGGCGTCTGATCCGCACTGGTGCGACATTGGAACGCACGGGCGCGATGAACGTGGTGCTGGACGCGTTTGAAGCCCCTAAAATCCTGCGGATCATTGCCCATACGCTTGGCGCCCCGTTCATGTGGCTGGGGTACAAGGGCGATACATCTATGCCGCCTGCGACACGGGCGCTGACCGCCCTTGGCCCGGCCTATATCAAGTTTGGTCAGATCCTTTCGACCCGCCCCGATCTGGTGGGTGACGATCTGGCGATTCAGTTACGGGTGTTACAGGACAAATTACCGCCGTTTTCACGGGATCAGGCGATTGCCGAGGTGGAAAAAGAACTGGGCCAGCCGTGGGATGAGCTGTTCTCGGAGTTCAGTGAACCGATTGCCGCCGCCTCGATTGCTCAGGTCCACAAGGCGCGGGTTTTGGCCACCGGACAGGAGGTTGCGGTCAAAGTGCTGCGCCCCGGTATCGAACGGGCGTTTCGGCGCGATGTGGATGCGTTTTACTTTGCCGCAAGGATTGTCGACCTGTTTGCGCCGGGCGCACGGCGTCTGAAGCCGATGGATGTGATCGAACATTTTGACGGTGTGGTTCAGGGAGAACTGGATTTACGGCTTGAAAGTGCCTCCGCGTCAGAATTTGCCGCCAATACCCAAGGCGACGAAGGGTTTCAACTGCCGGAAATCCAGTGGCCTTTATCAGCCCGCCGGGTGATGACATTGGGCTGGGCTGATGGCGTGGCTTTGGGCGACAATGCAGCTTTGGATGCGGCCGGGCATGACCGAGTTGTATTGGCTGAACGGGTGATGCGGCTGTTCCTGATGCACGCCCTGCGGGACGGTTTTTTCCATGCGGATATGCATCAGGGCAATCTGAAAGTGGCGGCAAATGGCGATATCATCGCCTATGATTTCGGCATCATGGGCCACATTGATGAATACACCCGCCGGGTTTATGCCGAAATTCTGTTTGGCTTTATCCGTCGCGATTACCTGCGCGTTGCCAAGGTGCATTTTGAGGCAGGTTATGTGCCCGCCGACCGCGACGTTGACGAATTTGCCCGCGCGCTGCGCGCCGTAGGAGAGCCGATCTTTGGCCAGAATGCCACCGGCATTTCCATGGGTAAGCTGCTGACTTATCTGTTCGAAGTGACCGAACGCTTTGGCATGGAAACAAGGACCGAACTGATTCTGCTGCAACGCACCATGGTGGTGGTCGAAGGTGTGGCCCGCTCGCTGAACCCGGAAATCAACATCTGGGAGGTCGCCAAGCCGGTGGTCGAGGATTACATCAAAGGCGCAATCGGGCCAAAGGCAATCCTGTCGGACCTGACCAGAACCGCCAGGGTTCTGGCACGGTTTGGCCCTCGGTTGCCGGGATTGGTCGAAGCGGCGTTGATGGCGCAGTCAAACACTGGCGAACCAAAACCCCGAACAAGGCGGCGCACAATTGCCTGGGCTGTGCTGATTGGGGTGCTGACCGGTGCGGGGATTACGCTGGCTTTGGCGATGGTGCTTTGAGGGCAGGCGCGGTTACTTGTCTTGGGATCACCAAAGCACGGCGTAAATAAATAGGCCAGACAGGTTTTGACCTGGGCAGGCAATCCGCGCTAGACCAGCGGAATGGATCCTCTGGCGCCTCTTATCACTGCGTTGCATTCTCAGGGACGCCTAAGGGTCTGGTCCATGGTGATCACCGTATTCGGCGATTTGGTGCAGCACCGTGGCGGGCAGGTTTCGACTGCAAAACTGGGCCAGGTCCTGGGGCGCGTCGGCGTCGAGCAAGGGGCATTGCGAACCGCGTTGTCCCGACTGGCTCGGGATGGCTGGGTACAAGTCGAGCGTATTGGGCGCACCAGTCACTATCGTCTAAGCCAGCAGGGATTGGCGCGGTTTGCGCCTGCGACAATGCAGATTTATGCGCCTGTAAAGCTGGCGCCGGTGGCGCGCTGGGCAATGGTGTTGAAACTGGGGGCGACAGGACGACAAGAGGTGACGGTTTGTCCTTTGGACGACGTGGTGGATCAAGGAGATTGCCTGGTGTCAGGTGACCTTTGCACGGTCTCGGGGGCGTATCGCGCTTCGTTGCTGGAGGATGATCACCGCTTTGCGCTGGCGGCGCTGGCGGCGGATATAACCGCACTTGCCGGGGTGAAAATGTCTGAACCTCTGGAATCGGCGGCGGCGCGGGTATTACTGATCCACAGGTGGCGGCGGATTGTACTGAGGTTTCCCGATATACCGTGGGAACTGATGCCCAAGGATGCGCCTTTGGCCAATCCACGCCATGCGGTTGCCGAAGCATACTGGAGATTGTCAGAGCCAGGTGAGGCCTGGATGGGTTGTGACATCACGGCGTCAGCTCCAAACAATCAGGCAAGTGGCCGGTTCAAACCAGATTAGCCTCCTGCAAAAGGGTTGATTTAGACTGCGATTGGCGCAAGGCTGTTTATATGGTGATCCACCCGACCAACACATTCCCCTCAAATCCGTTGTTCAAAGGCCCGGCCCCTGTTCAGGTGGCGTTTGACCGCAAGGAACTGGCCATTATCCTGTCGCTTTATGGCCGCATGGTGGCGGCAGGCGAATGGCGGGACTATGGCATATCGTTCCTGCGCGAGATGGCGGTGTTCTCGGTGTTTCGCCGCACGGCGGAAAACCCGCTTTACCGGATCGAAAAAAGGCCAAAGCTGCGCGAAAGGCAAGGGCAATACATGGTGGTCGGAATGGACGGGCAGGTATTGAAACGAGGCACGGATCTGAAGGCGGTTTTGCGGGTATTGGAGCGTAAACTGATCCGGACGGTCAAATAGACGGGCGCTCATCAATCCCAAGGGGGATTTCTTCGCGGGTTACTGGGGAAAGGGGCGAAGGTGGCGGATCACCTTGCCGTCGCCTTGGGCTTCTATCCGCTTTAATGCCGACTGCAAGGGTTCGAAACTGACGGCCATGTGAAAGGCATTTGCATGCAGCAGGGTGTCCTGGTCAAACACCATTGCCACATGGCCGTTGAAGAACAAAAGGTCGTGGCGCTGCGGTATGGTATCATTTGGCAAGCCCAGCCCGAAGGCATCCATCTGAACGGAACTGTCCCCAGGACAATCCCGCCCACAGGCCAGATAGGCGGCCTGAACCAACCCCGAACAATCAATGCCAAACCGGCTGTTGCCACCCCAAAGATACGGCGTGCCCATGAACAATTGCGCCACAACCAGAGGGTCGTTCAGAAAAGTTCCAACCGGTGTAAGGTGGGTGGATGGGATATATCCGTTGGATATTTGCGCGAAACCGTTGGTGTACGACATCACCGTGATCAGGCTAGCGAAACTAAGCGCCATCTGGTCCGGTGATTTTATTTCCGGCCTGGCGTAAACATGACTCGACGGGGCGCTGATCCAATGGGTCGCCGGGGTCACCGGCCCAAGGGATCGGCTGGGGACATAGCCGCAATAGCCGTCTTTGTCGGCTTCAATACGGCTCCAGCCGTCATTAGCTTCCAGGACCATTACCGTTTCGCCAAACAAAACCTGCCGGTCGCGGGGGCCGTCAGGGTGTCGTAACACGTCGACGACCGGCGCTGTTATCTGGACTGGCGTGTTCACAGGTCCAACAGGTCAGGCAACGCGTCCAGAATGGCGCGTGGCCCTTGGCCCAGGCCACCTTTGGGCCGGGCCGGGGCATTCGCCGATTGCCAGGCGAAAATGTCGAAATGCACATAGCGTGATTGCCCGACAAAACGGCGCAGAAACAAGGCTGCGGTGATCGACCCGGCAAATCCGCCTGATGGCGCGTTGTCGAGGTCAGCAATGGCCGGTTCGATCTTAAGCTCGTAAGGTTCGTGGAACGGCATCCTCCAAAGCGGGTCTTCGACCCGGTCGCCTGCCGCGCCCAATGCCAGAGCCGAGGCCGTGTCATCGGTGTAAAACGGCGCGAGGTCTGAGCCTACTGCAACACGCGCCGCCCCTGTCAGGGTCGCCATCGAGATGATCAGATCGGGGGTTTCTTCGTCGGCCAATGCCAGCGCGTCAGCCAGCACCAGACGCCCTTCGGCATCGGTATTGTTGTTTTCGATCGTCAGCCCCTTGCGCGACATCAACACGTCACCCGGCCTGAACGCATTGCCCGCAACCGAGTTTTCGACCGCCGGGATCAGCACCCGCAGTTGCACCGGCAACTTCAGGCGCATGATGATTTGCGCCAGTCCCAGCACATTTGCCGCCCCGCCCATATCCTTTTTCATCTGCCCCATGCTGGCGCGGGGTTTCAGGTTCAGACCGCCGGTATCAAAACACACGCCTTTGCCAACCAGTGTCAGGGTCGGCCCCGTTTTGCCCCAGCGCATGTCAATCAGGCGCGGCGCACGAGGTTCGCAATGGCCGACGGCGCGGCCAACGGTGTGGATCAAGGGAAAGTTCTGACCAAGCAAATCGTCGCCGCGGATCACCGACATATCCGCGCCGTGGGTTTTGGCGACGTCCGCAACGGCGGCCTCAAGATCAGAGGGCCCCATGTCTGAGGCCGGAGTGTTGATCAGATCGCGGATCAGCCATTCGGCGGCGGCAATGGTTTCCAGTCGGGCGGCATCCACCCCTTTGGGGGCAATCAACTGCGTGTCTTTGACCGTATGCGGGCGGTAACGATCAAATCGGTAAGAGGACATCAGCCAGCCAAAACATTCTGTCTCAAGATGTTCGTCGGCGATGCCCGAGGTGATTTGATAAACGCCCTTTGGCAATTTCTCGGCAGCGACTGCCAGATGAAAGCGGCGTTTTGCCCGTTGCCCGGCAGTGCCATACCCCAAAAGTGCCATAAGTGGGCGGCCATTCCCGCCTGGAACCAAAAGCACTTCGCACCGTGCGCCCTTGAAGTCATTGGCAACAACCCAGGATTTGACCTGATCGGTCTGATGGGCAAGCCAGGTATCAAAAGAGGGTTGGTCGATTACATGCAGCGGAATGGCTGATTTGGAGTCAGTGGAAAAGGTGGGGGCCATGGGATAGGTTTCTCAAATAAGGAACATTGCCCGCCAGACTAGCCTTTGAATCACCGTTCGCAAGCCCGTTCAGATCGAAAGGTCCTGCAAGTCCCAAACTGCTGTCAGCGACCGCTCGCCCACGCGCAGCAGCCGGAAAAGCGTGGCCCCCACAGCCGGGGTATCAATACTGTCGATTGCATAGGTAACGTCGCCGGCCACCCGTGCCAGCGCGGTCATGCCAATCTGGTCGGCAATCGCAATCAGCGACCTGGTGCATTTTCGCAGGCCGGCATGGTCCTGTTGTCGCCAAAGCCGTTCGCAATGAGACAGTCGCACGGCCAGTTCTTCGATGGCGCGGCACACCACGTCTTCGGCGCCGGTTTCGCCCAATTGATGATAAAGTCCGCCCAAACGGTCCGGGTCAAGTCGCACCGTTTCGTTTTGATCAAGTGTAAATACGGTTGCCACCAAGCTCACCCCAATTAAATTTTACCCCCACGGCATATGCCATCATGGCACCACAGATGTTTGCAAAAGGTTTCTTTGCCCTGTCTAAGTTGTTCGAATTTGGATAGAATTCAGGCTATCCGGGGTGCCGGGCACCTTATGCAATTCCATGCCAGATTCGGGAAAACCCCATGAACTTTACCAAACCCCTGCCCAGTTACCTGATCCAGCGCTATCACGGCTGGAAAGCTACAACGTATGAAGAAAACCGCGGTTGGTACCGGCGGCTGGCCTCAGAAGGGCAAAGGCCGCGCGCCATGGTGGTTTCGTGCTGCGACAGCCGGGTGCATGTCACGTCGATCTTTGGTGCCGATCAGGGAGAGTTCTTTATTCACCGCAATATCGCCAACCTTGTACCGCCGTATCAGCCGGATGGCGATCACCACGGCACCAGTGCGGCCGTGGAATATGCGGTGTCGGTCCTTGGGGTGGTGCATCTGATTGTGTTGGGCCATTCGCAATGCGGTGGGGTCCAGGGATGCATCGACATGTGCAAGGGCCGGGCCCCCGAGCTTGAGGCCAAGGAGAGTTTTGTCGGCAGGTGGATGGATATCCTGAGGCCGAAATATGATCAGGTCGCCGATATCGAAGACGAAGCCGAACAGATACATCAACTGGAAAAGCACGCAGTGATTACATCGCTGGAAAACCTGATGAGCTTTCCTTTTGTCAAGACGGCAGTTGAGGGCGGAACCCTGAGCCTGCACGGGCTGTGGACCGATATCGGTGAAGGCAGCCTTCAGTGTTATGACCACAAGGCAGACAGGTTTTTAACGGTTTGACTGGCGTCTAACAGGGTAACATTCCTTCGGGTCATCCACGGGCAAAGTGTTTTAATCGGAACATGCCAGTTTCTCTGGGACGTCAGGTGCCATGCTTGAGCCAAGACTGTTCAGACAGCGCGCGGATCAGGGTTCACTATGACGCCACCCAAACAATGACTTGTCGGTCGGGCTTGTAGGGTGGGCCAAACCCAGGGTTGCCCACTTTTCAACAGATGCTAGGGGCTGTTGACGTTTGGGATTCACAAACCTAGTAATTTCTGTTTCAAGGTTGCTAACAACAGGAGAGCAACCTTGATGCGAAGAGTATTGAACGACGCCCAGTGGGCCATTATCGAACCTTTCTGCCTTGGAAAGAAGAGCGACGCTGGCCAGACAGGCGGCGATGCAC
>JAKITO010000042.1 GCA_021648025.1 Paracoccaceae bacterium
CACCCCGCGTCGCGGTAGCCGTCAATCGCAATGGCCCGGACCGAGCTTTGTTCGACCGTTACCTCGATGCCCGCCTCAAGCAGCGCCTGCGCACCTTCCGGCGAAATTCCTACCCGTTCTTCATTAGGCCGCTGTTCGGCCCTGACCCAAAGATGTGTCATGATATCTACAATACCCCATAACCGCGCGTGGCTTTCACCGATGGGCGTTGTTCCATCATCTCCAGGAATGCGGTCAGCCTGGGGAATGCCTCCATGTCAACGCCGTCACCTGAGGCCCAGGTAAGGATGGTAAAAAGGTAAGGGTCCGCAAGGCTGATTTCTTTGCCCAGAACAAACGGGTTTACCGGATAGTTGGCCTCGATATGGGCGCAAGACGCCGTCATGGTTTCCTGCACCTTGGCCGTCATATCCTGAAACGAGCTGTCCTGGTCAGCCCAGCGTGATCCGCGCATCTTATGGGCGTGGTTCACATGCATGGTCGAGGCAAGGTAATACATCACTTCGCGCATTTTTGCCGCAAGAAATGGCTCTTGCGGGATCAGATTGGCCTCAGGCGCCAGGGCCGCGATATAGTCCAGCAATGCGCCGGTTTCGGTCAGAACACCGTGGTCCGTCACTAGGGCCGGCACCCGGCCTTTGGGGTTGATCACGTGGTAATCCGGTTTGGTCTGTTCACCGCTGTCAAAGTCCAGTTTCAAAAGCCGGTAATCCACCCCGGCCTCTTCCAGGGTGATCGCGGTTGCCACGGCAATGGTGCCGGGGCCGTAAAATAAACGCAACATGGGGTGGGCCTTTCGGGTCAGGGTTGGGGGTCAGACGTGGGTTTGGGCATAATGACGGTCGGGTGCTTCCAGATGCGGCACAGCGTTATAAAGCACCGGGCTAAGCTTGCCGCCCATCGGGTAAAGCCGGTGCATGGATGTGTTCATGATTGCCAGCGCCATTTGCGCCATGGCCGGGATGCCAAGCCCCAGAAGTTGTTGCATGACCATGGATATCAAACCGCCCGAGGTGATCACCAACGCCGGACCTTTGCCTTGGGCGATCTCCTGAATGGATGCGGCGACGCGGGTATCAAACGCCGCAAAGCTTTCGGGCGGGTCGATGATGTCGCCGGCTTGCCAGGATTTGAAAACCTGCGGCAGGTGGTCGATGAAGCCTTCGCGTTCCTTGGGAATTTCAAGGCCAATCTGGGCCTCAAGCAGTTGCGCAAGGGTGAAATATTCCAATTCGTTCAGGCGGGCGTCCTGCACCGCCACATCGCCGTAACCCATCGCCCTGACCGTCTGGATATGCCGGGTCAGAGTGCCGCAATAGACCCGCGGATAATGCGCCGCCGAGGCGCGCATATGCTCGCCCAGCCAGGTCGACTGTTGGAGCCCGAGCGGGCTAAGGCGGTCATAGTCCGCTTCGGTACGCGCGCCGGTATTGGCCTGGCCGTGACGGATAAGGGTAATGTGGGACATTGTGCGCTCCTGACTTGGGTCTTTCTTAGGCCAGCAGAACGCGGGTGGCCAGAGCCAGAGCTTGCCATGTGGGGATATCTGGCGACCAAAGATCAACGCGCTGGCAGATGCCGAAGGGTCCAGGGCCTAGCGCAGCTTCTTGAAAAGACGCCCGTTTTCGCATTTCGCCAGCAAGCGACGATCATCCGGAAAAGAAAGATTGCCACATCCGATCACGTATGCGCCCGGACTGAGGTTGTCGACCAGCCGGTCTTCAAACCTCTGCTGCGCCGCTTCATCCGAGAACGGGCGATAGAAGTAGACCACGTCATAGGGCGCATAATCGAACTCCATGCAATCGGCGACAAACAAGTCCTTGCCCTTGGCAAATATCTGGCGCCCGTGTTCGATCAACGGGGCCGACAAATCAAAGCCGTGAACCTTGCCAAACTCAAATCTGTCCGTGGCAGTGGCCAGAAATACATTGCGCCCAGAGCCGCAGCCAACCTCGACCAGATCGACACGGCGATGGGCCAGGTCGGCATCCTTGAATTCACTGTCTGCAATCAGCGCTGCTTCCAGATCGAACAGGCTGTCAAAAAAATCGCCCAGGTCAATCGGAATATACCCAAACGAACTCTCAGGAACATCGCCTTCTTCGACCTTGCCAACCGAAATCTGGTTAAGAGCGGCTTCCATGATCTTCAGCTTGTCCTGGATCTGCGGAACAAAGGCGATCATTTCCTTAAGATTACTCTGAGTGGAAACCAGGTTGGCATCGCCGACCATATTGTCGATCACTTCCATATCTGCGCTACGACCCCAGCTAGAATTTTATTTTATACTTTAACATTACGGTCGGTTTCTTATAATCAATAAAGGGAAATTCGTTCTTTGTTTTGGCTGACGGCTCCAGCCAAATCGAGTGATCACTCGGCAGATATTTCTTGTTGAATTTATCAACCGTTATTTTCAATTTCAATTTGGCTTTCTTCTGCTCAGCAGGGATATCCAGAGGCTTGGCACCTTGCCCGGCCGGAATTTTTGCGTTCTTGGCCTTTGCGGCCCTCTTTGCGGCGTCTTCCAGAAGTTTTTTTAACTTGTTGTCCAGCGTATTTGCCTCCCGCTCAAGTTCCGCGATAATGCGGCGCGTTTCCGCGCTGAGGGTCATGCGCAACTCAGGCGTGTTGCAGGTACGCATACAAAGGCTCAGGTCGCCAACCAAATGAAAATGCGGCCTTGCGCGTTTCCCGAAGATGTCCAGCTCAATTTCGACTTTCTTGATTGCTTCGTCTGTTGGATCGTCACTCATTTTTGGTTCTCCTGATAAAAATTTTTTGGTCAAAATAGTTATTGATGCGCATTCATCTGCCTGACCTTACGCCCAGCCCTGAATGCAAAATATCGTTACCACATACCATCAATGCCGAACCATCTCAATAAAATTCCAGGCCGATGCAGGGACAAGTGAAGTTCAGCCTATCACCCGGCAATCGCAAACACTGGTTTGGCGGCCGCATGTAGCCCGGCCAAAAGGGTGGGCGCGGACCGTGCACCGGCTGGGTCGCGGGCACCGACCACACGTTGCTAGGGTGCTCTCAGGCGACGGGGTTTCAGGTTGGCAGGCCCCATTCAAACCCAGGTGACATCGCCCAAAAATATGTAGCCCGCTCCGTAAATCGTCTTGATCAGCCGGGGGTTTTTGGGATCTTCGCGCAGTTTGGTACGCAGCCGCGAGATGCGCACGTCCATGGCCCGGTCAAAGCTCTCGCCGGCCGCGCCCCCAAGGGAATCCTGCATTTGCGCCCGACTGATCAGACGTTTGGGGCTGTCAAGGAACAGGCGTAAAACTTCGCCTTCTGCGTGGCTGAAAGTGGTTTCGCAGCCTTGGGAATCCTCCAGGACATAGCGGTCAAAATGGGCGGTCCAGCCTTTGAAATGCGCGGTATTGCCAGATTTCGCAGAGGTGCGGGTGGCGTGGCGCAGGCGGGCGCGAACGCGGGCCACCACTTCGGCGGGGTCAAACGGTTTGGTGATATAGTCGTCAGCACCCAGTTCCAGGCCAGTGACCCGGTCCTGCACCTGGGCACGACCGGAAATGATGATCACCGACGCACCTTGTTCCAATGCCAGGCGGTGCACCAATGCCAGCCCGTCGGTGTCAGGCAGGGACAGGTCGACCAGGCAGACATCCGGGGTGACGTGTTTCAGGGCGGCCTCGAATTCACGGGCACGGGCGAAACTCTGCGTGCGAAATCCGGCCTCTTGCAGGACGTCGCCAAGGATGCGGCGAATCTCGGGTTCGTCATCAAGGATGGTAACGAAGGGGGCGGTCATGGGGTGGCCTCGTTTTGGATCAGGGTTGAAAGCTGTCCTTGTGTGAACGGTTTTTGCAGCACCGGGGCAAGCGACAGGGCGGATTGAAACAACGGGTCAGATTGCGGCAGCGAGGTCATCAGGATGACCGGTATGGCGCTGCCTTGGGTGCGCTCCAGTAAATCCAGACCAGTGCCCGCTCCGGTCAGATTGATATCGCTGAGGATCACCATAATGTCTGGCAAGGCGGCAATCAGCGCGGTGGCTTCATCCACCGAGGTGGCCTCGACCACCGAATGGCCGAGGTTCACCAACATGTCCCGGAACATGGCGCGCAGGTCCTCGTTGTCCTCGACCAGCAATGCCAGTCCACCGCTGACCGCCGGGGCAACACGGTAAGGCAGGCGCAAGGTGACGCTGGCACCGGTGGCGGTATTGGTCAGCGCCATGTCACCGCCGGCCAGTTTCACCATGTCATAAACCATTGGCAAACCAAGGCCGGACCCTTCACCGCCTTTGGTGGTAAAGAACGGCTGCATGCCCTTTTCAAGCGCCTCTGGCGAAAAGCCGGGGCCAGTATCTGTCACCGTGATCCTGATCCAGATGCGACCCGAGGAATGCGCCGTCACGGTGATCTGCCCGGTCGAGCCACAAGCATCGCGGGCATTCAGGATCAGGTTCAATAATGCGTCCTGCAACATTCCGGCATCCAGCATCAGAGCAGCGTCGGGCGTTTGATCGCGCACACTAAGGCCAATGCCCTGTGGCAGGCTGGGGCTGGCAAGGGTTTTGAGATCTTGCAGCAGCGCAAGCATTTCGTTGGGTTTGGGGCGCAGGGTCCGATTGTTGGTCATGTCGGCAATCCGGTTAAGCAACCGCCCGCCCCGGCGTGCCGCCCCCTGGGTGGCGCTGACCATTTCGGCGGCGTCCGCGCTAAGACCCATGTTTTCCAGCCGCCCCTGCATCCCCAGGATAATGGTCAGAAGGTTGGCGAAATCATGCGCCAACCCGGACGTAAGCTGGGCCGCCATGGCCTTGCGTCGCGATTGTTGCAGGGCGACGCGGGTCTGGGTTTCTTCGGTCGTATCCATCGACAGGATATAGACGCCGCCTGCGTCGTCAGGTGTAAAGGCCACGCGAATACGGCGGGAATCCAGGTTTTCGGTAAATTCAAACACCGGATTATTGCCCTGGTAGGCGTCATTCAGATGTGGCTCCACGCAGGCAAAGGTTGCCTCTCCCAGGGCCTGGGAAATATGCAGCCCAATAACTTCGGACGGGCAGCCCGGGATCACAGAACTCAGGCGGCGGTTGGAATACGTATAATAGCCGGCAGCATCCACATGGGCGATATGGGCCGGCATCATTTCGGTCATCAGACGGGTGCGGCTTTCCATTTCGGTCAGCTGGTGCTTGGCCTCTTCCAGGGCTTTGATACTGGCCGCCAATTGGCGGTTGGTGGCGCTGAGTTGTTCCGAATTGGCCAATACCTGATCCGAAAGTTCGGCAGAACGGGCGCGCAGCAGGGTTTCGGCGCGTTTGGTCTGGGTGATGTCGGTATAAACCGTCACCCACCCGCCTTGCGGCAAAGGCGCGCCTTCGACCGAGATCACCTGACCGTTGGCGCGGGTGCGTTCCATGTAATGTGGCTCGAACGCTTTGGCCTGTTCGACCCGGGTCCGGACAAAACCGTCCAGATTGCCCACTTCGCCATAATCACCACGTTGGGCGATGTTGCGGATGGTGTCGTCAAACCGCGCGCCGGGGGTGACCAGGGCATCGGGCAGATCGAACATTTCCTGAAACCGGCGGTTGCAGACGGCAAGGCGCAGATCGCTGTCATAGATCGACAAAGCCTGAGCGATCAGGTTGAGACCGGCGGTTGTCAGTGCTTTGTATTTCTGGTTGGTCTGGTCCACAGTGTCCCCCTGATTTCATGGCTAACACCATGTGGCGGTTCAGGCCAAGCCCATACCTGCTGTCGCAGATTTGAGCATTTGCAACTGTTACAATTCGTTAGAATCCTGAAAACTTATCGAATAAGTTGACGATCACTGTGAGGCAGGGTCCGATAGGGACAGATTCGCAAGATGCGGGTTTTGTGCGGATTTTGACCGAATGGGGAAACCGTTCGGAAGGGGAGGATGGAAGTTGGTTCAGTCACAAGTTGGCACAGGTGGCACAGATGGATTGGTGTCCATACCGGCGCTGCTGGAACGCAATGTGGCCAAATTTGGCGCCTCTCCTGCGTATCGCGAGAAAGAATTTGGCATCTGGCAAAGCTGGAGCTGGGCCGAGACCGCAAGCGAGATCGAAGCCCTGGCGCTGGGGTTGATCAATTTGGGCGTCAATGAGGGTGACTTTGTTGCCATTATTGGCCGCAACCGGCCTTATCTTTACTGGTCAATGGTGGCGGCCGAAATGGTTGGGGCGATCCCGGTGCCGTTGTATCAGGACGCCAATGCCGAAGAGATGGCCTATGTTCTGGACCATTGCGGTGCGCGGTTTGTGATCGTCGCCGACCAGGAACAGGTCGACAAGGTCATCGAGATACAAGAAGACCTGCATCAGTTTGAACATTTGATTTACCTCGATCCGCGGGGTTTGCGTAAATACGACCATACTCATCTGCACCAGTATTCCCATGTTCAGGCACAGGGGCGCGCGGCGCGGGATGAATGGATAGGCGAACTTGAGGCGCGCAAGGCCAAGCTGGATTATGACAGTATTTGCGTGATGCTTTATACATCCGGGACCACGGGCAAACCCAAGGGCGTGGTCCTGTCGAACCGCAATGTGATTGAAACCGCACGGGCCTCGTCCAAGTTTGACGACCTGCGGCTGGACGATGAAATTCTGGCCTATTTGCCGATGGCCTGGGTTGGCGATTTCATCTTTTCGATCGGTCAGGCCTATTGGACCGGGTTCTGTGTGAACTGTCCCGAAAGCCCGGAAACCATGATGAATGATCTGCGCGAAATCGGACCCACCTACTATTTTGCCCCGCCCCGGGTGTTTGAATCGCAACTGACCGACGTGATGATCCGGATGGAGGATGCCAGCTCTCTGAAACGGCGCATGTTCGATTACTTTATGGCACATGCCAAGAAAGTTGGCCCGGATATTCTTGATGGCAATGAGGTTGGGATGATCGACCGGCTGATATATCGCCTGGGCGATCTGATGGTTTATGGACCGCTGAAGGATACGCTTGGATTTACCAAGGTTCGGGTGGGCTATACTGCGGGCGAAGCCATCGGGCCGGAAATTTTCAGTTTTTATCGCTCGCTGGGGATCAATCTGAAACAACTTTACGGCCAGACCGAAGCGACAGTGTTTATTACCGCCCAGCCCGATGGCCAGGTACGCGCCGATACGGTTGGCGTGCCAAGTCCCGGGGTCGAGATCAGGATCGCGGATAATGGCGAAGTGTTTTACCGCTCGCCGGGGGTATTTGTTGAATACTACAAAAACCCCGAGAGCACGGCCGACACCAAAGATGCCGACGGCTGGGTTGCCACCGGGGACGCGGGGTTTATCGAAGAAAGCACCGGGCACCTGCGGATCATTGACCGGGCCAAGGACGTCGGAAAGATGGAGTCGGGGGCAATGTTTGCCCCCAAGTATGTCGAGAACAAGCTGAAGTTTTTCCCGGATATTCTTGAGGCCGTTGTGTTTGGGTCGGGCATGGATCGCTGTGTTGCGTTCATCAACATTGATCTGACCGCGGTGGGCAACTGGGCCGAGCGCAACAACATTGCCTATGCGTCATATCAGGAACTGGCCGGGCACCCCCGGGTGCTGGACACCATTCAGGCGCATGTGGAGGCGGTGAATGTTTCTGTCGCCGAGGACAAGATGTTGTCGGGCTGTCAGATACATCGCTTTGTGATTTTGCACAAAGAACTGGATGCGGATGATGGCGAGATGACGCGGACGCGCAAAGTGCGGCGCCGCATTGTGGAAGACAAGTTCGAGGACATAATTTCCGCCCTTTATGGCCCGTCTGGCGAGATTTCGACGGTAACGGAAGTGACCTATGAGGATGGCCGCAAGGGGTCAATCTCGGCGACTTTGGAGATTCGCGATGCGGCGGTTCGGGATGTAACACAAGGGATAGCAGCGGAATGACTTTCTTACAGATGGCAATCCTGAGCACTGTCTTGTTGATCGCTTTTGTTTATTTTGGCGGCAAAAAGTTCTCGTTGAGGCTGGTAAGGAATATCGCTGGCGGCCTTGGGGTTATTGCCGGGCTGACCTGGCACGGCGCACTGGGGCTGGCAGAAGCTGGGTTGATCTACAAAATGGTGTTTCTCATTGCCGGGTATTTATTGGCTGTGGGTTTAATGCGGGTCCGGGGGGTGCAGTAATGAAGAACTTTACCGGGGTTGGCCGCAAGATTGACGGCGTGGTGACGGGGGTGAGTGCGGGAGCCGCGTTGCGGCGATTTTCTGCCTCTGGCGGGAGTTTACCTTGCAAGATGAAGGGGGCGTGGCGTGAAAGATAGCAGCGAAGGCTATACCACCGAGGACGGTCGCAAGATTGGCGGCGTGGTGATGGAGATGAAGAACATCACGCTGCGATTTGGCGGGGTGGTGGCAATCAAGGATATCTCGTTTGATATTCGTGAAGGCGAGATACGGGCCATTATTGGCCCTAACGGGGCTGGCAAGTCGTCGATGCTGAACGTGATTAGCGGGTTTTATGTGCCTCAGGAAGGCGAGGTTTGGTTTCACGGGGCACCGCGCCCCAAGATGCGCCCCTTTCAGGTGGCGCAGCAGGGGATTGCCAGAACGTTCCAGAATATTGCGTTGTTTGAGGGCATGAGTGTTTTGGACAACGTAATGACGGGGCGGCTGACTCACATGAAGACGGGGCTGTTTGCGCAGGCATTGTGGAAGGGTAAGGCCGAAAAGGAAGAGACGGCAAACCGGGAAGTGGCCGAGAGGATCATTGATTTTCTGGAAATTCAGGCCATTCGCAAGACACCCGTGGGGCGGCTGCCATATGGGTTGAAGAAGCGGGTGGAACTGGCGCGCGCACTGGCAGCCGAGCCAAAGCTGTTGTTGCTGGATGAGCCGATGGCGGGGATGAATGTCGAAGAGAAAGAAGACATGAGCCGGTTCATTCTGGATGTGAACGATGAATTTGGCACCACGATTGCATTGATCGAACATGATATGGGCGTGGTCATGGACCTGAGCGACCGGGTGGTGGTGATGGATTACGGGCGCAAGATTGGCGATGGCACACCGCAAGAGGTGCGCAACAATCAGGCCGTGATTGATGCCTATCTGGGGGTAAGCCATGATTAAGGCGGCGGTATTTGCGATGATCCCACTGGCCGCACAGGCCGGAGGCTGGGACGCGTTTCAGGCCCGGTGCATCGATGCGTTTGAAAACCTGTCGCTGCCGGTTGTTGCCGGTCTGCCAGAACTGACAGAACGGCCACCGGGCCAGGATGAGGCGGGCTATGCGCTGAGCGACACCGAGGCGCTGGTGCTGGAACTGGCCCCGGATGACGGGGAAATGGCCTGTCGGCTTGAGGACCAGACCGGCCAGGCCGGCCTCGGGTTTGACGCCTGGATTACTGAGGGCGTCAAGACCGAACGCTATGAAGAAGTCGGGGATGGGCATTGGCAAAGCTATGAGTGGGTCGAGCCGGTGGTAGCGGTTCAAAAGTGGGATGAGGGCGGAACAGTGGTTCTGCGCATTTTGGTGACCGACCTTGAATCGTGATGTAAAGGAGAACGCCTGTGTCTGACCAGTTTTTATATGCCATCGAGGTGACGTTGAACGGGCTGATGGCCGGAGTGCTTTATGCGCTGGTGGCCTTGGGTTTTGTTCTGATCTACAAGGCATCGGGGATTTTCAATTACGCCCAAGGGGTTATGGCGCTGTTTGCCGCTATGACCCTGGTGGGTATCATGGACGGACAGGTGCCGTTTTCGCATCTGATCAATGCGACCTTTGGCACCAAGGTGCACCACTTTGGCTGGCATGTACCGGCATTGGCAGCGATTGCGCTGACGGTGGGGGTGATGGTGGCGCTGGCCTGGATGGTGCAGCGGTTTGTCATGCGCCATCTGGTCAACCAGGAACCGATCATTCTGTTTATGGCGACGATTGGGCTGGCGTATTTCCTTGAAGGGGTAAGCGACCTGATGTGGGGATCCGAGATCAAGAAGCTGGATGTGGGGCTGCCACAGGGCGGGTCGCGTTGGGTTGAAGATGCAACAGCGTTTTTGGGCTCTGAGAACTTTTACGGCTTCTTCATTGATAAACTCGACATGGTGGCGACGGTGGTGGCTGTGTTGCTGGTGATCGCTCTGATGCTGTTTAGCAATTACACCAAACAGGGGCGGGCGATGCGGGCCGTGGCGGATGACCATCAGGCGGCCCTGTCGGTGGGCATATCGCTGAACTTTATCTGGATACTGGTGTGGTCGGTGGCGGGGTTTGTGGCCCTGGTCGCCGGCATCGTGTGGGGCACCAAATCGGGGGTGCAGTTTTCGCTGTCTCTGATCGCGCTGAAGGCGCTGCCGGTGCTGATGCTGGGGGGGTTCACCTCTATTCCGGGGGCAATTGTCGGCGGGCTGATCATCGGCGTGGGCGAGAAACTGTTCGAGTTTACCTTTGGGGCGATGATGGGCGGTGCAACCGAGAACTGGTTTGCCTATGTGCTGGCGCTGGTATTTCTGGTGTTTCGCCCGCAGGGGCTATTTGGGGAGAAAATCATTGAGCGAGTATAGACTCAGCGGGCAAGGTGACTGCGTGTCACTTGGCGCCACGACACCCAACCACCCGCTGACCTTCATATTTTGGAGATACATCTGATGTTCTATCGTGAAGCAGGTGATTTCAGCACCACTTACCCCGAAGACAGCCAGACCTTTCCAATCCGGTTTGACCGGTATCGGTATTACGTCGTGCTGGCGTTTGCGTTCCTTGTGGTGCCGTTCATCATCAACGATTACTGGGCCAATGCGATCCTGCTGCCGTTCCTGATCTATGCGATTGCCGCGATCGGGCTGAACATCCTGACCGGCTATTGCGGGCAGGTATCCCTGGGCACCGGCGGGTTCATGGCTGTGGGGGCCTATGCCTGTTACAAGTTCATGACGGCGTTTCCTGACCTTTCGATGTTCATCAATGTGATACTGGCGGGCCTGGTGACGGCGATTGTCGGCGTGCTGTTTGGCCTGCCATCCTTGCGGATCAAAGGGTTTTACCTCGCGGTGGCCACCTTGGCGGCGCAGTTCTTTCTGGTCTGGCTGTTCAACCGGGTGCCTTGGTTCTACAACTATTCCGCGTCGGGGCAGATCAATGCGCCCGAACGGGCCGAGTTCGGCATTCTTGTCACCGGTCCCAATGCGTCGGCCTGGGCGACCTATCTGTTCTGCCTGATCTTCGTGACAATCAGCGCGCTGATTGCCCGCAATCTGACGCGCGGCAGTATCGGGCGAAGCTGGATGGCGATCCGCGACATGGACATTGCCGCCGAGATCATCGGGGTCAATCCACTCAAGGCCAAGCTGTCGGCCTTTGCGGTCAGTTCATTCTTTATCGGCATCTCGGGTGCCCTGTTCTTTGCGGTCTATCTGGGCGCGGTTGAAGTGGGCGAGGTGTTTGGCATCACCAAATCGTTCCTGGTTCTGTTCATGGTGATCATTGGCGGGTTGGGGTCGGTGTTCGGCTCGTTTGCCGGGGCGGCGTTCATGGTGCTGCTGCCGGTACTGCTCAAGGTGGTCGGGGTCGATATGCTGGGCATGCCGACCGACATCGTGGCACATTTGCAGCTGGTGGTCGTGGGTGCGCTGATCATCATGTTCCTGATCATGGAGCCGCACGGGCTGGCGCAGCTTTGGCGACTGGCCAAAGAAAAGCTGAGATTGTGGCCGTTCCCACACTAGGGTGGTCATAGGGATGGCGGGGTGAACCCCGCCCTACGACAAGAAGAAATCGGAAGAAACCAATGGGAGGATTAAACCCGATGAAACTGAAACTAACCACGCTGGCGCTGGGCGCCATAATGGCTGCGGGCCCGGTACTGGCAGACCTTGTGCTGCCATCGCTAAGCTACCGGACCGGGCCTTTTGCGGTTGGCGGCATCCCCTTGGCGGATGGCTATGCCGACTATTTCACCATGGTCAATGCGCGCGATGGCGGCATTGGCGGCCTGCCTGTCCGGGTTATCGAGTGTGAAACCGCGTACAACACCGAAAAGGGTGTGGAATGTTACGAAGCCACCAAAGGTGAAGGCGCGTTGGTGTATCAGCCGTTTTCCACCGGCATCACCTATCAGCTGATCCCAAAAGCCACGGCCGACGGCATTCCGCTGCACACCATGGGCTATGGCCGTACCTCGGCCAAGAACGGCAAGGTGTTTTCCCACGTGTTCAACTATCCCACCAACTACTGGGATGCGGCATCGGTGGCGATCAACTATCTGCTGGACGAAAATGGCGGTGACATCAATGGGCGCAAGATCGCGCTGGTGTACCACAACTCGGCCTATGGCAAAGAACCGATCCGCACATTGGAAGAGCTGGCCAAAAAGCATGGGTTCGAACTGAGCCTGCTGCCGGTGGATCACCCGGGTCAGGAACAGAAATCGCAGTGGCTGCAAATCCGCCGCGAAAAGCCTGACACAGTTCTGATGTGGGGCTGGGGCGTGATGAACCAGGTGGCCATTCAGGAAGCCGCCAACATCCGCTTTCCGATGGAGGATTTCATCGGCGTGTGGTGGTCCGGTGCCGAGGCTGACGTGATTCCGGCCGGTGATGCGTCGAACGGCTATAAGTCGCTGATCATGAACGGAATGGGCAAAAACTATCCGATCTATGACGATATCCAGAAGTATGTTGTCGATACAGGCAAGGCTGCGGGTGTCGGTGATCAGATTGGTACGGTTCTTTATAACCGCACGATCTATGCCGGGTTCCTGGCGCATATGGCGATCCTCAAGGCGCAGGAAATCCACGGCGTGGCTGATATCACGCCTCCGATGATGCGTGATGGCATGGAGGCCCTGGTCATCACCGAAGAAATGATGGCGGCCAATGGCATGCCGGGCTTTGGTCCTGAGTTTGAGGTGAGCTGTGAAAACCACGGCGGCCCGGGCGTTGGCGCGGTTCAGCAGTGGGATGCCAGTGCCGGTGTCTGGAACCAGATTACTGAGTTCAAAGCATCCGACAAGAGCATCATCGACCCGCTGGTCGAGGCCGACAGCATGGCCTATGCCGCGGAAAACAACATCGAGTTGCGCTGCAACTGATCTGCCCCGGCGGATTACCCCGGGCCTGACCCGGGGTCTCATATCAAACTGGTGCGGCGGTCCGCCGCCGCACCAGGCCAAACGCAAGAGGCCCCGGATCAGGTTCGGGGCGACGTAAGGACAAAACCCATGCTGGATCTAGCTCCAACCACCGCCGAACCGGCCAAGACCCAGGCCGAGACCCTGCTTGAGGTCAACAATATCGAAGTGATCTATAATCACGTGATCCTGGTGCTCAAGGGCGTCTCTTTGAAGGTGCCCAAAGGTGGCATCATCGCGCTATTGGGCGGCAACGGGGCCGGCAAATCCACCACATTGAAATCCATATCCAACCTGCTGCATTCCGAGCGCGGCGAGGTGACCAAAGGCTCGATCAAATATCGCGGCGTTGAGGTGCAGTATTCCGACCCTGCCAACATGGTCCGCAAAGGCGTGATCCAGGTGATGGAGGGGCGCCATTGTTTTGAGCACCTGACCGTCGAAGAGAACCTTTTGACCGGCTATTACACCCGCAAGGACGGCAAGGCGCAGATGCTGGCCGATCTTGATCTGGTCTATACCTATTTCCCGCGTCTGAAGGATCGCCGCAAATCGCAGGCGGGTTATACCTCGGGCGGTGAACAACAGATGGTGGCGCTTGGCCGGGCCTTGATGTCCAAACCCGAAACCATCCTTTTGGACGAACCCAGCATGGGCCTCGCGCCGCAACTGGTCGAAGAGATTTTCGAAATTGTCAAAGACCTGAACGAACGCGAAGGTGTGTCGTTCCTGCTGGCCGAACAGAACACCAATGTGGCCCTCAGATATGCCCACCACGGCTATATCCTGGAAAGTGGCCGCGTGGTGATGGAGGGGCCAGCCGCAGAGCTGCGTGAAAACCCGGATGTGAAGGAATTTTACCTCGGCATGTCGGACGAGGGCCGCAAATCGTTTCGCGATACCCGTTCCTACCGGCGGCGCAAGCGGTGGTTGTCATGATGCGGGACAATGACATGAATTACTATGACGATCTGGAAACGCGCTCTCAGGATGCGCGCGAAGCGGCACAGGCCGAGGCTTTGGTGGCAATACTGGCCGGTATCCAAGCACCGGACAGTTGGAAAGAAACCGCCGCTGGCATCACATCTTTAGGCGATCTGACCCGCCTGCCGGTCCTGCGCAAATCTGATCTGGCCAAATGGCAAAAGGCCCGGCCTCCCTTTGGTGGCATCAAGGTTTCCAACGTGGCACATATCTTTCAGTCACCGGGACCGATTTATGAACCGGGCGGGATCACCCACGACTGGTGGCGCATGGGCCGGTTCCTGCATGCCTGTGGCATTGGCAAGGGCGACATCGTTCAGAACTGTTTCTCCTACCACCTGACCCCGGCCGGCATGATCTTTGAATCCGGCGCGCGCGCCGTCGGGGCCACGGTCCTGCCTGCGGGCACCGGCCAGACCGAACTACAGGTGCGCGCGGCGCATGACATATCGGTCACGGCCTACGCCGGCACGCCCGATTACCTCAAGATCATCCTTGATAAAGCGGATGAGATGGGCGTGACCCTTGGCATCACCAAAGCCGCCGTCGGCGGCGGCGCGTTGTTTCCCAGCCTGCGGGCGGAATACAATGATCGCGGCATCACCTGCCTGCAATCATACGCCACCGCCGATCTGGGCAACATCGCCTACGAAAGTGCGGCGATGGACGGCATGATCATCGACGAACAGGTGATCGTCGAAATTGTCACCCCCGGCACCGGCAACCCGGTGGCCCCCGGCGAAGTCGGCGAAGTGGTGGTGACGGCTCTCAACCCCGACTACCCGCTGATCCGCTTTGCCACTGGCGACCTCAGCGCCCTGATGGACGGGCAATCACCCTGCGGCCGCACCAACCAGCGCCTCAAAGGCTGGATGGGCCGGGCCGATCAGACCACCAAGATCAAAGGCATGTTCGTGCGCCCCGAACAGGTGGCGGCCCTGGTCGCCAAACACGACGAAATCGTCAAGGCACGGGTGATTGCCACCCGCGAAGGCGAAATGGATGTGATGAAAGTACAGCTTGAGGCTCTGATTGAAGCTCAGGCTGAGAGCGACATTTATGCCGCCTCGGTGATGGACATCCTCAAGCTGAAAGGTGCCGTTGAGGTGCTGGTCCCGGGCAGTTTACCCAAGGACGGGCTGGTGATCGAAGATCAGCGGGTTTACGAATAGACCAATTGTCGATTCCCCCAAAACCCGGGCAAAATGGCACCCGCCAAGTAAAATGAAGGATTTGCAGTCGCCCCCGGATAGGATAGCGTGGCAATCAGGAATGACGCCCAGGACCACAAACGGACAGACAGACGGAGAGACCGGCAATGAAATTTCTTGGCCTAGTGGCTGCCAGCCTGGTTTCAGCCTGTTCACAATACGATATTCCAAACGACTGGTCCGGCACTGTGACCGCCCCTGAACAAGGCGTTGAATGGGGCAAATTGTTCACCAACTTTGTCCCGGAACCCAAAGGCATCAAATATGTTGAGGTATTGGGCCGCTCTTGGGCTGTCTTTCCGTTACCACAACACCCTGGCGTCTATGTCACCCAGCGCGATAACCTTGATCTGAACCCATATGGCGCACCACCTTACCGGCGCACGCCTCAGGCAATTCGGGCGGTTGAACTGGCCACCGGCTGCAAGGTGGTGAAATCGGATGTCGTAGTTCATGTCACCGCGCGATATTTCACATCGGTGAATTGTAGCTAACCCGGTGACGCCAATGGGGCGGCCCCGATCGCCGCAGACAGATTGCGCGCAGCGGTTGTTACCTCGCCACTCAGCCGGGTAATATCATCGTCGCCAATACGGCTTGAAGGCCCGGACACGGATATTCCTGCCACCGCCTCGCCGAATGCATCAAATACCGGCGCCGCAATACAGCGCATCCCATCGGTCTTTTCATCCGCATCCAACGCAAACCCACGGGTCCGACTTAGGGCAAGGTCATGCTCAAGGGCGGGGTGATCCGTCAATGTCTGGGCGGTATACCGGGTCAACTCGCGCCCCTTAAGGATCACCTTGCGCCGGTCTTCTGGCATAAATGCCAGCAACGCCTTGCCAATCCCCGAGGCGTGCATTTCAGACATGCTGCCCGGTGGAAAAAACGCGCGGATATTCGCATGAGTTTCCACCTGGCTGATAAACAGAACCTCGCCATTGCGTTCCATCCCAAGGTTGGCCGTCTCGCCGGTTGCCGCCATCAGCGCGCGCAGGATTGGCCGCGCGCTATCCACCAGGGATGTCCGGCGCAAAAACCCGGTGCCAATCAGAAAGGTGCCCGCCCCGATGCTCCAGACCTGCGCCTCCTCGTCAAAACCCACCATGCCGCGTCCGTGGAACGTGGTCAGCACCCGGTAAATCGTTGCCGGGGACTGGCCAAGATCGTCAGCCAGCACCGACAGGGTGGCCCCGCCAAGTTCACCCAATCGTTGCAGAACAACGATGGCCCGGTCCAGCGACTTGATGGTATTCTGGTCGGTTTTGTCATGCCAGCCACGCGGCCTGCCCCGCCGTTTACCAAGGGAAAGACGTGTGTTGGCGGAGGGGGGGCTATTGCCGGGCATAAGTTTCCATTTGAAGGTTTTGAAAAACAGTATCACCATATGAAAAAAGCAACCCATTGTAAATACATGATTTATCGTTGCATCACCACAAAACCAGCCATACTCGAAAAAATTGCACTGGGGCCTGGCTGTATTTAGAAAGGGGGCAACACGCATCAACCACTCCGCAGGAGAACCCCGCATGAGCATTCAAAACCCGGTTTTCATTCCCGGCCCGACCAACATCCCCGAAGTCGTTCGCAAGGCCTGTGACATGGCCACCATCGACCACCGCTCGCCCGCGTTCGGAGAAATCCTGCATCCGGCCCGCGACGGGGTGAAACAGGTGTTGAAAGGTAAATCAGCCGAAGTGTTCATCTTTCCTTCGACCGGAACTGGCGGCTGGGAAACCGCGATCACCAACACCTTGTCGCCCGGCGACAAGGTGTTAGTGGCGCGCAACGGCATGTTTTCGCATCGCTGGATCGACATGTGCCAGCGCCACGGGCTGAAAGTTCAGATCGTTGAAACCCGCTGGGGCGAGGGCATTTCCGCGGCCCGCTATGGAGAGGTTCTTGCGGCCGATACAGCCGGCGAAATCCGCGCCGTTCTGGCAACCCATAACGAAACTGCCACCGGAGTTCTGTCCGACATCGGTGCCATCCGGCAGGCGATGGACGTCGCACGCCACCCGGCGATGTTGTTTGTTGATGGCGTCAGTTCGATCGGATCAATGGATTTCCGGTTTGACGACTGGGGCGTTGATGTGGCCGTGACCGGCTCGCAAAAGGGCTTTATGCTGCCGGCCGGTCTGGCGATTGTCGGCTTTAGCCCCAAGGCGATGATGGCGACCAAGACCGCGCGCCTGCCGCGCACCTTCTTTGATGTGGCGGACATGGGGGCCGGCTATGCCAACAACGCCTATCCCTATACGCCGCCGGTTGGCCTGATCAACGGGTTGAAACTGACCTGCGACATGCTGCTGGATGAAGGGTTGGAAAACGTCTTTGCCCGTCATCACCGCATCGCCACCGGGGTGCGCCGGGCCGTGCGCGCCTGGGGTCTTGAGCTTTGCGCAGAAGGACCGGCGGTTTATTCCAATACGGTCAGCGCCATTCTGACGCCCGACGGGATCAACGGCACCGATATCGTCACCCACGGCGCCAACAAATACGGCGTGGCCTTTGGCGTGGGTCTGGGCGAGGTCGCGGGCCGCCTGTTTCGCATTGGCCATCTGGGCAGTCTGACGGATGTGATGATGCTCAGCGGAATTGCCACCGCCGAGATGTGCATGGTTGATTTGGGGATGGAAATCGAGTTGGGTTCAGGGGTGGCTGCGGCGCAAGAGTATTTCCGCAGGAACGACGGCCTGGCACAAAAAGACGCGGCATAAGGGACAAGACCGATGTATATCCCCAGCTTTCAGGACGTGATCGACGCCCACGCACGCATCGCCCCATACGTGCATCGCACCCCGGTTCTGACCTCGTCTTACCTGAACGAACTGACCGGCGCTGAACTGTTTTTCAAGTGCGAGAACTTTCAAAAGGCCGCCGCCTTCAAGGTGCGTGGCGCCAGCAATGCGGTGTTCGGACTTAGCGACGATATGGCCGCACTTGGCGTGGCAACACATTCAAGTGGCAACCACGCACTTAGCCTGGCCTATGCCGCCGGGCGGCGCGGAATTCCGTGCCATGTGGTGATGCCATACACAGCCCCTCAGGCCAAGAAGGACGCGGTGATCGGCTATGGCGGTGTGATCACCGAATGCGAACCGTCAACCAGCAGCCGGGAACAGGTTTTTGCCCGGGTGGCGGCACAGACCGGTGCGGATTTTGTGCATCCCTACAATGACCACCGGGTGATTGCAGGCCAAGGCACCTGTAGCCGCGAGTTGGTGGAACAGGTGACGGGGCTGGATGCGGTCATCGCCCCGATTGGCGGTGGTGGGATGATTTCGGGCACCTGCCTGAGCCTGTCCAACATCGCACCAGACATTAAAATCTATGCCGCCGAACCAGAGCAGGCCGACGATGCCGCGCGGTCGTTCCGGGCGGGGCATATCATCGCTGACGACGCGCCGGTGACGGTGGCGGACGGGCTGAAGGTGCCCTTGAAAGAGTTGACCTGGCATTTTGTGTCAACCTATGTGACCGACATTCTGACCGCATCCGAACAAGAGATTGTCGCGGCCATGCGCCTGACATGGGCGCGGATGAAAATTGTGATGGAGCCATCGTCGGCGGTGCCATTGGCGACCATTCTGAAAAACCCCGAAGTGTTTGCAGGCAAGCGGATCGGCATCATCGTGACCGGAGGCAATGTCGATCTGGATCGACTGCCCTGGATGTACAAAACGCAACAAGGAGAGTGAAATGAACGTACAAAATGACCTATCGGGACTGGAAGTCGGTTATGACGTGCCCGCCCTGCCCGGCATGGACGAGGCGGACATTCAAACCCCCTGCCTGATCCTTGATCTGGACGCACTGGAGCGCAACGTCAAGAAAATGGGCGATCTGGCCCGCGAAATGGGCGTGCGCCACCGCGCCCACGGCAAGATGCACAAATCGGTTGATGTGGCCAAATTGCAAGAGCGTCTGGGCGCATCTGTCGGGGTGTGCTGTCAGAAAGTATCCGAGGCCGAAGTGTTTGTGCGCGGCGGCATCAAGGACGTAATGGTATCCAATCAGGTGCGCGACCTGGTCAAGATTGACCGGTTGGCCAAGCTGCCCAACCTGGGCGCGCGGATCTTGGTTTGTGTGGACGATCCCGACAATGTCGCCGACCTGGCGGCGGCGGCGCAAAAGCATGGAACCCAGCTTGAGTGTCTGGTCGAGATAGACTGTGGTGCCGGTCGCTGCGGGGTGGTGACAAGCCAGGATGTGGTCAACATTGCCAAGCTGATTGATGCGGCAGACGGTCTGAAGTTTGCCGGCATTCAGGCCTATCAGGGTGCGATGCAACATTTGGACCTGTATGCGGATCGCGAGGCCAAGATCGACATTGCGGTTGCTATGGTTGCCGATGCGGTGACGGCGTTGAAAAGCCAGGGCCTGGAGTGTGACATCGTTGGCGGCGGCGGCACAGGGTCGTATTATTTCGAAGGTAATTCAGGGGTTTATAACGAACTTCAGTGCGGGTCATATGCCTTTATGGACGCCGATTATGGCCGTATTCTGGACAAGGACGGTCGGCGGATTGACGATGGCGAATGGGAAAATTCGCTGTTTATCCTGACCTCGGTGATGAGCCATTCCAAGGCCGACAAGGCGATTGTTGATGCCGGGCTTAAGGCGCAATCGGTGGATTCCGGTCTGCCGACCGTGTTTGGGCGCGATGACAAGGTTGAGTACCTGAAGTGTTCGGATGAACACGGGGTGGTTGGTGATCCTGACGGGGTTTTGAAGGTGAATGACAAGTTGCGTTTGGTGCCGGGGCACTGTGATCCGACCTGTAATGTGCATGATTGGTATGTTGGGGTGCGCGGAGGCAAGGTTGAAACACTTTGGCCGGTGTCGGCGCGGGGAAAAGCGTATTAATCGCGCTTTGCGCGAGCCTCCGGCGGGAGCTTATTTGGCAAGATGAAGAATGGAGGCATCCATTTTTCAAGGTAGGGAATTGAAGTATGTGGATTGTGCCTGAGGCAAAGATTGCTGATCTGATTACAGCGGAGGCCAGTTTTGCGGCGGTTGAGGCTGTTTTCGCGGCTATGGCGCGCGGCGATGCGTATAACTTTCCGGTCATTCGCGAGGCGATTGGCCATGGCGACGCACTTTATGGATTCAAATCCGGGTTTGACCGGGCGGGGTTGAATTTGGGTTTGAAATCAGGTGGTTATTGGCCTGGGAATGCCAACAAAGGGCTGACCAACCATCAGTCCACGGTGTTCCTGTTTGATGCTGACACTGGTCAGTGCCGTGCGGTTGTTGGTGGCAATCTGTTGACGGCTTTGCGCACGGCGGCGGCCAGCTCGGTTTCGATCAAACATCTGGCGCGTCAAGATGCACGGGTTCTGGGCATGATCGGTGCAGGGCACCAGTCGGCGTTTCAAATGCGGGCCGCCGCGCAACAGCGCAATTTTGACAAGGTGATTGGCTGGAATTACCATCCCGAAATGCTCTCGCGGCTGGCGGATACGGCGGGCGAGCTGGGGTTGCCATTTGAGGCGGTTGATCTGGATCGGCTGGGGGCGGAGGCGGATGTGATTATTTCGATCACCTCGAGTTTTGATCCTATTTTGAAGGCATCACAGGTCACGCCCGGCACACATATCGCCTGTATGGGCACCGATACCAAAGGCAAGCAAGAGGTCGAGGCGGAACTGGTGGCCAAGGCCTCGGTGTTCACCGACGAGGTGGCGCAATCGGTCAGTATTGGCGAATGCCAGCATGCAGTCGCCGCAGGGTTGATCGCTGAAGGCGCGATCAACGAGTTGGGCGCAGTGATCAATGGCACCCATCCGGGGCGTGGTTCGCAAGATGAGATCACCCTGTTTGATGGGACCGGTGTGGGGCTTCAGGATCTCGCAGTCGCGGCCGCAGTGGTCGACCTGGCGATCGCAAGAGGTATTGCGGTCGAGGTGGATTTCTGATCGGCAGCATTTGGCTGGACATCCCGGGGGAAATCCCCGTTGGATAGGCCATCTGCAATTCGTCAGTGAGGCTAACCCATGTCTGCGCGCCCCACCCGGATCGCCATCAACGGTTCCGGCCGGATTGGCCGGATTGGCCGGACTGTTCTGCGTCTGCTGAGCACCACGCGCAAGGGCGAAGGGTTTGAGTTGGTGGCGATCAATGACATAGCCCCACGCGCGTCTTGCGCCTATCTGTTTGAGTATGACAGCGTGTTTGAACCATTCCCGGGCACCGTTGCACTTGATGATACATCACTGGTGGTCAATGCCACGCCGGTTGCTGCGTCTGTTTGGCTGGTATGACAACGAATGGGGGTTTTCCAACCGGCTATTGGACCCGGCGCACCTGATCGCCGGGCGTCAATAGAGCCACGAAAAACTGGCGTTGGGCGGTGGATGTTGCCGCGGCAGAGGGGGCCAGCCCCCGTCCAGTGGACTCCCCCGGAGATTATTTTGCAAGATGAAGGGGGACCAGGGTTGGAAACTATTATTCTTAAAGCGTTTCCAGTAAATATTGAATAACTTTGCCCACCGAACGCCCATGTAAACCAAGTCAGCCCTGATGAGCAAAGTGATGCTCTGGTTTTATGCAAACTGGAAATATTCTAGGCGCGCACCGCCCGTGGCCCCCTGCCCAGGGAGACAAGCCGTTGCCAAAGGGTGATTTTTGGGGGTGAGGCATCCAGCGTTGGAATCGACACAACCGGGCCAAAGCCAATCTCGCGTTTCATCTGCGCCGCTGAGCGGATCACCGGTCGGCGCAATTCCAGCAAAAACGCCAGCGCAAATGCCAACATCAAGCTAAGTCCACCGCCCAGAATGGCCGTGCGTTTACGGCTGCTGGTCACCGGATAATCGGGCACAATCGCCGGTTCAATCACCGTCAGCCGCTCGGCTTGCCGTCCGTTTTCCAGACGAAAGCCGACTTCGGCTTCGGTCCTGTGGGCTGAAATAACATCCATCTCGCCGCGCAGTTGGCGCAGCTGACGCTCATACCCGCCCAGTTCGCGTTCAATCTCGGGCGAGGTTTCCAGCGACGCGGCCAGCACATTCTTGCGGTCTTGCAACAGCTTACGCTGTGCTTCCAAGGTCATCAGCTGTTGGTTAAAACCGGCCAGCATCCGCCTTGCTGTTGCCTGGCGCGCACCTTGGTCGACCTGATCTGCGTTGCGGTTGATCTGGATGATCTCTCTGTCGATGTCCAGCAAAGCCTGGTTCAATGTGGCAATCTCGGCGCGGCTAAATTCGATGCTGCCGGTCAAGGTCAGGTCATTTTGCACCCGAAACGCGGCGATCTGATCTTCCAGAACGTGCATTTTACGGGTCAAATCCTCTTCTTGCGTGGTGAAAAAGGCCAGCGTGTCGCGCGCCTGTTCGATCCGTGAATTCCGGCTAAGCTCAATCGTGCGGCGGGTAAGTTCATGCGCCACCTGCTGGGCCTGCAAGGCAATCGGCAACTCAGCGGTGATCGACAGGACTGCGATTGTGCCGTCATCGGCAAACCCTTCGCGCGCGGCGGCCACGCCATCGATGCGAACGGCGGCGCGCAGGCGGGCAACCATTTCACTGGGCTTCAGATCGGGGTATTCAACGTAAAGGTTGAAGGCATCAATAATTTCCAAAAGGCTGGCCCGTGCCATCAGGCGCTGTTCGATCAGTTGCAACCGCCGCGCCGATGACCCGGCAACGGTCGAGCGGGCAAGGTCATTGTCAATCTTGGGCCGGGCGATCTGAATTACTTCGGTGGCCTGATACAAATGTTGCTGGCTCAGGGCAAACAGAACCGAGAATAAAGCCCCCAGGGCGCTGACAACAAACATGAAACGCACGCGGCGCCGCAGCATATCAACCAGATCATCAAACGTATGGATCGGACCCATCTATTCAACCCCGCCTTTGCGTGCCCGGTTCAGGATGATCCCAAGCAATTGCGTCTGCCCATTCAGGATTTTCTCACATTCGGCGATCTGACGGGCGGTTGTATTGGTGCCGTCAACCACCAGAAACACACCGTCCACCTGAGGCAGAAAGGCGGAGAGATCATCAAAATCCAGGACTGGCGGCAGATCGAACAGGGTTACATCCGGGCGCAAGGCCCGTTGCATTTCGCCCAGGGCTGCACCGCACCTTGTGTCATGCAAGATTTCGGCTGCACCATTTTCCTGCTGGGTCGCCAACCCCAGCGCCAGGGTTTTTGAGGCCCGGACCATGTGACTTTCGACCGATATATCACCATTCAGAAAACCGCGCATATCACCCGCTTTATCAATTTCCAGCAGTTTGGAAATCCCCGGTGCGCGGTGATTGATATCCATCAACACCGTCCGGCTGCCGGGCACCCGGGCCAGGCTTTGCGCCAGATTGACGGCTGTAAAGGTGGCCCCGCAGCCAGACGTCGGGGACGCAATGGCAATCCGGTTCCAACCATTGCTGCGCAAAGCCTGCAACATGCGTGTACGTAAAATGTCAAACGCCCGCGCCGCCGGATCGTTGCGGAAAAAATTGATCAAAGGCGCACCAGACAGGAAATGCTGCCGCACGCCGGACGCAACACGCGGCAACAGATCCCACATGTCCGCCTGTGTCTCTGCCGGTAAGGTTTCAGCCTGGGGTAAAACCGGATCAGTACCAATCACAGGTGGGGTCAAAAAATTCACCCGCCTCTGACCCACGACAGGCACCTGATCACCGGACAGACGGGCAAGCTGGGCCACAAAATCCGGGCTGGCCGGAAGCTCGGTCGCCCGGCGGCGAAACCGCCTTTTGATTTGACCACTGCGCGCACGCGGCCCAACCGTCGGCCCATCCAAACCTGCAAGACGCGATGGCGTGCGATTGGTATTGCCGGTCGGTTTGGACAATGATTGATCGCCCATGTTCAATATCCCGTCCGGCGTAACACCACGCCCACAGTTCGCAGCAACAGCCCCAGATCATGGGTCATGGACAAATCAGCCAGATACTTTTCATCCAGTTCGGCGCGATGCGAAAACCGTGTTTCATTGCGGGCCGAGACCTGCCAAACTCCGGTGATACCCGGCAAAATCGCGAAATAGGCCTGGGGGTCACCATAAAGCGGTAATTGCTGCGGCATCATCGGGCGCGGGCCAACCAGGCTCATCTCGCCCTTCAGCACGTTCCACAATTGCGGTAATTCATCCAGTGACGTCTTGCGCAGAAACCCGCCAATCGGCGTGATACGCGGATCGTTCTTAAGTTTCTGCGTCGCATCCCAGGCGGCGCGCATGTCCGGATCACTTTGCAAATACTGCTCTAGCTTTGCATCGGCGTCGCGTACCATGGTGCGCAGTTTCAGGATCGAAAACCAGGTACCGCCTTTGCCAAGCCGGTCTTGCCGGTAAAACGGCATACCCCCTTCAATCCAAAGTGCAAATGCGCAGATCAGGGTAATTGGGACGGATACCGGCAACGTGGCCAGCACAAACAGAATGTCCAGCATCCGCTTGCCCGCCACCTGGTAAAAAGACCGCGAAACCGGTGTTGATACGTGACCAAGCGTATTGCCATCCATAGCCGGGACCACAATCGGAAAATTGAAGTTGGCCGATGACACCATTGCCCAGGCCAGCGGATCATCCATAGGCGTCAAATCCTGCACGGAACTGACGGCCTGTGCTGATATGTCTTCCTGCGAATTATCTTTCATGTCTTTTCCACCAAACCTAATCTTTGTGAACCAAAACGTCGGGCCTTGGGTGTCCGACTGGCAAATTTGACGTCATAAAACCTTTCTGGTCGCTGCATCAAAATTCGACCCTTTGCGCATCAACAACGATCTGCTTGCGCCTCGGGGTCCGGCAACAATTCACAACAGATTTCCGCCGCAAAATTGCCAAGATTGAAATACCCCCGACTGATCTGGATTTTGGGTTTTTTCGCGAAACAGACTGTTTCCATCCAATTTGGCGCGAATATGGTGGAAATTCAGGGTAAATACGAAATTCCTCTGAACCAATACGCCGGAAATGACCGTATTGTTCGCGGCTTTTAACGGAATCAGCGCCTTATGGCAGCCATGGCCTCAATCGCCCGAATCCTGCGTAAATACGGCTGAATTGCGGCTGGCGGTTATAACAGGCCCTGAGAAAGTTCAGGTTCTGTCAGCTATTTCCAAAGGCGGCAAAACGCGTGCCTGGCACGGGTGGGTCAATCGGCGGGCCGGCAAAACACTGCGCCATCTGCATCCAGACATCTGCATCCCTGCCGGTCACTTCCAGGCTGGTTTCGGCGACATTGCGGGTTTGCGTCACCACTTGGGCAAACTCCACCGCCAATCCACGCACCCCATTATCCTCTTGCGGCATGTTCCAGTCCCACACCACCCCCGAGGGACCGGTCAGCCGCACATGCGGGGCCGCGTCAGGCACGCCCAGACCCCGGTTGACAAAGGTCCAGCCAAAGGTCGAAACGCCCAAATGTGCGATGTTGCGAATCCGGTCCTTTTCCAGCCGTTTGGCACCCAGGACATCAAACACCTCTTGCCCGTGGGCCCAGGTCTCCATCTGGCGGGCGGTAATTGATGAAAGCGCGCTCATCTGTGGTCCGGCCCAGGCAACGCGGGTCTTGGGGTCAGCGTTTGCATAGGCATCGGCGGTTTGTTCTGCGCCGTTTCGCCATGCCTCGAACAAGGCCCGCGCCTTCAACCCGTCAAGCCACGGAAACTGCGTATCAAGCAGGCTTTGCCCTTTGGCCAATCCGGCCGCAATCGGCGCGAAAACCGCCTGAAAGGCGGCGTCGCTTTCCAGCGTCGCGGTGGCCGCGACGTTGAACATATGCAGGTGACCAATGACATGGTCGATGGTCCAGCCTTTGAACAGGGTCGGTTGGTCAAAATCCTTGTCGCCAAGCGGTTCCAGAACGGCGGCCAACGCGCGGCTTTCCTGGCGGAAATCTTCGGCTTGTATCATGCGCACTCCGACGTTGCTGGCTTGGGCGTCACCTTACAGAGATTGCACCCCGTCTCAATCAAAAGCGGACATTGCGGGTCAAGCGGCCTATATTGCCCCCACACCCAACCGGACCCAACCCCATGCCCGCCCTGTGCCGAGATTGCCTGACCACCCAAACCCAAGCGGCGCGGCGCTGCCCGTCCTGCGCCAGCCCACGCCTGCTGGCGCATCCCGAACTGTTTGATCTGTCGATTGCGCATATGGATTGCGATGCGTTTTATGCCTCGGTCGAAAA
>JAKITO010000043.1 GCA_021648025.1 Paracoccaceae bacterium
GTGCGTTGAATTACCCTTGAAGACGGGCAAAATAACCCCAGATAAAATGCAAGGCCCTGATAGTGGCGTGCCGCAAAGCGGGCGCTGAAACCAAAGGGCGCTTTGAAAAGGAGACGGCAATGGACTTAAACAAGTTCACCGAGCGGGCACGCGGATTTGTGCAGGCTGCTCAGACGATTGCGATGCGTGAAAGCCATCAGCGACTGACCCCCGAACATTTACTGAAGGCCCTGATGGATGACGACCAGGGGCTGGCCAGCAACCTGATCACCCGCAGTGGTGGTGCGCCCGCCCGCGTGGTCGAGGCGCTGGACGCGGCGATGGACAAAATCGCCAAAGTAAGCGGTGACGGCGCACAGGCCTACCTTGATACCACCACTGGCAAGGTTCTGGCCGAGGCCGAGAAGCTGGCCCAAAAGGCCGGCGACAGTTTTGTACCGGTCGAACGGCTGCTGATGGCGCTGTGCATGGTCAAATCCAAGGCCAAGGACGCGCTGGACGCGGGCGCTGTGACGGCGCAAAAGCTGAACGAGGCGATCAATGACATCCGCAAAGGGCGCACCGCCGATACGGCGACGGCCGAGGATGGCTATGAGGCGTTGAAGAAATACACGCATGACCTGACCGAGGCAGCGGCCCAGGGTAAGATTGATCCGATCATTGGCCGGGACGAGGAAATTCGGCGCACCATGCAGGTGCTTTCGCGGCGAACCAAGAACAATCCGGTGCTGATTGGTGAACCCGGTGTGGGCAAAACCGCGATTGCCGAAGGGTTGGCCTTGCGGATCATCAATGGCGACGTGCCGGAATCTCTCAAGGACAAAAAGCTGCTTTCGCTGGACATGGGCGCCTTGATTGCCGGGGCCAAATATCGCGGCGATTTCGAAGAGCGGCTGAAGGCGGTTCTGACCGAAGTCACCGAGGCTGCGGGCGAAATTGTCCTGTTCATCGACGAAATGCACACGCTTGTCGGTGCTGGCAAAGGCGACGGCGCAATGGATGCGGCGAACCTGATCAAACCGGCTCTGGCGCGCGGCGAGTTGCACTGCGTTGGCGCGACCACCTTGGATGAATACCGCAAATACGTCGAAAAGGACGCGGCGTTGGCGCGGCGGTTCCAGCCAATTGTCGTGGCCGAACCCACAGTCGAGGACACGGTTTCTATCCTGCGAGGCATCAAGGAAAAGTACGAGTTGCACCACGGGGTGCGGATATCTGACGCGGCGTTGGTGGCGGCGGCGACGTTAAGTCATCGTTATATCACCGACCGGTTCCTGCCTGACAAGGCGATTGACCTGATGGATGAGGCCGCCAGCCGTCTGCGCATGGAGGTCGATAGCAAACCCGAAGAACTGGATGCGCTGGACCGCCAGATCCTGCAACTTCAGATCGAGGCCGAGGCATTGCGGCAGGAGGATGATACCGCCTCTCGGGACCGTCTGGAAACGCTTGAGAAAGACCTGAGCGGATTGCAGGAACGCAGCACTGAAATGACCGCGCAATGGCAGGCCGAACGCGACAAGTTGGCCGGCGCGCGTGACATCAAGGAAGCGCTGGAAAGGGCCCGGGCCGAGTTGGACATCGCCAAGCGTGAGGGCAATCTTGGCAAAGCCGGAGAGCTGTCTTATGGCGTGATCCCCGAGTTGGAAAAGCAACTGGGCGAGGCTGAAAGTCAGGAAGACACCGGTGTGATGGTCGAAGAGGCAGTCCGCCCCGAGCAGATCGCCATGGTGGTTGAACGCTGGACCGGTATCCCGGTGGCTAGGATGTTGGAAGGCGAACGCGAGAAACTGTTGCGGATGGAGGACGAGTTGCATGGCCGCGTGATCGGTCAGGACAACGCCGTTCGGGCCGTATCCAACGCGGTCAGGCGTGCGCGCGCCGGGTTGAACGACGAAGGGCGTCCTTTGGGGTCGTTCCTGTTTCTCGGGCCAACCGGTGTGGGCAAGACCGAACTGACCAAAGCGGTGGCGGAATTCCTGTTTGACGACGAAAACGCCATGGTGCGCATTGATATGTCCGAATACATGGAAAAACACGCGGTGGCCCGCCTGATCGGCGCGCCTCCGGGGTATGTCGGCTATGACGAAGGTGGATCGCTGACCGAAGCGGTGCGGCGTCGTCCGTATCAGGTGGTGTTGTTTGACGAAGTGGAAAAGGCCCATCCGGATGTGTTCAACATCCTGTTGCAGGTGCTGGATGACGGCATCCTGACCGATGGACAGGGGCGCACGGTGGACTTTAAACAGACGCTGATCATCCTGACCTCGAACCTTGGGTCTCAGGCGCTAAGTCAGTTGCCCGAAGGGGCCGAGGTTGGCGATGCGCGGCGCGATGTGATGGATGCGGTGCGGGCCCATTTCCGGCCCGAATTCCTGAACCGCCTGGACGAGACGATCATTTTTGATCGGCTGGCACGCGACGATATGAACGGTATCGTTGATATCCAAGTGGCCCGGCTCAAGAAACGTCTGGCGGCGCGTAAGATCACCATCGACCTTGACGCAAGCGCGCGTAAATGGCTGGCCGACGAAGGCTATGACCCGGTGTTCGGCGCGCGTCCGCTTAAACGTGTGCTGCAACGGGCATTGCAAAACCCGCTGGCCGAAATGCTACTGGGCGGCGAGGTCAAGGATGGCGACACCATCGCGATCTCTGCCGGTGCCGACGGGTTGATCATCGGCGATATCACTGGCGCCCCCAACCGCCCCGCCCCGGATGATGCGGTCATTCACTGACCATTCTTCAGGCCCCGCATCAGCGGGGCCTGCCCCCCGCCACCCGGCCGACAAGCTGCGAAGAAAGCCATTTTTGGCTTGATGAGCGGCCTACCTTGCGCCCGCGGCAGCCAACCCCTACATCTGCGCCCCATGGCCAAGGAAAAACAAAACCCCAACTACAAGGTGATCGCCGAAAACCGGCGGGCGCGGTTTGACTATGCGATCGAGGACGATCTCGAGTGTGGCATCATTCTGGAAGGCTCCGAGGTAAAATCCCTGCGCGTGGGCGGGGCCAACATTGCCGAAAGCTATGCCGCCGTGGAAGACGGCGAGTTGTGGTTGGTCAACTCCTATATCGCGCCTTACGCGCAGGCCAAAACCTTTCGCCACGAAGAACGCCGACGTCGCAAACTGCTGGTCAAACGCAAGGATTTGGCCAACCTCTGGAATGCCACCCAACGCAAGGGCATGACCCTGGTGCCCTTGGTGATGTACTTCAACCATAAAGGTCTGGCCAAGATCAAGATCGGCATCGCCAAAGGCAAAAAGCTGCATGACAAGCGCGAAACCGAGGCCAAGCGCGACTGGGGCCGACAAAAACAGCGCCTGTTAAAAGACAACCGCTAAGGGGGCAGAATGGCCGTTACTCTTTATGGCTATCGCTACAGCGTCTATACCCGTATCGCCCGGATGGCGCTGACTGCGCGCGAGGTTGATTATACCACGACCGAGGTCAACCCCTTTGCCGACCCGCCCGATCAAACCCTGACCAAGATCACCCCGTTTCACTGTGTTCCGGTGCTGGATCACGATGGTTTCACCCTGTTCGAAACCTCGGCCATCACCCGTTATGTTGCCACCCGTTTTCCCGGCCCCGCCCTGATCCCGACGGGCGCAAAATCCGCCGCGCGGATGGCACAGGTCATCGCCATCATTGACGCGCATGGCTATTGGCCGTTGGTGCGTCAGGTCTTCTCTCATTCGGTGTTTCGCCCCTTGGTTGGTCAGCCGGGCGATGCGGACCAGATTGCCCAAGGCCTAAAGGCGGCCCGTCCGGTTCTGAAGTCACTGGAAACAATCGCCGCCGAAGGGTTGGTTCTTGCCCCCGGCCATCCAACCCTCGCCGATCTGCACCTGGCGCCAATGATCGCCTATTTCGCCATGGCCAAAGACGGGCAGGTGATGCTGGGCCGATACCCCTGTCTGCGCCAATGGTGGCAGGAAATGTCGCAGCACCCCGCCCTGATCGCCACCGATCCGGGCCTTGCAACGCTGACCCCTGAGGAGTAGCTAAACTGTAAACCCAACCAAGGATTGCCCCCGTGTCCGACGACCCCAAAACACTTGTTTCCACCGATTGGCTTGCCGCCCACCTCAAAGACCCCGATCTGCGTATTCTGGACGGCTCGATGTATCTTGCCAGCGCGGGCCGCGATGCGCGCGCCGAATACAATGCCGCCCACATCCCCGGCGCGCGGTTCTTTGACATCGACGATATTTCCGACCACCGTTCGGAATTGCCGCATATGGTGCCCCCGGTCGAGAAATTCATGTCGCGCCTGCGGGCCATGGGCGTGGGCGACGGCCATCAGGTGGTGGTCTATGACGGCTCTGGCCTGATGTCTGCCGCAAGGGTCTGGTGGTTGTTCCGGCTGATGGGGCAAAACAACGTGGCCGTACTCGACGGGGGTATGCCCAAATGGCAGGCCGAAGGGCGCGACACCGAAGATATGCCCCCCATCGTACGCGACCGGCACATGACCGTGCGCCTGCAAAACCACCTTGTGCGGGACGTGACGCAAGTGTCTGCCGCCGCCAAACTGGGCGATCACGAGATTGTCGATGCCCGTTCCCCGGGCCGCTTTGCCGGGACTGAGGCCGAACCGCGCGAGGGCCTGCGTGGGGGGCACATTCCGGGTTCGCGCAATGTCTATTACCAAGATTTGCTGAACGATGATGCAACAATGAAAGACCCAAAGGCCACCCGCGCCGTGTTCGAAGCCGCCGGCGTAGACCTGAGAAAACCGATCATCACCACCTGCGGCTCGGGCGTCACGGCCGCTATCCTAAGCCTCGCACTCGAACGCATGGGCAAATCTGACTATGCGGTCTATGATGGTTCATGGTCCGAATGGGGCGCTTATCCCACCTTACCCATTGCCACCGGAGACAGTTGATATGTTTGAACATCTTACCCCGCAACCCGCCGATAAAATCCTCGCTCTGATGAGCGCATTTCGCGAAGACCCGCGCGGCAACAAGATCGACCTTGGCGTCGGCGTCTACAAGGATGCAACCGGTCTTACCCCGATAATGCGGGCAATCAAAACGGCCGAGCATCGTCTTTGGGAACAGCAAACCACCAAGGCCTATGTCGGTCTGGCAGGCGATCCGGCCTATGGCGATGCGATGATCAAACTGATCCTTGCCGACGCTGTGGCGCGTGATAAAATCGGAGCGGCGGCCACCCCCGGCGGCACCGGTGCGGTGCGTCAGGCGTTTGAACTGATCCAGATGGCCAGCCCCAAGGCACGGGTGTTTGTGTCCAACCCGACCTGGCCCAACCATACGGCCATTCTGGGGTATCTTGGCATTGAAATCGCCACCTATCGCTATTTTGACAATGAAACCTGTGGTGTCGATTTCGATGGGATGATCGAAGACCTGAAAACTGCCCGCAAAGGCGACGTGATCCTGTTGCATGGCTGTTGTCACAACCCGACAGGGGCCAATCTGAACCCGGTGGAATGGCAGGCAGTGATTGATGTGTTGAATGCCACCGGCGCGATCCCGATGATTGATATTGCCTATCAGGGCTTTGGCGACGGGCTGGAACAGGACGCGGCGGCCACCCGGCTGGTGGCGGCAAATGTGCCTGAATGCCTGATCGCGGCCAGCTGTTCCAAGAACTTTGGCATCTACCGCGAACGCACCGGCCTGTTGATGGCGGTGTCTCAGGACGCGGGCCAACAGGCGCTGAACCAATCGACGCTGGCCTACCTCAACCGTCAGAACTACTCCTTTCCTCCGGATCACGGTGCGCGTTTGGTGACGATGATTCTGAACGACGACGCCTTGCGCGCCGATTGGGCCGCAGAGCTGGAGGCCGTGCGCCTGTCGATGCTGGATCTGCGCCAGTCCCTGGCGTCCGAGCTGCAACGCCTGACCGGATCGGACCGTTTTTCGTTCCTTGCCCAGCATCGCGGCATGTTCTCGCGCCTTGGCACTACGCCGGAACTGGTTGAACGCCTTAGGGCGGAACATGGGATTTACATGATTGGCGACAGTCGTATGAACATTGCCGGGTTGAATGCTGAAACCATCCCGATCCTGGCACAAGCGATTGTTGACGTTGGTGTTTGACGGCCCGTCAACTGCGAAGAAAGCCCATCGGGCTTGATGAGCTGCCCCAAAACAAAAAAGCCGCCCGGGTGATAATTCCGGGCGGCAGTTTGAATGTTCGGCCTTTATTTACAAATGATAGGCCGATTCACCGTGGCTGGTCAGGTCAAGACCCTGACGTTCCGTGTCCTCATCGACCCGCAGGCCAATCAGAATATCCACCAGTTTGAACAGAATGAACGACCCGACCGCGCACCAGACAACGGTGATGCCAACCGCCTGGATCTGTATCCATGTCTGCCCGGCGATTGAAAAGTCGCTACCGCCGGTTCCCCCCAGCATAGGTGCCGTAAAAATGCCTGTACCGATTGCCCCGACGATGCCGCCGATACCGTGGATGCCGAACACGTCCAGACTGTCGTCATAGCCCATCTTGTTCTTGACCGTGGTGACAAAGAAGTAACAGATCACCGCCGCGACCGCGCCCAGAACAATGGCCCCAACCGGCCCAACCGAGCCCGCCGCCGGGGTGATCGCCACCAGGCCTGTCACCATGCCCGATGCCGCCCCCAGCATTGACGCCTTGCCGCGCAGCAGGGATTCAACCAGGCTCCAGGCCAGGATCGCCCCGGCGGTGGCGGTGAAGGTGTTGATCATTGCCAAAGCGGCGCCGCTGTTGGCCTCAAGATTGGACCCGGCATTGAAGCCGAACCAGCCAACCCACAGCAATGCGGCGCCAACAAGGGTCAAAGTCATCGAATGCGGTGCCATCATGTCTTTGCCAAAACCCACCCGCTTGCCAATCATGATCGCGCCGATCAGGGCGGCAACCCCTGCATTGATATGCACCACGGTGCCACCGGCAAAATCAAGCGCGCCCATATTGAATATCAGGCCCGCCTCGTCCCAGACCATGTGGGCGATCGGGAAATAGACCACGGTGACCCACAGGGCGACAAACAACAGAACGGCTGAAAACTTGATCCGTTCGGCAAATGCCCCAACGATCAGCGCCGGGGTAATGGCCGCGAATGTCATCTGAAACGCGATGAACAGAAATTCCGGGATCACTACGCCATCCGTGAATGTCGGTGACATGCTGTCCATGGTGACACCGGTCAGGAACAGTTTTCCAAACCCGCCCCAATAGGGGCTTGTGCTGCCGCCAAACGCCATCGAATAGCCCCAGACCACCCAGATCACCATCACCATCGCAGTGATCAGCGTAATTTGCATCAGCACCGACAACATATTCTTGGACCTCACCAGGCCGCCATAAAACAACGCCAACCCCGGCAGGATCATCATCAGAACCAACAGGGTCGACACCATCATCCAGGCAACATCACCCTTGTCCATTGTCGGCTCGCTGGTTTGCGCCAGCACCGGAAGGGCAATGGCGCTAAACAAAGCGGCAAGACCCGTCATTTTTATCAAACTTGATCTCATTTTCGTATCTTTCATTGTTCGCATGTTGGCGCTGATTTACAGCGCGTCCTGATTGGTTTCACCGGTGCGCACCCGCACCGCAGTTTGCACATCCAGCACAAATATCTTGCCGTCGCCGATCTTGCCGGTATGGGCAGTTTTTGCGATCGTCTCGACGATCTCGTCCGCCATGTCGGCGGCAACGACGATCTCGATCTTGACCTTGGGCACGAAGTTCACCACGTATTCAGCGCCGCGATAAATTTCCGTATGGCCGGACTGTGATCCAAAGCCCTTGATTTCTGTCACCATCATGCCACGCACCCCGGCCCCGGTCAGTGCTTCGCGCACCTCGTCCAGTTTGAATGGCTTGATTGTTGCTATGATAAGTTTCACCCTTGTCCCTTTTCCTGACGCAGCGAATCCTGCAAATTACCGTCTCAGCAAAAGCGTGGAGGGCGTCGAAAGGGAATGAGTCCGCACAATGCCAAACATGTAATAATGGGAATTTGATTAAATATTAGGCGATCTAGGGAAAACGCCTAATAAATTTGCAAACATTGCGGCGAAAGATCCAAAAAGGTTCCCCTCTACAATTGCGATCAACGTGGGTAATATGACCGAAAAGCAAAACCTGGGCAGGTTACGGTATGGCAGACAAAAAACGGCGTAAACCGCCCCTTGTGGCGGATCGGCGCTTTCCTCTAGGGAAAAAACCGGCGGCGGCCAAGGCCAAATCTAAACGTAAAGTCACCAAAAAACCGGCTGCCCGCAAACGCGCGCCCGCCAAACGTGGCAAACGCGGCATCTTTGCCCGGCTCGGCGGGGCAATCCGCGCCATGTTCGCCTGGATGCTCCGGTTGATCTGGGCAATTACCTGGCGTGCGGGACTTGTCACCACCTTGGTTCTGGCCGGTGCGGTTGGCTATATCTACAAAGACCTGCCCCCGGTCGAGGCTTTGCTCGACGGGCGCGCGCGCGGTTCGGTCACCATGTTGGACCGGACCGGTCAGGTGTTCGCCTGGCGCGGCGATCAGTTTGGCGGCGTGGTCACGGCGCAATCGGTCTCGCCTTACCTGAAAAATGCCATCATCGCCACCGAAGACAAACGCTTTTACCGCCATTTCGGCATCAGCCCGCGCGGTGTTGCCAGCGCCATCCGCATCAATCTTAGCGAAGGGCGCGGGCCGTTGTCCGGCCACGGTGGGTCAACGATTACCCAGCAGACCGCCAAATTGCTGTGCCTGGGCGACCCGTTTGACCCCAGAGCGGGCCAGACAGAACGCGAATATGAACGCGCCTGCCGTCGTGGGTCGCTTTTGCGCAAAGCCAAAGAGGCGATCTATGCCGTCGCGATGGAAGCCCGCTATTCCAAGGATGAAATCCTTACGGTCTATATGAACCGGACATTCCTGGGCGCCGGCGCGCGCGGTTTCGAAGCCGCCAGCCAACGCTATTTCGATAAACCCGCATCAGAGGTGAGCGCCGCCGAAGCGTCGATGCTGGCGGGGCTTTTGGTGGCCCCGACGCGTTTTGCCCCCACCAACAACCTGACCCGGTCGCAAAACCGGTCCGGCGTCATCGTCGGGCTGATGTTGGATCAGGGATACCTGAGTGAGGCCGAGGCCAGGGATGCCATCGACAACCCGGCCGTTCTGTCTGCGGCTGCGGCCGCCCGGGCCGGCGGGTATTTCGCGGATTGGGTGATGTCCAGCGGGCCGGAATATTTCACCCGCAACACCACCGAAGATGTGATCATCCGCACCACGCTGGACCGACGCATTCAGGCCTCTGCCGAAGAGGCGATGCAGTTCATCTTTCAAGAGAAAGTAAAGCCGGGTTCAAAGGCGCAAGCGGCGATTGTTGTCATGTCCGCCGACGGGGCGGTGCGGGCCATGGTCGGCGGGCGTGAAACCCGGGTGACAGGGGCCTTCAACCGGGCGACGCAGGCCTTGCGCCAGACCGGCTCGGCGTTCAAACCATTTGTCTATGCGACGGCGCTGGAATTGGGGGCCTCGCCACTGGATATCGTGATCGACGAGGCCTATTGCCTGGATATTCCGGGATCTGGCCAGTGGTGCCCGAAGAATTATACCAAGGAATACAAAGGTGCCGTGACCCTGACCGATGCACTACGTGATTCCCTGAACATTCCGGCGATAAAGACCTCGGAACAGGTTGGGCGCGAACTTGTGCGCAAGGTCGCAGGGGATTTCGGGATAAAAAGCGACCTGGCGCTGGGTCCGGCGTTGGCATTGGGGGCGTCAGAAAGCACGTTGATCGAAATGACCGGGGCTTATGCCGGCATTCTTAACGGAGGGTCTTCGGTCACGCCTTATGGGTTGATCGAACTCCAGTTGTTGGGGGATGAAAACCCGCTGATGGGTGCCGGTGGCGGCATCGGTGAGCGGGTCATTCAAACCCCCGCAGCCGAGCAATTGATCTGGATGATGGAGAAAGTGGTCAGCGAAGGCACGGGTCGTCGTGCGGCGATACCGGGCTGGCAGGCGGCAGGCAAAACCGGCACCACCCAGGCGGCCCGGGACGCGTGGTTTATCGGCTTTACCGCAGATTATGTGACCGGCGTTTGGATGGGATACGATGATAACACACCGTTGGAAGGCGTCACCGGCAGTGGGCTACCGGCCGAGATTTGGCATGAAACCATGATCCGGGTGCAGGAGGGGCTTACAGCCAAACCACTGCCAATGCGCGCGCCGATTGCGCAGACCGTAGTTGAAGACCCCACCCGCAAAAAGAAACCGCGCAAACCATTGGGAGCAGTTGTGGATCAAGTTTTGCGGGACATTTTTGGCGGCAGTGGCGGGGGTGAATCACCAAAACCGTCGAACCGTTGAAACAGCAATAAAGAACCTGCCCGGCGCGTTGTTGTTCCCCACCCGGTACGTGACCGCAACAAGCCAATATTCAGGGCCAGGATTGCCGGGCCCTGACGCTGGATTGGTTTCGCTTTACACTAGGGAAATTACCCGGCGTTCTTCAGATCACTGGTCATATTGTCGATATTACCCTTGCGCCGATCCAGCATCGCGCCAATTTCGGTCCGTTCGGTCAACAGCAGGTTGATGCCTTCGATGAACATGTTATAAAATTTATCGCGCCCGGATTTGTCCGACACCAGGAACGTCACCTCAAAGGGCGATGAATTCTGCAGGAAGGCGATGCATTTGACTTCGTAACCGGTCTTGATCTTGCGGGTTGATTTCACCTCAAGCTTGCCGCCAATGAATTCCCGGAACCGACGGCCATATTTGCGCGAAATATACCCCTGAAATGCCTTGGTGAAATTGCGCAACTGGCTTTTGCTGGCGCGCCTGCCGTCCACCCCCATGGCATAACGCGCCATGATCGGCACGTCAGCATATTTGATGAACAGCTTCTCGAAATCCCGGATCATTGCCGATTCAGATTTGCCTGAGGCGATGACCTTGTTGATATCATCCACCATTTTGGTAACCAGGCTGCGGGCGGCGCTTTCACTAATGGCCAAGGCCGGAAGTGGCATTGCGGCCAGAAACGGGGCGGCCAAAAGGGAGGTTACGAAACTGCGACGGTATAAATATTTACTCAGCATAATGGTCCCTCGGTGTTATCTCGGTGCTGTTTGGTTAGTCAGCGTATAGGTCGTCATATGGATCAAAATAGGCATCCGGGTTGTCACCTTCCAGTTCAAATTGCCGGTTTTGCGTGAAAATAATCCGCGACTGCGCGTAACTGTCTGCGCTTTCGTACAAAATTGAATCAACCGTGTCCGAGAAATTTCCCCGATCTCCCATCCGTTCCAGCACTTCGGCATAAAGCCCGAGGTTGTCGATCGGTGGGTTGGACGCCATCGAAAGCGGGTTGGTAAAGAAATCGACAAGAATACCAACCGCGTCCCTTGTATTGGACGGGCCCAAAAGTGGCAGTTCAATATAGGCACCCGGTTTAAAGCCCCACACATGCAGGGTTTCGCCAAAATCCGTGTCGACAGGAGGTATTTCAAAGTCGGTGGCAGGGTCGCCCAGCCCGATCACGGTGGTATTGATCAGGAACCGCATGGTGCCATTTCCGGCGGTTCTCAGATCTCCTTGCAACAGGGCGTTGACGATGTCACCGGGCAACGACAGGTACTGCGAGAAATGCGAAAAGCTGGTCACCATCGAGTCCGGGATAATTTTCACATACCCGTTCGAGGCGGGGCGGAAAATCGCCCGGTCCATGGCCTTGTTCACTTCGTGCATCGAGCGATTGGTCCGCTCATAAGGGTCAAAAATCTCGCCGCTGGCGCGTTGCTCGGCGGATTGTGTGGCGCAGGCCGATAAAAGGCTCATCACAACCAGTAAAGCTGCGGCAAAAGCGGGGCGCGGCATTGATCGCATCAATTGTAGTTCCAGTTTTTCAAATGCTCTTGATCATAACGTGGGATTGGCGATTCCATGGGTACTTCCACACAATCCCCGGCTTGTTCAAAGATGGGTTGCATCCCCTTAATGCAATTGTGGTACATATGAAACAGACTATTTCTCAACTGTGTGTAAACGTGCCATAAGGCACATCCCGGCCATTTTCAGGTTTTAATGCATTAACCATGACCACACCTCAGATACCCCCTGGCATAGAAGAGTTGCGCGCTGCCCGACGCGCCAGCCGGTCGCTGTATTGGACCGTTGGCGTTTTCAGCTTTTTCGCCAATATGCTGATGCTGACCGGGCCGCTTTACATGCTCCAGGTTTACGATCGCGTACTGGGCAGCAGATCCGAGGCCACCTTGGTGGCCCTGACCCTGCTGGTGGCTTTTCTTTATGGCACCATGGGCATCCTCGATTATTCCCGGGGTCGCATCATGGCCCGCGTCGGCGCACGGTTTCAGGCGGCACTGGACAAACGGGTGTTTGACGCGATGATCCGCCGCTCGGCCCAGACCAATGATCCGGCGGCCCAGACCGGATTGTCAGACCTTGAATCGGTACAGCGGATGATTGCCTCTCCGGTTTTGATGGCGGTGTTTGATATGCCCTGGACGCCGGTTTTCCTGATCGGGATTGCCATATTCCACCCTTGGCTGGGCATGCTGGCGGTGGCTGGCGGGGCGATTCTGGTCATCATTACCCTGCTGAACCAGTTGTTTTCCCGCGGGCCTGTGGCCAAGGCCAACCAGTCCCAACACCGCGCCAGCCTTCAGTCCGAAGAAATCCGCACCGAAGCCGAGATGATTCAAAGCATGGGCATGCGTGGTGCTGCATTCGAACGCTGGAAAGTGGCGCGCGATGCGTCCCTGATGCAAAGCGTTGGCGCCAGTGACGTCACCGGCACCTTCACCATCCTGACCAAAACCATCCGGTTGTTCCTGCAATCGGCAATGTTGGGTTTGGGGGCCTATCTGGTGTTGCAGGGCGAAGTGACGGCGGGTGCGATGATCGCTGCCTCGATCCTTTTGGGCCGGGCTTTGCAGCCGATTGAACAGACCATCGGCCAGTGGCCGGTGGTGCAACGTGCCAATAAAGGCTGGCATTCGCTGGCCGATCTGTTGGAGAATACCCCGCCCGAGCAGTTGCGCACCGAACTGCCCAAACCGCGCGCCCGTCTGGACGTGCAGTCGCTGACCATTGTGCCTCCGGGTGATACGCGGGCGCAGCTGCGCACCGTCAGTTTCAAACTGGAACCGGGGCAGGCATTGGGCGTGATTGGCCCCTCGGGGTCCGGCAAATCGACGCTGGCCAAGGCGTTGACCGGGGTTTGGCGCCCTGCCGGTGGCACCATCCGGCTGGATGGTGCGGGCTTAGAGCAATATTCCGCTGAAATGCTGGGTCGCCACATTGGCTATCTGCCACAACGGGTGCAGTTGTTCGAAGGCACCATTGCCCAGAATATCGCCCGCCTCGCGGCGCAGCCCGACAGTGAAAAGGTGGTCAAGGCGGCCAAGATGGCGGCGGCTCACGAGATGATTGTTGAACTGCCCGAAGGTTATGATACCCAGGTCAGCACCGGGGGCGGGCGTTTGTCCGGTGGCCAGATGCAGCGGATCGCCCTGGCCAGGGCGATGTATGACGACCCGGTGATTGTCATTCTGGACGAACCAAATTCGAACCTCGACAATGACGGATCACAAGCGCTTAATCAGGCGATCCGGGCCATCAAAGAGGCCGGCAATTCGGTGTTGATCATGGCGCACCGGCCGGCCGCCATTCAGGAATGTGACATGCTGTTGGTGATTGATGGCGGCACCCGTGCTGCATTTGGCCCCAAGGACAAGGTGATGAAGGACATGGTTTCCAACCACCAGGAACTTAGCAAAACCGCCGCCATGGGGGGTGTGCAATGAGCGATGCAACCTGGTCCGCCCGCGCGCCGGTTCTGTTTGGCCTGTTTGGCCTGATGGTGCTGATCGGTGGCTTTGGCGTCTGGGCGGTGCGTGCCAACCTAGCCGGGGCGATCATTGCTTCGGGGCGGATCGAAGTGGACCGGAACCGTCAGATCGTTCAGCATCTGGATGGCGGCGTGGTCACTGAAATTCTGATCGAAGAGGGTGACACGGTTGCCTTGGGCGACGTGCTGATCCGTCTTGATTCAACTTCGCTTAGTTCTCAGAAACTGATCGTCGAAGGCCAGTTGTTCGAACTGATGTCGCGCCGCGCCCGGCTTGAGGCCGAGCGCGACGAGGCAACGGGCCTGACCTTTGACGTCGAACTGGTGAAAATCGCCCAGGCGCGCGCCGAGGTTGCCGATCTTCTGGCCGGGCAGGAACGCCTGTTTGTCGCCCGCGTCGAATCGGTGTTGCGCGAGACCGAGCAGTTGAGCAAGCGGCGCACTCAGATCCACAGCCAGATCAGTGGTATCAAGGCGCAGCAAACTTCGCTTGATCGCCAATTGGAACTGATCAATCAAGAGCTGGTTGGCCAGCAATCCCTGCTGGATCGCGGGTTGGCCCAGGCGGGCCGGGTTTTGAACCTGCAACGTAACGCCGCCAGTCTGGAAGGTCAGATCGGCGAATTGACGGCGGCCGAGGCACAGGCCGAAGGGCGCATCACCGAGATTGACATCGAAGTGCTGAAACTTGGTTCGCAACGGCGCGAGGATGCCATCACCCGCCTGCGCGATCTGCAATATCGCGAGTTGGAACTGGCCGAACAGCGCCGTGCCTTGCAGGAACAGATGAACCGTCTGGACATCACAGCGCCGGTTTCGGGCATTGTTTACGGACTGCGGGTGCAGACCCCGCGTTCGGTGATCCGGCCCGCTGATCCGGTGCTGTATCTGGTGCCGCAGGACCGGCCTTTGATCATCACCGCAAGGGTGGAACCGATCCATATCGACCAGTTGTTTGTGGGGCAGGATGTGGTGATGTTGTTTTCCGCGCTGGATCAGCGCACGACGCCGGAATTGTTTGGCACGGTTGGCAAGGTTTCGGCGGATGCCTTCGAAGACCAGAACACCGGCATGACCTATTACCGCACTGAAATGGTGCTGAACGAAGGTGAGTTGGCGCGCCTGCCCGATGGGATCGTGTTGATCCCGGGAATGCCGGTGGAAACCTATATCCGCACCCGTGATCGTTCACCGCTGTCTTATCTGATCAAGCCGCTGGCGGATTATTTTGTCAAAGCATTTCGCGAAACCTGAAATGGGGCTTTTCGTCGTGGCACATCCCGGTTAGCGTTCTGGTAAATGTATCCAGAAAGGAACCACTGATGAGCATCTCGAAGCACTTGGAAACGATGGGCATAACCCTGCCCGATGCAGCCGCACCTGCGGCCAATTATGTGCCGTTTGTTCAGGTCGGCGACATTGTCTATGTCTCGGGCCAGATATCGCAGAACGCCGATGGGCTGATCACTGGCAAACTGGGTGACGGGGTGGATGTGGCGGCGGGTGCCGCTGCGGCGCAAACCTGTGCCCTGGGCCTGTTGGCACAAGTCCGCGCCGCCTGCGGCGGTGATATCGACCGTCTGGTGCGGGTCGTCAAACTGACCGGTTTTGTCAATTCCACTGCCGATTTCACCGACCAGCCCAAGGTGATCAACGGCGCGTCCGATTTTCTGGTCGAAGCGCTGGGCGAGTCGGGCCGCCATGCCCGTTCTGCCGTCTCAGCCGCGTCCCTGCCGTTGGGTGTTGCCGTCGAAATCGAAGGCATCTTTCAGATCCGATGAATCCGCCCCCGCCTGAGCCTTTGATCAAATTGCCGATTGCCCATCGTGCCTTGCACGATGTGGCGGAGGGGCGGCTGGAAAACAGCCGTGCCGCCATTCGTGCGGCGATTGTGGCAGGGGTTGGCATCGAGATTGATCTGCAACTTAGCCGTGACCACTGCGCGGTAGTGTTTCATGACCACGACCTGGACCGTTTGACGAATGAGCTTGGCGCGGTTCGATTGCGAAGCGCCGCCGAGTTAAGCAAAATCACCCTGAAAGGTGGTAACGGCGAGACGATTCCAACGCTGGTCGATGTGCTGGAACTGGTTGCGGGGCGTATCCCGATGCTGATCGAACTGAAGGATCAGGATGGCGATATGGGGCCGGATGTCGGCGCGCTTGAGGCGGCGACCGTGGCGGCTCTGAAAACCTATCAAGGCCCGGTTGCTGTGATGTCGTTGAACCCCCATTCGGTGGCCGAACTGGCCCGACTGGCCCCTGATCTGCCCCGCGGTCTGGTCACAAAAAGTTATGATGCCGACAAATTGCCCCTGTCCAGGGAAACCTGTGACCACCTGCGTGAAATCCCCGATTTTGACCGGGTGGGTGCCTCGTTCATCAGTCACGAAGTGTCCGACCTCACCCGCCCCCGGGTGTTGGAGCTGCGCCGCGCCGGCGTACCGGTTTTGTGTTGGACCGTTCATTCGCCCGAAGCCGACGCCATGGCCCGACGCAATGCTGATAACGTCACCTTCGAGGGCTACCTTGCGGCGATCCCCGTCTGATAAACCAGCCTGTTTCCAGGCCCGATCACGGCCCGATTAAGGCCCGATTAAGAACTGCATGGACCAGAAAGAAATACAAATTCAGGTGGTTTCCTCGCTGTCGCAGATTGCGCCGCAGGACTGGGATGCCTGTGCCTGTCCTGAGGCGCTTGACGGGGGACGACCGAATGATCCTTTTACCACGCACAACTTTTTGACAGCGCTGGAAGACAGCGGATCGGTTGGGCCAGGAACCGGCTGGCAACCGCAATATCTTGCGGCCTATATCGACGGATTGCTGATCGCCTGCGCGCCGATGTACGTCAAATCCCATTCACAGGGCGAATACATCTTTGATTTCAACTGGGCCCACGCATACGAGCGCGCCGGTGGCGCCTATTACCCCAAACTCCAGATCGCGGTGCCGTTTACCCCGGCCACCGGTCGACGGTTTCTGACCCGCAATGGGTTTGAGGAAACCGGCCTGTCGGCGTTGGTGCAGGGTGCGGTGCAATTGGCGGGCAACAATGACATATCATCCTTGCACATCACTTTTTGTACCGATGAAGAAGCCGGGGCCGGACGGGATTTGGGACTGCTGCGCCGAACCACGCAACAGTTTCACTGGCAAAACCGGGGCTATGACGATTTCGACGATTTCCTTGCCAGCCTGTCGTCGCGCAAGCGTAAGAATATCCGCAAGGAACGCGCCCAGGCAAACGGGTTTGGCGGCACGATCCAAACCTTCACGGGCGATGAAATACGCCCGCAACATTGGGATGCGTTCTGGGTGTTTTATCAGGACACAGGCGCGCGCAAATGGGGAACGCCGTACCTCACTCGGGACTTCTTTGATCAGGCGCAGGCGCATTTGCGCGATGATATCATTCTGGTTCTGGCCGAAAGGGATGGCCGCTGGGTGGCGGGGGCGCTGAATTTCATTGGCCGTTCGTCGCTTTACGGGCGATATTGGGGCTGCATTGAACATCATCCCTGCCTGCATTTCGAACTGTGTTATTATCGTGCCATCGAACTGGCCATTGAGAATGGGCTGGCCCGCGTCGAGGCCGGGGCGCAAGGCGAACACAAACTTGCACGCGGCTATTTGCCGGTTGAAACTTTTTCGCTGCACTGGATAAAAGAGCCAGGGTTCAGCGATGCAATCGCCCAGTATCTGCGGGCCGAGGCGGCGGCTGTGACTGAAGAAATCGAAGTGTTGACGCAATACGGACCGTTCCGCAACGAACAAGCAGAGGAAATCGAATGAACGATCAATTATCCGATGAGGCCCGCAAACTATTGCTGGAGCCACTGCTGGCAAACGGCTGGGTCGAGGTCGAAGGACGCGATGCCATATCCAAAACGTTCGAGTTCCGGAATTTTGTCGAGGCGTTCGGCTGGATGACCCGGGTGGCGCTTTGGTCCGAGAAATGGAACCACCACCCGGAATGGTGCAACGTCTACAAAACCGTCGAAGTGGTGCTGATCACCCATGATCTGGACGGGTTCAGCGCGCTGGACGCCAAACTGGCCCGCAAGATGGATGGGTTAGTGTAAAAGAGGCGACGGTTGTTGTCCGGCCCAGGATTACATCCGGCCCAGCAACCCTTCGCCGGCTGAAATTTCACACTCGCCCGGTGAGCTTTCTTCGTTCAACAGCACCACAACCCCGTCTTCTACCAACATCGCATAGCGTTTCGAGCGGGCAATCAACCCGGCCGGTGGCGCATCAAAGCGCATGCCAATGGCTGTGGTAAACGTGCATTCTGCGTCCGATAACATGGTGATGCCGGCCTTTGTCGCCCCCGTTATGTCGCCCCATGTGTGCATGACAAACGGGTCGTTAACGGAAATACAGATGATCTCCTCAACGCCTCTGACCTCAAATTGGGCTTTGGTGCGGATGAAGCTGGGCACATGCGCCGAATGGCAGGTCGGGGTGAAAGCACCGGGCACAGCAAAAATGACCACAGTGCGCCCGTCCGTCTTGTCCGCCAGCGACACTGGCTCGGGACCACCGGCCCCCATCTGAACCAATGTGACATCCGGCAGTTTGTCACCTGTTGAAATTGTCATGTCGATACTCCCTTTGGATTTGTCGTTGAATGTCAGTTCAATATAGGATCGTTACAAAGGCGATGAATATATCCAAAGAGGGAAATTTCAAATGCCTCATTTTGTGGTGATTGGCGCCGGGCAGGCCGGGGCGGCATTGGTGGCGCAATTGCGCAAAGACGGGTTTGACGGTGAAATCACCCTGATCGGAGCCGAGCCGTATTTGCCATACCAGCGCCCGCCTTTGTCCAAGGCCTATCTGCTGGGCGAGATGGAACTGGAACGGATGTTCCTTCGCCCGCTGAAATTTTACATCGACAACGACATCAAGTTGATCCTGGGTCAGGAAGTTGGCAATATTGACGTTGCCGCCCGCACCTTCACCATTGCCGGGATACCGCTAAGTTATGACCAGCTGGCCCTGACCACCGGGTCGGTGCCCAACCGCCTGCCTGCCGCGATTGGTGGCGATTTGGCCGGCGTGCATGTGGTGCGCGGCTTGGCGGATGTGGATGCGATGGCCCCTGCCGTGGTGCAAGGCGCCCGCGCGTTGATTGTCGGCGGCGGCTACATCGGGCTTGAGGCGGCGGCGGTGGCGGCCAAGAAGGGTGTGCAGGTGACATTGGTGGAAATGTCCGAGCGTATCCTGCAACGGGTCGCGGCCCCCGAAACCAGCGATTATTTCCGGGCTTTGCACCTTGGCCACGGCGTCGATATCCGCGAAGGTATCGGTTTGCAGCAACTGGTGGGGCAGGACAGACAGGTAACCGGTGCGATCCTGAGCGATGGCAGCGAACTTGAGGTTGATTTTGTTGTGGTGGGTGTGGGTATTACGCCCTCAACGGCATTGGCCAAGGCGGCCGGGTTGACCCTGAACAACGGGATCGAGGTGGACGCGATGGGGCAAACTTCGGCTGGGTCTATCTGGGCCGCCGGTGATTGTGCGTCGTTCCCCCACAAGGGTGGGCGCATTCGGCTGGAAAGCGTGCCAAACGCGATTGATCAGGCGGAATGTGTGGCCCGCAACATGATGGGGGGCAAAGAGGATTACCAAGCCAAACCGTGGTTCTGGTCGGATCAATATGATGTTAAGTTGCAGATTGCCGGATTGAACACCGGCTATACCGATGTTGTTGCACGCCGGGGCGAGGGGGCATCAGCGTCGTTCTGGTACTATCAGGGCGACACATTGCTGGCGGTGGACGCGATGAACGATCCGCGCGCCTATATGGTTGGAAAACGCCTGATAGAAGCGGGTAAATCACCAGACCCGGACGTGATCGGCGATGCCACCAGCGATCTCAAGGCGCTGCTGCGATCATGAGGATCATTGCCGGTCACTTTCGCGGTCGCAAGCTGGCCTCGGTTGGCAAGGGCGACAAGGGCGGGCATCTGCGCCCAACCACAGACCGGGTGCGCGAAAGCCTGTTCAGTGTGCTGACCCATCTGGATGTGATCAACGGCGCGCGGGTGCTGGACCTGTTTGCCGGCACCGGCGCGCTGGGGCTTGAGGCACTTTCGCGTGGGGCGACCCATGTTACCTTTGTCGATGATGGCCGTACGGCACAGGCGCTGATCCGTCGCAACATCGCCCTGACCGATTGTGCGGACCAGACCGGGTTGATCCGCACCGATGCGACGCGGCTGGGGACCAACCCTGGCGCGCCCTGCGATCTGGTATTTCTGGACCCGCCTTATGGCAAGGGGCTGGGCGAAAAGGCGCTGGGCGCGGCGCAAGCCGGGGGCTGGCTGGGTGACGACGCGCTGATCGTGTGGGAGGACAGCAGCCCGCAACCCGCCCCCAAAGGGTATCTGTTGCAGGACCAGCGCCGCTATGGCGACACCTGGATTTCCATACTGGAGCGCCGGAAATGAACGCAATCGAAATCAAACGCGACCGGGGTGACCGGGGTGACACAGACGACGCCAGGATCGCCCGCTATCTGGCTGCTCGGTTTTACGGGCGCTGGTCGTCCATCCTTATTCTTGGCGCGGCGATGGTGGTTGTGCTGGCGGGCATACTGGCGGTGGAATTCCTACTGCCGCGCGGGCATGTTCCGCCAAACTGGCTGGTGGCCTTTGCGCCCTTGTCCTTTGCGGTTTTTGCCGGGGCCTGGCTGAACACCCGCCGACGAAACAAACTGCGCCGCGCGCTGAACGATGCGCCGATCCGCCGGGAAAGCCGGTCGGTGATTTTGTCAGATCTGGGGATAGCAGATATTGCCACGGTGCCCGGGGCTGCAATGCCCTGGAGGTTTGTGACCGGGGTGGTGGAATACCGGGATATGGTGCTGCTGTTGCTGTCACCGACAGAATACATCCCGCTTCCTGTCAGCGGCCTTCCCGACGGTCTTGACCGTGCCGCCCTGTTGCAACAGATCGCCGAGTGGCGAAAAACCGGGGTATGATTGTCCCCCGGGGACTTAAACCAAAGACCCTTCGCCGGGCTGCGTGCCTCGAATATGCGCCGCACCAAAATGGCGAAGATCTGCGTGTTCCAGGCGCTGGAATATTTCGTGACGCCCAAGATGTTCCGCCGCTGCTCGGGCTTTGAACCGACAGTCCGGCGCAATGCTCAGAGACCCCGGATCAGGTCCGGGGCAGGTTGGTCCCACGTGACTTTGGTGCATAACTATCGGCAAAGAAAAGGAATTATTCCGCGACGGGGAAAATGCCCGGTCTATTCCCCGTAAGTCGGATGAAACTTGCCCCCCGGGCTTAGCGTGAATATCTCACACCCGTCCGCAGCCACACCGATCGAGTGTTCAAACTGTGCCGACAGTGATTTGTCGCGCGTCACCGCCGTCCAGTCATCCGCAAGGGTTTTGGTTTCGGGCCGTCCCAGATTGACCATCGGTTCGATGGTAAAGAACATACCTTCCTCCAGCCTTGGCCCGGTTCCGGGGCGGCCATAATGCAGCACGTTGGGTGGTGCGTGAAACACCCGGCCCAGCCCGTGACCGCAGAAATCGCGTACAACACTCATCCGGTGGGCTTCGACATAACTTTGAATGGCGTGGCCGATGTCGCCAAAGGTATTGCCGGGGCGAACCACTTCGATACCTTTCATCAACGCGTCATGAGTGACCTGGATCAGCCGCTCGGCCTTGCGGCCCAGTTGGCCGGCCACATACATCCGGCTGGTGTCGCCATACCAGCCGTCAACAATCACCGTCACGTCGATGTTCAGAATATCGCCGTCTTTCAATGTCTTGGAGCCGGGGATACCATGACAAACCACATGATTGACCGAGATACAGCTGGCGTGTTGATAGCCCTTATAGCCAATCGTCGCCGATTTCGCATCCGCCCCGTCGACCATATCGTTGATCAGCTTGTCCAGCACTTCGGTGGCCTGCCCGGGCACCACATGCGGTGCGATGTCGTCCAGTATTTGCGCCGCCAATGCCCCGGCCACATGCATCCCGTCAAACTCGGTTGTGTCAAAGATGCGAATGCCGTCCTTGGTCTGGCGGCCGCGAATTTTGTTGTTCACGGGATGCTCCATCGTCCTGATTTCAACGGCTATGTAGTGCGCATTGGCCAAAAGAACCAGAGGTCAGGCGACAATCGTCAGTGGCCCGGCCATTTCAACGCCTTGGGGCGCAATCACGGTGCCAAAGCATAAGGTTTCAACCCCTTGCGCGCGGGCCGCATCAAAGGCGGTGGCGTAAGTGGGGTCGATATCACCTGCCAGATCGAACCGCGCGCAATCGGTGCGCTGCACCAGATAGAGCATCACTGCGCGGTGGCCCTGACGCACCATCGCCGACAGCTCGTTCAGATGTTTGGCCCCGCGCGCGGTCACCGAATCCGGGAATTCGGCCAAACCGGGTTGGCGGTTCAAAGTCACGCTTTTGACTTCGACATAGACATCCCGCAACCCCGGCTGACTGAGCAGAAAATCAATCCGGCTGTTTTCGCCGTATTTGACCTCGGGGCGCACGGTTTCATAACCCGCCAGGGGTGCCACAAGGCGCGCCTCAAACGCGGCCCGCAAGGCGCGGTTGGGAACGGATGTATCGACGCAAGTGAAATGGCCGTTTTCATGATCCACCAACCGCCAGCCGAATTTCAACTTTTTCTTCGGGTCGTCGTTGGGTTCAAGCCAGATTTTCATACCCGCCTCGGCCAACCCCATCATTGACCCGGGGTTGGCGCAATGGGCCACCACCTCGCGCCCGTCTTCAAGCCGACAATCGGCCAAAAAGCGTTTATAGCGCCGGATCAGACGGGCCGGAACAAGAGGGGTTTGAAACTGCATGGACCCGGCCTATACCTGCGTTAAGATGCGTTTGAAAGAGGGTTAAATGGGCAATCCAACGGCGGCCATGCTGGTCATAGGCGACGAAATCCTGTCGGGGCGGACGCGCGACGCCAATATGTACCATCTGGCCCAGGAATTGGCCGGGCTTGGGCATGATCTGGCCGAGGTGCGCATCGTCAGTGACGATGCCCCGGCAATCATTGCCGCGGTAAAGGCCCTGTCGCATGGGTTTGATCATGTCTTTACCAGCGGCGGCATTGGCCCGACCCATGATGATATCACCGCTGATTGCATCGCGGCAGCCTTTGGCGTGCCGATAGATGTGCGCGCCGATGCCCGTGCCTTGCTTGAGGTGCATTATGCCCGCACCGGGTCGGAGTTGAACAAGGCGCGGCTGCGCATGGCACGCATCCCGGAGGGGGCCATATTAATTGACAATCCGGTGTCGATTGCGCCGGGGTTCACCTTGGGGAATGTACATGTGATGGCCGGGGTGCCGGCTGTGTTCAAGACGATGGTGGCCAGCGTTTTGGCGACATTGGCGGGCGGGGAGCCATTGGTTTCACGGTCGCTGGAAATACACCGGGGCGAAGGCGATATTGCCGGCCCTTTGGCCGCACTGGCCAATGATTTCCCTGATCTGTCAATCGGTTGTTACCCGTTTCGCAAGGATGGCATTCATGGCGCAAACATCGTGGTGCGAGGCCATGATGCCGTTCAGATTGACGCGGCGATGATCCGCCTTAAACAAGAGGTGGCTGTATGAACGACACGGCACCGATTTACGCGGTGATTGATGGCACATGGCCTGCCGCCCGCTTTCTGGCGCGTGGTCCCTGGACTTTGCGCCGGGGGCGCGGGGGCGGCAGCCGGGTCAGTGCCGCAACCCTTGATGGGCCGCCGTGGAAGGCAGATATTGACTTTGCCGAGCTGGAAATGCGCGGGTTTGGCCAGGAACCGCTTTTCATGATCCGTGAAGGACAAGAGGGCATTGACGAAGCACTTGCAGAGCGTGGCTATGGCCTGCGCGATGCGGTAACGATTTATGCCTGCCCGGTGGCGCGATTGTGCGACGTGCCCTTGCCCCGGGTCACCGTGTTCCCGATCTGGGAACCTCTGGCCATCATGCGCGAAATTTGGGCGCAGGGCGGTATCGGCCCGGAACGGCTGGCGATTATGGACCGGGTCAAGGGCACCAAAACCGGACTTATGTCGCGCTACAACGAAAAGCCCGGCGGGGCGGCATTTGTCGCCATCCACCGGGGGACTGCCATGGTGCATGCTTTGGAGATACTGCCACACCAGCGCCAACAGGGGCTGGGCCGCTGGATGATGCGCGCCGCTGCCATGTGGGCGGCGCAACAAGGCGCGCAAACTCTGTCAGTTATGTGCACAACTTGCAACAATGGCGCAAACGCGCTGTATGCGTCTCTCGGCATGGACGTCGTGGGACATTATCATTACCGCTATATTCCTTCGGAGGCTGACCAACAGTGACCAAATCCAAATCCCCCCCCAAATCCCCTACCGCCCTGGACCTGCCAATGATCGACCCGCTGCCCGACGCCACGCAGCGATACTTTGACATCTGTACCGAGAAATTGGGCATGATCCCCAACGTGCTTCAGGCCAACGCCTTTGACATCGATAAGCTGAACGCATTCACCACGTTTTACAACGATGTGATGCTGGCCGATAGCGGTTTGTCCAAGCTTGAGCGCGAAATGATCGCTGTGGTCGTGTCGTCCATCAACAAGTGTTTCTATTGCCTTGCGGCACATGGTGCGGCGGTGCGGCAACTATCGGGCGATCCGGTTTTGGGGGAAATGCTGGTGATGAACTACCGGGTCGCCGATCTGGATACCCGCCAGCGTGCGATGCTGGATTTTGCCGCCAAGATGACCACTGCCAGCGCCACCATCGAAGAAGCCGACCGTCAGGGTTTGCGCGATGCGGGGTTTGCGGATCGCGATATCTGGGACATCGCCAATGTGGCCGGGTTTTTCAACATGACCAACCGGGTTGCCAGCGCCACGGCCATGGTGCCAAACAATGAATACCACGCGCAGTCCCGATGATCACCCGCGCGGCTGTCATCCTTGCAATCCTTGCAACCCTGGCCGCTTTGCCTGCACAGGCAGAACAGTTGGTATTGCCTGATGGCGCGCGCGAATTATCCACCCGGGTCATTTCCCAGGACAGCTATGCGCTGCCTCTGGCCGGGTTTGATGCCGGTGACATCCCCGAACGCATCTTTGAAGGCCGGGTTGAACGGCTTAGCTGGCGATTGACAGCGGGTGATGCGACATCGTTGCAGATTTTGGCACCTCTGCGCGATCAACTGACCGCCGCCGGCTATGAAATCCTGTTCGAATGCCGCGACGTTGACTGCGGCGGCTTTGACTTTCGGTTTGGCATCGACGTGATCCCGGCCCCCGACATGCATGTGAACCTCCGGGATTATCGCTTTTTGTCGGCAAAGCGGGGCGACCAGGAAGCGCGCAGCCTGATGGTTTCCCGTCTGGGAGGGGTGACATATATTCAAACGATCCATGTGACTCCGGACGGGGGGGGGGCGGCTAGCGCAGGCACTACTGCTGTCACCCCGATTCAAGGCAATCAATTGGCGCAAACCCTGGAAACTTTCGGGCACGTGGTTCTGAACGATCTGATATTTGAAACCGGCGCGTCACAACTGGGCGATGGGCCGTTTGCATCATTGCAACAATTGGCCGCGTTTCTGACCGACAATCCAAGCTACAGCATTGCCTTTGTTGGCCACACCGACTCTGCTGGATCGCTGGACAGCAACATTTCTCTGTCCAAACGCCGCGCCGTATCAGTGCGCAAAAGGTTGGTGACCCGGTACAGCATCAAACCTTCGCGCATTGAGGCCGAAGGCATGGGCTACCTCGCTCCGGTGGCATCAAACCTGACCCCGGAAGGGCGCGATGAAAACCGGCGGGTCGAGGCGATATTGTTGTCTAACTGACGCCACCTTAATTGGCCTCAGCTCCGTTCTTTCTGACACGTCGCGATTGCCTTTGATTTTACACTGGGCAAGGCCCACAGGGGCAGACAATTTCCCTGGCGAGAAAATAAATTCTCTCTCATGTTGTTACAAATGTCGGGGCATTCGAAACCTGCGGCAAGGAAAACCCATCGAAAGGGCGCAAAACCACGATCAAAAAAATACCCCGCACCGGGCAGCGGTGCGGGGCAGTTGGGTTGCCAAGGGAATAGCAACGATGAAACTTGTTTGTTCAAAGAACGGTCGGCTGTCTACCAGTCGGTTGGTCCTTTGTCGGCAAA
>JAKITO010000044.1 GCA_021648025.1 Paracoccaceae bacterium
GCGCGATAAGATTGCCGGCGGGGTGATCCCGGTGATCCTGTCGGCCGGATATGTCAGCCTGGTGGTGTTTTTCCCGGCGGGCGGTGTGGGCGGTTTTGGCAGGCTGGGTGCATTTTCTGGCCTTTGATCTGCTGGTCGGGGCGTGGATATGCCGGACCGCCAGACGGGAGGGCGTGACATTCTGGCTGGTAATCCCTTGCCTGCCATTGACGTTCCTGTTTGGTCCGGCGGGTTTTCTGGCATTTGCGCTGGTTCGCAGCGGGCGCAAGTTGCTGGCCTGATTGAGGCGGGGCAGGTTGAATGTTGCCGGGGGGGGGGCGGTTTCACATTTTACCCAAGGCAAAGAGGCATCGGCCCCGGTGGTGGGGCGATGCCATGGGTCTGGCCGGTGGTCTGACACTCTGAAGCCCGTCTTTGTTGTTGAAGGTGAGGGGCGGGTTTTGTGAACAGACGCGCGAGAATTTTTAGGCTGCGTCTGGGGGAGGAGGCAGAATTTGAGTTTATTTTGCAAGATGAAGCAGGGGGTGTGCGATTTGCGGGTGTTGCGGGAGGGGCGAGCGGTGGGTTTTCGAAAGATTGGGAGTTTTAGTGGATAACTTGGATCAACAAAGCCGATGGGCGCCAAAGCGGTGACGGCGATGATCAATGAGGAGCTTGAGCGATGGTATTTGATTTCTTGCGTCAACGAACAAGTCCGGCTGAGGTGGAGACCAAGGCGAGTGCGACAGGGCCGATTGTGTCCTGGCAGAGCGGTGGCCGGGTGGCGTGGAGCCCGCGCGATGCTGTGTCGCTTATGCGGACCGGATTTTTGGGCAATCCGATTGGATTTCGCTGTGTCAAACTGATTGCCGAGGCGGCGGCGGCACTGCCTTTGGTGTTGCAGGATCGCAGTCAGCGGTTTGATGTGCATCCGGTGCTGAGCCTGATTGGCAATCCGAATGCGGCGCAAGGTAGGGCCGAGTTGATGGAGGCGCTTTACGGGCATCTGTTGCTGTCGGGGAATGCCTATATCGAGGCCGTGTTGGGTGAGGCGGCGGTGCCGGTGGAATTGCATGTTTTGCGTTCGGACCGGATGTCGGTTGTGCCGGGTGCTGATGGCTGGCCGGTGGGTTATGAGTATGCGGTTGGCGGCAAGAAACATCGCTTTGATGCGAGCGGTGAGGTTTCGCCGATTGCACATATCAAGAGTTTTCACCCCCAGGATGATCATTACGGCATGGCGCCGATGCAAGCGGCGGCGATGGCGGTGGATGTGCATAACAGTGCGTCGCGGTGGTCGAAGTCGTTGTTGGATAATGCGGCAAGGCCAAGTGGGGCGTTGGTGTGGAATTCCAGTGACGGGCAGGGCGCGATGGGGGATGATCAGTTTCGTCGGTTGTCGGAAGAGATCGAGGCGAATTTCCAGGGGGCCAGGAATGCCGGGAGGCCGATGGTTCTGGAAGGCGGGCTGGACTGGAAGCCGATGGGGTTTTCGCCCAGTGACATGGAATTTCAGAAGACCAAGGAAGCCGCGGCGCGGGAAATTGCGCTGGCTTACGGGGTGCCGCCGATGTTGTTGGGGATTTCGGGCGATGCGACCTATGCCAATTATACCGAGGCCAATCGCGCGTTTTTCCGGCTGACGGTGTTGCCGTTGGCGACACGGGTGGCGAGCGTTTTGGGCGAATGGTTGTCGCGGTTTTCTGGCGAAATTCTGGAATTGAAACCGGATTTGGATCAGGTGCCGGCGTTGTCGGCTGAACGCGATGCGCAATGGGCACGGGTTTCAAGGGCCGAGTTTTTGAGCGTTGCCGAGAAGCGGGCGTTGTTGGGATTGCCTGAGGCAAACGCGGATGGCTGATCCGCTGAGGTATGAGCGGTTTGACTGTGCGCCGGGGCTGAGGTTGGCCGCACACGAGCGGGTGAGTGCGGTGCAGCATGAACATTTGTGTCGCCAGCTGGACCGGCTGGAAGAGATGATGGAGCGGCTGGAAAAGCGTTTGTGGCTGGCGGTTTATGGTGTGGTGGCGGTGATATTGGCGCAGGCCGTGCAGTCGCTGGTGGCGGCAGCCCCGTGAGGGATGAGTTTTGAAGGAGTGTGCGTGATGGATGATTGTGGTGGTCTGGAACATAAGTTTGCCCGGTTTAGCGAGGGGCTGGCGATTACCGACAATGCGGTGATCGAGGGCTATGCCAGCCTGTTTGGCCAGGCGGATCAGGGCGGTGATGTGGTTGAGGCCGGCGCTTATGCGGCTTCGATCAAGGCGCTGGCCAGTGAGGGCCGCAAGGTCAAGATGTTGTGGCAGCATGACCCGGCCCAACCGATTGGGGTTTGGGACGAGGTGCGCGAGGACAAGCGCGGGCTTTGGGTCAAGGGGCGGCTGTTGGAGGCCACGCAAAAGGGTCAGGAGGCGATTGCGCTGATTGGCGCGGGGGCGATTGACGGGTTGTCGATTGGGTACCGTGCTGTGAAGGCAAGCAAGAACGACAAGGGCCAGCGGCTCTTGAAAGAGCTGGAGCTTTGGGAGGTGTCTTTGGTGACATTCCCGATGTTGCCCAGTGCGCGGGTGGCGGCAAAGGGGGGTGACCCCGAGGGCGATACTTTGCGTGAATTGGCGGCCGTTCTTAGGGACGCGCGGCTGGAGCTGGCGCAGAGGTAAGCGCCTAAAACCTCACCCAAGAAAGGGATGTTGTTATGAGCAAGACCGAACCTTCGGCCTTGGCCGGGAAAGGCATGCCCCTGGTTCAGGAGGTGAAGCAGGCGATGACCGGCTTTGTCAGCGAATTCAAGGGCTTTCAAGATCAAATTCAAACCAAACTGCAACAAACGGAAGAGCGACTTACCATGCTGGATCGTAAATCAACTATGGCGGCACGTCCGCATTTGGCGGCTGCAACTGACGCGGGTGCGCCGCATCAGAAAGCGTTTAATTCTTACCTTCGCAGTGGCGAAGATGAGGGTCTGCGCGGGCTGGAACTGGAGGCCAAGGGCCTGTCCACGGCAGTCAATGCCGATGGCGGTTATCTGGTGGATCCACAGACGTCGGAAACGGTGTCTTCGATTTTGAATTCCTCCGCGTCGATCCGTTCGATTGCGTCGGTGGTTCATGTCGAGGCGACGTCGTATGACGTGCTGATTGACACCACCGATGTGGGGGCTGGCTGGGCTGATGAAACTTCGGCCACGGTTGAGACCGCGACGCCGCAGATTGACCGGATATCCATTCCGCTGCACGAGCTGAGCGCGTTGCCAAAGGCAAGTCAGCGGTTGCTGGATGACAGTGCATTTGACATCGAGAGCTGGCTGGCGGGTCGGATTGCCGACAAGTTTGCCCGCGCCGAGGCGGATGCGTTCATCAATGGCGACGGGCTGGATAAGCCAACCGGCATTCTGACCAAGACGACCGTGGACAACGGGGTCTGGACCTGGGGCAACATTGGCTATGTGCCGTCTGGTGCAATTGGCGATCTGACGGATGTGGATGCGATTGTTGATCTGGTTTATGCGCTGGGCGCGCAGTACCGGGCCAATGCCACGTTTGTGATGAATTCCAAGACCGCGGGTCTGGTGCGCAAGATGAAGGATACTGATGGCCGGTTCATGTGGTCGGATGGTCTGGCGGCGGGTGAGCCTGCGCGCCTGATGGGTTATCCTGTGGTTGTGGCCGAGGATATGCCGGATGCGGCTGCTGACAGCATGTCGATTGCGTTTGGTGATTTTAATGCGGGCTATACCGTGGCCGAACGCCCTGATCTGCGGGTTCTGCGTGATCCGTTCAGTGCCAAGCCGCATGTCCTGTTTTACGCCACCAAGCGCGTGGGCGGGGATGTCTCGGACTTTGCGGCGATCAAGTTGATGAAATTCGCTGTCTCTTAACCGGGATGGTGAGTGCGGGGCCGGGTAAACCGGCCTCGTGGCGGGTGTGTGTCAGTGAAGCGTCACGTTGTCTAGCTGCTCCCCTCCGTCCGAGCAATGTGGGGCGGCGCATACCCGTCAACCTAGGTGTTAACCGAACGAGCAGAGCCGGGTGGTCCGGGATTGTGGAGTGAAATCATGATATTGATCGAAGATACAACCATTCCTGACGCCGCCTTGCCGGTGGATGAGTTCAAGGCGCATCTGCGTTTGGGAACCGGGTTTGGCGATGAAAACCTGGCGGACAGTGTTCTGAGAGGGTTCCTGAGGGCGGCGATTGCGGCGATTGAGGCGCGCACCACCAAGGTGTTGATCGCGCGCGATTTCACCTGGACGCTGAGTTTCTGGCGGGATCGCGCGGCGCAAAGCCTGCCGGTGGCGCCGGTGGGGTCAGTGGCGTCGATAACGCTGGTGGATGTGGCCGGGGTCGAGACCGTGGTGGACGGTGCCGGTTATCGGCTTGAGGCCGATAGTCAGTGTCCGAGGGTGCGGCCCATTGGTGGGCTGTTGCCGATGGTGCCGAGCAATGGCGAGGTGCGGATTGCGTTTGTCGCGGGCATGTCGGCGGATTGGGGCGGCTTGCCGGCCGATCTGGGGCAGGCGGTGTTGCTTTTGGCCGCACATTACCACGAATTCCGGCATGAGACGGCGTTGAGCGACGGCTGTATGCCGTTTGGGGTGACCAGCCTGATCCAGCGGTATCGTTTGGTGCGGATCTCGCTGGGGGCGGGGTTATGATCCTGCCCCGGCTGAACCGGTTGCTGGCCCTGGAAGCGGCGGTGCGCACGCCTGACGGGGCGGGCGGGTTTACCGAGGTCTGGACCGAGTTGGGCCAGTTGTGGGGCGAAATCACGCCCCGCACCGGGCGCGAGCGGGCCGAGGCGGGCATCCCGATTTCAAGTGTTGGCGTGCGGATTGTGGTGCGGGGTGCGCCGGTGGGGGCACCATCGCGGCCCAAGCCAGAGCAAAGATTTCGGGAGGGCACAAGGGTGTTCGTTATTCAGGCGGTCACCGAGGCCGACCTGGAAGCGCATTATCTGACCTGCTTTGCGGTCGAGGAGGTGGTGGCATGAGTTACGCGATATCAGCGGCTTTGCAATCGGCTGTGTACCAGCATTTGTTGGGTGATGCGGGGGTTAGTGCCCTGGTTGGGGCGGCGATTTATGATGCGCTGCCGACCGGGACTGTGCCGACCACCTATGTGAGTTTGGGCCCCGAGGAAGTGTGGGACCGGTCTGACGGCACCGGGTACGGCGCGCAGCATCGCTTTACCGTGTCGGTGGTGACCGGGGCGGCTGGGTTTGGCGCGGCCAAAACCATCGCGGCGACAATCAGTGATGCGCTGGAAGGTGCGGAGCTGGTGCTTAGCCGGGGTCGTCTGGTGGGTCTTTGGTTTGAACGCGCAAATGCGCGACGGACCGGCACGGCGGGAAATATCCGGCGCATAGATCTGAGATTTCGCGCCCGCGTGGAAGACAGTTAATCAAGCTTTAGGAGAGAAATCATGGCTGCTCAAAACGGCAAGGACCTGTTGGTCAAAGTGGATATGACCGGCACCGGTACATTCGTAACCATCGCGGGGCTGCGCGCCACGCGGGTAAGTTTCAATGCGGAAAGCGTCGATGTGACGAGCCTTGAAAGTCAGGGTGGGTGGCGCGAGCTGCTGGCGGGGGCCGGGGTGAAATCGGCGTCGATTTCAGGTTCGGGGGTGTTCAAGGATGAAGGCACGGATGAACGTGCGCGCCAGTTGTTCTTTGACGGGCAAACCCCGGATTTTCAGGTGATCATCCCGGACTTTGGCATCATCGAAGGCGCGTTTCAGGTGACGTCGCTGGAATATGCCGGCAGTCACAATGGCGAGGCGACCTATGAGATGTCGCTGGCCAGTGCGGGTGCTTTGACCTTTACGGCGACCTGATATGGCCAATCCGTGGACGGGAGAGGTGGCCCTGGTCATCGATGGGCAGCAGCGGGTTTTAAAGCTGACTCTGGGGGCGTTGGCAGGGTTGGAAGCGGTGCTTGAGGCCGGATCACTGGTGGAGTTGGTGGAACGGTTTGAAACGGGCAGGTTTTCGACCCGCGATGTGTTGGCCGTGGTGGTGGCGGGCCTGCAAGGGGGCGGTGTTGCGGTGACGCGCGCCGATCTGTTGCAGGCCGAGATTGGCGGCGGTGTGATGGCGGCGGCAAGGGCGGCGGCAGAGCTGTTGGCGCGGGCGTTTATGACGCCGGACGATGTGTGAGCGGGTTTGCCAGATGAGCGGGTTTGCCAGATGAGCGGCTTTGACTGGCCGGTTCTGATGCGGGCGGGGTTGCTGGGGTTGCGATTGCAACCGGCACAGTTTTGGGCGCTGACGCCTGCGGAATTGCGGCTGATGCTGGGGCAGGGTGCGGGCGACACACCGATGAACCGGGCCGGGCTGGAGGCGCTGGAAGCGGCGTATCCTGATAAGAACATAGGAGATGGCGATGACTGAGCGGGACGGAATTGAAGATCTGGACGACAGCGCCGAGGCGCTGGCCGATTCACTGGGGGCCGCGTCCGGTATGGCGGCGGAATTTGACAATGAATTGCGTCAGATACGGGTGTCTTTGGCGGGCACCGGCAAAGATGTGGCGGCGTTGGAACGGGGCATGTCCAAAGGATTGCGCCGGGCCTTTGAAGGCGTGGTGTTCGACGGGCTGAAACTGTCGGATGCGTTGGATACGGTGGCGCGGGCGATGGTATCAACCACGTTCAACGCGGCAATCAGTCCGGTGACGAAACACTTTGGCGGGCTGTTTTCCCAAGGGGTGTCGTCACTGGTTGAAGGCATCCTGCCGTTTGCTGATGGTGCCACGTTTGCCCAGGGTCGGGTGACGCCGTTTGCGTCAGGCGGCGTTGTGTCCGGGCCGATGACATTCCCGATGCGCGGCGGTCTGGGTTTGATGGGCGAGGCGGGGCCAGAGGCGATCATGCCGTTGGCGCGCGGCGCTGATGGCAAGTTGGGGGTTCGGGGTGGCGGCAACGCGACCACGGTGGTGATGAACATCACCACCCCGGATGTACAGGGTTTTCAGCGGTCCCAGGGACAGATCGCGGCACAGATGAGCCGCGCGCTGGGCCGTGGCAATCGTAACCGATAGGCGGGAGAGTAGCGATGAACTTTCATGAGGTAAGATTTCCGGCGTCGTTGAGCTTTGGCTCGATCGGCGGACCTGAGCGGCGCACTGATATTGTGACGCTGGCCAACGGGTTTGAGGAACGAAATACGCCCTGGGCGCATTCAAGGCGGCGCTATGATGCCGGGTTGGGGATGCGGTCGCTGGAAGATGTTGAGAAGCTGATCGCATTCTTTGAGGCGCGGCGCGGCCAGATTTACGGGTTTCGCTGGAAGGATTGGTCGGATTACAAATCCGGGCGGGCTTTGGGTGAGATTGCCTTTGACGATCAGGTGATTGGGATGGGCGACGGGCATACCACGGATTTTCAGGTGGCGAAGACCTATCAGTCGGGGGCGTTTTCCTATTTGCGCCCGATTGCCAAGCCGGTCGAGGGATCGGTGCGGATCGGGCTGGAACAGGATGAAATGCGTGAAGGCGTTGACTACGGCGTGGATGACACCACCGGCATTGTCAGTTTTGCGTATGCTCCGGTTGAAGGCACGACCATTTCTGCCGGATTTGAATTTGACGTGCCGGTGCGGTTTGACACTGACCGCATTCAGACCAGTGTCGCCAGCTTTCAGGCCGGCACCGTGCCAAACGTGCCGATTGTCGAGGTTCGGGTCTGATGTCGGTTCTGGATACAGGTTTGGACCCAGCGTTTCAGGCGCATATCGAGGGCGGGCTGACAAGCCTGTGCCGTTGTTGGGGGATCACCCGCGCGGACGGGGTTCAGTTTGGCTCAACTGACCACGACCGTGAATTGACGTTTGAGGGCATGGTTTTCAAGGCCGATACCGGCCTGACGGCGCAGGCGTTGCAGCAAACCACCGGATTGTCAGTGGACAATACCGAGGCGATTGGCGGGCTAAGTGACGCCGCCGTCACCGAAGAAGACATCGAGGCCGGGCGCTTTGACGGGGCCGAGGTGATGGCGTGGCTGGTGAACTGGGCCGACGTTGATGTGCGCTGGTTGCAGTTTCGTGGCACCATTGGCGAGTTGCGCCGCTCTGCCGGGGCGTTCCATGCGGAATTGCGTGGACTAACAGAAGCGTTGAACCGGCCTTTGGGGCGGGTTTACCAGAAACCCTGCACCGCCGTTCTGGGTGATGAAACCTGTACCTTTGACCTTGGCACGCCGGGGTATTTTGAGGATCGCGCGGTTGAAGAGCTGATCGGGGCGCAGGAGTTCCGGTGGCCTGATCTGAACGGGTTTGAGCCGGGGTGGTTCATGCGCGGGCGGCTTGAGGTTCTGGACGGGGCGGCCAAGGGCCTGTGGGGGCTGATCAAGCAGGATCGTTTTGAGGGTGGCACACGGGTGATCGAGCTGTGGGAGCCGTTGCGCGGTGGGGTTGCTGTGGGCGATACTGTGCGCCTTGTTGCGGGTTGTGACAAACGGTTCGAAACCTGCCGGTTGAAATTCAACAATCTGGTGAATTTTCAGGGGTTTCCGGACATTCCGGGCGAAGACTGGATGATGTCGGTGCCCAAGCAATCGGCCCGCAACACCGGCGGGAGTCTGCGTTGATGACCCGCCCGGAGCAGATAATAACCTGTGCGCGGGCCTGGATCGGTACGCCGTACCACCATCAGGCAGCGACCCGCGGAGCGGGCGCGGATTGTCTGGGGCTGGTGCGGGGTGTTTGGCGCGAGGTTTATGGAGCGGAGCCGGAGGCAACGCCTGCCTATTCGATGGACTGGTCCGAGCCGCAAGGCGAGGAGCGGCTTTGGGCGGCAGCCCTGCGGCACTTGGCGCCCCGCAAGGGGGCGGCAATGCCGGGCGATGTGATCCTGTTTCGGATGCGGGCAGGCTCGGTCGCCAAACATCTTGGCATTGTTACATCATCCGCGCCGAACGCCCGGTTTGTGCATGCCTACGCCCGCCACGGCGTGGTCGAAAGCCCGCTTAGCGCCCCCTGGGCGCGGCGCATTGTGGCAGCGTTTGAATTTCCCTGAGGAGGGTCTCTGATGGCAACGATACTTCTTTCGGCCGCAGGTGCGGCCATTGGTGGCTCGGTGGGCGGCACGCTTGCGGGTCTGTCTTCGGTGGTGATTGGCCGCGCGGTCGGCGCGACCCTGGGCCGGGTGATCGACAACCGTTTGCTGGGGGCCGGTGCCGATCCGGTCGAAACCGGCAAGGTCGAGCGGTTTCGCCTGACCCAGGCCAGCGATGGCGGGCCGATTGCCCAGGTTTATGGGCGGATGCGGGTTGGTGGTCAGGTGATCTGGGCCTCGGACTTTCAGGAAAGTTCCAGCACCACGGGCGGCGGCAAAGGTGGCCCGCCACAGCCGAAAACCATCAACTTCAGCTATAGTGTGTCGCTGGCGGTGGCGGTTTGCGAAGTCGAGATTTCCAGCATTGGCCGGGTCTGGGCCGACGGCGAGGAAGTGGCGAGGGATGATCTGAACTTGCGGATTTACACCGGGACGCAGGATCAGTCGCCCGACCCGGTGATGGAGGCGATCGAGGGTGCGGGGTTTGTCCCGGCTTACCGCGGCACGGCGTATGTGGTGATGGAAGATCTGGCGCTGGAGCCGTTTGGCAACCGGGTGCCGCAGTTTTCGTTTGAGGTATTGCGCGCCGAGCAGCCTGAGGGCAGTAAATATGAACTTGATCTGGCGCAATTGGTCAATGGGGTGGCGTTGATACCGGGCACCGGGGAATATGCGCTGGCGACGACTCCGGTTTATTATTCCAACGGACCGGGCAGCCAATGGGCGGCCAATATCAATTCACCCTCTGGCAAAAGCGATTTTGCCACTTCGATGGAGAGTTTGCAGGAGGAGTTGCCGACAGCGGATGCCGCGTCTTTGGTGGTGTCGTGGTTTGGCGGCGATCTGCGCTGTGGTCTGTGCGAGGTTAAGCCAAAGGTTGAGCGGGCTGACATCGAAGGCACCAATATGCCCTGGAACGTGGCCGGGCTGACCCGGGCGGCGTCGGATGAGATTGCCATGGTTGACGGGCGACCGATTTATGGCGGCACACCCGATGATGCCGCTGTGGTCGAGGCGATCCAGCATATGAATGCCACCGGGAAACGGGTGATGTTTTATCCATTTATCCTGATGGATCAGCAGGATGGCAATGGGTTGATCAACCCCTATACCGGCGTGGTGGATCAGCCGCCCCTGCCGTGGCGCGGGCGGATTACCACGTCACTGGCACCCGGGGTGGCCGGGTCGCCCGATGGCACGGCCACGGCGGACGCCGAAGTGGCGGCGTTTTTTGGCACCGCGACGGCGGCGGATTTCACGGTTGGTGCGGGCACCGTTGCCTATAGCGGGCCGGTTGAGTGGGGCATGCGCCGGTTCATCCTGCATTATGCCGCCCTGTGTGCGGCGGCGGGCGGTGTCACGTCGTTCTGTATCGGTTCGGAAATGCGCGGGCTGACGCAGATCAGGGGGGCGTCGGGCTTTGCAGCGGTGGTGGAACTGGTGGATTTGGCGGCTGAGGTGCGCAGCCTGTTGGGGGTCGAAACCCAGATCGGTTATGCGGCGGATTGGTCGGAATATTTTGGCTATCAGCCACAGGACGGCACCGGGGATCGGTATTTCCATCTTGACCCGCTTTGGGGCGATGCCAATATCGACTTTGTCGGCATCGACAATTACATGCCGCTGTCTGACTGGCGCGACGGCGAGGACCATCTGGATGCGCAGGCCGGGTGGTCGTCGATCTATGATCCCGACTATCTTGCGGCCAATGTCGAAGGCGGCGAAGGGTACGACTGGTATTATCATTCGCCCGAGGCCGAGGCGGCGCAGATCCGTACCGACATCGAAGATCAGGCCCACAATGAACCGTGGATTTACCGTTACAAGGATATTCGCGGCTGGTGGGAGAATGACCACCACGAACGTATCGGCGGGGTACGTCAGGCAATCGCCACCAACTGGGAGCCGCAATCGAAACCGATCTGGTTCACCGAGCTGGGCTGTGCGGCAATCGACAAGGGCACCAATCAGCCGAATAAGTTTCTGGATCCCAAATCATCCGAATCCAGCCTGCCCAAGTATTCCAACGGCCGGCAGGACAGTCTGATTCAACTGCGGTATTTGCAGGCGGCAATTGGCTATTGGCACCAGGTGGGGAATAACCCGGTGTCGGAAATCTATGGCCAGCCGATGCTGGACATGACCAACGCCTATGTCTGGGCCTGGGACACGCGACCATTTCCATCCTTTCCCAACAATCGGGAACTGTGGTCGGATGGCGAGAATTATGCCCGGGGTCATTGGCTTAACGGGCGGGTTGGCGCGCGCTCGCTGGATTCGGTGGTCGAGGAAATTTGCCGTCGGTCCGGGTTGGTCGATATTGATACCTCGCAGTTATTCGGCATCGTGCGCGGTTATTTGGTGGACCGGGTCAGTGATGCGCGTGCCGCGTTGCAACCGTTGATGTTGCGTTATGGGTTTGATGCGATCGAACGCAATGGCGTGCTGAATTTTGTCATGCGCAGCGGGTTGGGCGAACAGGTGCTGGACCGGGAATTATTCGCGGAAAGTGATGAAATTACCGGGCTGATTGATCAGACCCGCGACGCCGAGGCCGAAATGACCGGCCGGGTGCGGGTGCGGTTCATTCAGGCCGGGGGCGACCACGACGTGGTGGCAGAAGAGGCGGTTTTGCCGGACCGCGCCACCCATGCGGTGGCGTCATCCGATCTGACCATGGCGATGACCCGGGGCGAGGGGCGGCAGGTGGCCGAACGCTGGCTGACCGAGGCGCGGGTGTCGCGTGATACTGTGCGCTTTGCCTTGCCGCCGTCAAAGATGGCGCTGGGGGCCGGTGATGTGGTGCGGTTTCCGGCGGATGGCGGCGAAGGCGATGTGCGGTATCGCATTGACCGGGTTGAACAATCCGGACTGCAACTGATCGAGGCGGTACGGATCGAGCCAGAGGTCTATACCCCAAGCGAGATTGCCGAAGATGCGCCGGGGCTGTCAGCGTTCGTGCCACCCGTGCCGGTATTGCCGTTGTTCTTGGACTTGCCGCTGATCACCGGGGACGAGGTGGAACATGCGCCGCATCTGGCGGTGACGGCCAGCCCCTGGCCCGGAACAGTTGCGTTATATGCGTCCAACACCGACGACAATTATGCCCTGAGCGAGATTATCGCCAAAGCGTCGGTGATTGGCGTGACCGGTTCGGCGATGACAGCACACCGTCCCGGGTTGTGGGACAATGGCGCGCCCCTTGAAGTCAAGCTGATCAGTGGTGCGCTGGAAACCCGCGATTGCGCGGCCGTGCTGAATGGCGCCAATCTGGCGGCGATTGGTGATGGGTCAAGTGGCAATTGGGAGCTGTTTCAATTCTCGCAGGCCGATCTGATTGCGCCTGATACCTATTGGCTGTCGACGCGGTTGCGGGGGCAGGTGGGCAGTGACGGTTTGATGCCGGATGTCTGGCCGACGGGGTCGTGGTTTGTGCTGTTTGACGGCGCGGCGATCCAGACCAACCTGACCTCGGCGCAACGTCGGATTGCCCGGAATTACCGGATTGGCCCGGCGCGCCGGGGCTTTGATGATCCGTCGTATGTGCATCTGGTCGAGGCGTTTGATGGCAATGGCCTGCGCCCCTATTCGCCGGCCCATCTGCGGTGTTCGGGCGGGTTTGGCGCGGATATGGCGTTTTCATGGGTGCGCCGGACCCGGATTGATGGCGACGGCTGGGAACTGCCGGATGTGCCATTGGGCGAAGAGCGCGAGTTGTACCGCGTGCGGGTGTTTCAGGGTGTTACAGTCTTGCGTGAAGTACTGGTGAGCACGCCTGAGTGGGATTATCCGGCGGCGGACCAGGCCAGCGACGGGCTGGTGCTGCCGGGCAGGGTTGAGGTGGCGCAGGTGTCGGCCCGCTACGGCGAAGGGTTGGCATCCGGGGTCGACCTGGAGGCCTGAGGTACATGCGTCCGGTTTTGCACGGCGACATAAGCAACGCGGCACGAGCGTTATTGTACGTGCCGGTCGGGCTGCGCGCATCACTTTGCGAGCGGATGATATTGGAGAGCGAGGCGGCGGATGAATATGTCGCCCGGGTCGGGCGTCTGCATCCGCTGTGGGGTAACGGGTCGCTGATGTCAGCGGCGCGCAAGCGGATGCTGGCGGATGAGCCGACGTTTGATGACGCCGACTATTGCGCCTGTTTCGAGATGGTTCTGCGGCGGTTGGCCCAGTGGCGGGCTAACCGGTGAAGGTGGCGGCACCCGGATCAGAGATTGGAAAACCGCGGTATCGGATCCATTCAGGTTTGAAATATTGTCTATCACGGGTTTGCGTTTGATAAGTTTGATCTTAAGTGCGTAGTCTAGGCATTGAAAGCGAGGCGCGCCATGGTTGATACCCAAACAAGTGTTACTGCCGTTGACCCGGTTTGGGACCGGATCACCGACGAGGCACAAACGGCGGTGCGCGCGGAACCGTTGATGGGCGGGTTGGTGCATGCCTGCATCCTGCATCACCAGACGTTGGAAAAGGCGTTGTCGTACCGGATTTCGGCCAAGTTGACCTCGAATGAGATGTCGATGGTGGTTTTGCGCGATATTGCCGATCATGCCTATTCTGTGGCGCCCGAACTGGTCGAGGCGGCCCGCGCTGACCTGATGGCGGTGTTTGAGCGTGACCCGGCCTGCCACCGGTTGTTGCAGCCGATCCTGTATTTCAAGGGCTATCAGGCGATGCAGGCGTACCGGGTTGGTCATTGGCTGTGGGGGCAGGGGCGACATGATCTGGCGTATTTCTTTCAGATGCGGGTGTCTGAGATTTTTGGCATTGATATTCATCCTGCGGCCCGGATCGGCAAAGGGATCATGATTGATCACGCGCATTCGATTGTGGTTGGTGAAACGGCGGTGGTTGGTGACAATGTGTCGATGCTGCATTCGGTGACTTTGGGGGGCACCGGCAAGGAAGAAGAGGATCGCCACCCCAAGATTGGCGACGGGGTGCTGATTGGTGCCGGGGCCAAGGTTCTGGGCAATATCTCGGTCGGGCATTGCAGCCGGATTGCCGCCGGATCAGTGGTGCTAAGCGATGTGCCGGCCTGCAAGACGGTGGCCGGGGTGCCGGCACGGATTGTCGGCGAAGCGGGTTGCGCGCATCCGTCGGTTGAGATGGACCAGATGTTTGGAACGCGTTCGTAGCGGTTGTTTTGACAGTGGAAAACCCGTTTTGCTGTGCTCATCTGCCCCCAAATACCGGGCTACTTGCCGGGCTACTTGCCGGGCTACTTGCCGGGCTACTTGAAAGAAGGCTCTGTTCGCTTGATGTTCACCAGAACAAGGAGAACAGAGATACGCAAGCCACGATTTACCAAAGAGCAGATTGTCGCGATCATTCAGGAATATGCGGCTGGGGCGGAAATATCCGAGTGGCGCCGTAAGCCCGGCATACCGGATGCCGGATGCCGGATGCCGGATTTTACCAGTGGAAAGCCAAGTATGGCGGGCTTCAGGTTTCCAAACGGGGTGCCTGTGGGCCGGTTGGGGTTTCCAGATCGGGCAACGATTGTTTCACCGTTCTTTTCAATTTCAGCCTCAAGTATGCCAATTGTGGCCAGCCCCGAAAAAGGCGTGCAGAAAGTCCAGCTTCCGCTTTTCCAGTGTTCGATTTCGACAAAATCATCGGCTGTGGCTCAGGCTCTGGTCCCGACCATGACGCCGCACAGCACGCTCAACAGGACTTCCGGTAACCCTTGCAGCACCTTGCGGCGGATGGATCTGACCAGCTTGGTCGCCGCAGCCCTGCTGGCCCCGGATTTCTTGTTCATCTTCACTCTTTAGCGGTTACGATGAACCAGAAACCCTCCGTTGTTCAAATCCCCCATTCTGTTCCACCGGTGCTGACGTCAGACAGGCAGGGACTGCATATTTGCCTTCGCAACATTCACCGTTCATTCCTGCCATTTTGGCAGAGCCTCTCATAAAGCGGATTGTAATCGCTGCAAAAAAAGTTGTGGCTTGCAAATCCGTGTACACCGGTTCGATTCCGGTACTGGCCTCCAAGCCTTTTCAAGCACTTAACGTAAATAGCCCACTACGCGGGCCGACCATTTTACATGTCATTTTACATGTAGATTCCTTTTGCGTTCTTCCTGGTACGCGCAAGAAGATGCAAAACTTCTTCACTTTCTTCTGGTGACCGATACGGATACTCATGGATTGCTGCGCAACCCACTGCCGGGCAGTGAATAATATGCGCCTCTGCAAATCGGCTCTTTTGCATCTGTCTGCGCCTTCTACGGTTGGGCAGACTCTACATCAGAGTGAGGGAACTTCCGGGGGCAGGTCAGCGGCCCTACCAATATCGCACAGTTCAGGACGAAAAATCCGGACGCTCGCCGTTGCAGGCCAAAGCTGCCTCAAGCGCCATGCCCAAGGTCAAAAGCCTGCCTTCGTCGAACAATTTCCCCCACAGCGAAATCCCTTGTGGCACGCGGAAAACCGGGCCGTCCTGCTTGGCATCGGGCATGTTGATCTTTCCGCCGCCAAATCCCCCCGGCTCTCGGGTGGCCGTGTCAAAAAACCCGGACCGAAGATGCAGGCAGGGGTGGCCGGTGAAATTGCTGGCCACCAGCATCGGCCCGGTCATGAACGGGCCAATCAGCACATCAATGTCGCTGAACATCTTATCCAGCGCCTGCATCACCCGCCAGCGCAGCCGGTCAAGCTGAACGTGGTCAACGGCTGAAAGAAACCGGGCGCGGCGAAACACATTTGGCCAGGCGGCGGCGTCCTGCCATGTCAGGGTGTCGTCGCGCCCGTCCAGGGTCAGGTCTTCAAATGCGGCGGCGGCCTCGGCGTAAAGCACGTTCATCAACGACCCGTAAGGCAAGTCCGGCAGGGACACCTGCACCAGTTCAACCCCCAGGCCGCGCGCGGTTTCCAGCGCCGCGTGGTCCAGCCCGGTTGCCCCTTCGCCAAAGGCTTCGGGCAGATACCCAAGGCGCAAACCCTCCAGCCCGGCCTGTGCATCAAACTGCAACCCGGCCTGAATTGAGGCCGGATCGCCGGGGCCCGCACCGTTCAGTGTGGCCAGCACCATCGCCGTATCTTCAACCGAGCGGCAGATCGGGCCGATTTTATCCATCGACCAGCACAACGCCATGGCGCCGTCGCGCGGCACCCGCCCGAATGTCGGGCGCAACCCGGTGGTGCCGCAGCGCTGACAGGGCGAGGTGATGGACCCAAGCGTTTCGGTGCCAATGGAAAACCCGCACAGCCCGGCGGCGGTGGCCGAGGCGGACCCGGCACTTGACCCGCTGGAGCCTTCATTCAGGTTCCAGGGATTTCTGCAACGCCCGCCGTACCAGATATCGTTATATGCCAACGCCCCCAGGGCCACCTTGCCCAGCAACACGGCCCCTGCATCACGCAGGCGCGTCACCACGGTGGCGTCATCATCCGGCACCCGGTTCTGGTATGGCTCGGCCCCCCAGCCGGTGGTGATACCAGCCGTGTCGAACAGGTCTTTGATAACATAAGGGATGCCATGCAAGGGCCCGAGCAACTGACCTTTTTGCAAAAGCGCATCAGCAGCGTCCGCCTGGGCCAGGGCCAGATCACCTGTTACAGTGGCGAAACATTCAAGTTTCGGTCCGATCTGCGCGATCCGTTCCAGATATATCCCGGTAAGCCTGCGGCTGGTCAGCGCCTTGGTGGCGATCCAGCCGTGCAATCGGGTGACCGGCGCAAATGCAATGTCTTCGTCACTTTGGGGTAAGGGGCCGGGGTCAGCATCGGTCCAACGCAAGTTGATGTCCGGGTCGGGCATTTCAAATCCCGGCAACCTTGGGTCAAACCGACAGGCCATTGGTTCGGCGTTTTCAAACTGAACCGCCCGCCGGTTCCGGGCGGCTTCGATCTGGCCGGAAAAATTGTCCAGCATCTGCGCGCGTTCCTGGGCGCTGTAGGTTATCCCCATCAAACGCTCGGCACTGGCGATATCGCCAAGGGTGATGTCGTCGGAATTGTTGGCGTCAGTCATTGCGAGCCTCCTTGCAAATCAATCAGTGTCCGCGCCCGGGTGAATATCGGCAAGGTTCCAGCACCGCACCAGATGCCCCGGCGACACTGCGGCCAGTGGCGGTTCGGGGGATTTTCGGCAGCGTGCGCTGACATGGGCACAGCGGCTTTGAAAGCGGCAACCATCGGGCAGGTTCGCAAGATCCGGCAAATCACCGTGCAACAGGATGCGATCCCGGGCGATATGCGGGTCCGGCAGGGGCAGGGCCGACAACAGCGCCATCGAATAAGGGTGCCGGGGGTTGGCATAGAATTCTTCGTTATCCGCCAGCTCGACGATCTGACCCATATACATGACAGCCACACGGTCGGCGACATGTTGGATGACGCCAAGGTCATGGCTGATGAACAGGTAGGTCAGGTTTAGCCGGTCCTGAAGTTCGGCCAGCAAATTGATGATCTGGGCCTGAATGGACACATCCAGCGCCGAGACCGGTTCATCCAGGATCAGCAGCTTGGGTTCGAGCGCCAGCGCGCGGGCGATGCCGATGCGCTGGCGCTGGCCACCGGAAAATTCATGCGGATAGCGGTCAGCGAATTCCGGGCGAAGCCCCACGGTTCGCAACAGGTCATGTACCTTGGCGCGCCGGGTTTCGCGGGTGCCGACCTTGTGGATGATCAGCGGTTCCTGGATCAGCGCAAACGCGGTCATGCGCGGGTTGAGCGAGGCGAAAGGGTCCTGAAACACGCTTTGTATATCGGCGCGCAAAGCCAGCAGCGTGCGGTGATCAAGGTTCAGGATGTCGCGGTCTTCGAACATGACTTCGCCGGATGTGGCCGGCATCAGGCGGGCAATGACCCGGCCCAACGTGGACTTGCCACAGCCACTTTCACCGACAAGGCCCAGGGTTTCGCCGGCCTTGATATCAAAGGTCACCCCGTCCACGGCGCGCAATTCGCCCGAGGTGCCGGACAGCAGCCCGTCACTCACGCTGAAAAAGCGTTTCAGGTCCCTCACTTGCAGGATCGGGGCGGTTGGTTTGTCTGTGCGATCAATCATTTTGGCGGCTCTGGGTGATGCAGCCAGCACCGCACCCGGTGGGTGGTGCCGGACATTTGGTGCAATGGGGGCTCGGCCCGGGCACAGGGCGCGTGGGCCGCAGGGCAGCGGTCGCGATAGCGGCAGCCGGTCGGCAGATGCAGCAGGTTCGGCACGATGCCCGGAATGGCCTTGAGCGCTTTGCCACGCGATGTCCCATGCGGAATTGAGTCAAGCAACCCTTGGGTGTACGGGTGCATCGGGTTGTCGAAAAGATCGCCTACGGCGGCTTCTTCCATCACCACGCCTGCGTACATGACGGCGACTTTCTGGGCCATTTCGGCGATGACGCCCATATCGTGGGTGATCAGCAGAATGGCGGCACCGTCGCGGTCTTTCAACTGGATCATCAGGTCAAGGATTTGCGCCTGCACCGTAACATCCAGTGCAGTCGTAGGTTCGTCCGCCAACAACAGGCTGGGCGCGCAGGCCATGGCCATGGCGATCATCACCCGCTGGCGCATGCCCCCGGACAGTTGATGCGGAAATTCGCGCGCGCGTTGCCTGGGCGAGCCGATGCCGACCCGGTCCAGCAATTCCACGGCTTGTTCGGCGGCTTCGGGTTTGGTCATGTTGCGGTGCAGGCGCAGGGCCTCGGCGATTTGCCAGCCGACCCGAAACACCGGGTTAAGCGAGGTCATCGGTTCCTGAAAAATCATCGAGATCAGGTCGCCGCGGATTTTACGCATATCGGCGTGGGATTTTGTCAACAGGTCGCCGTGGTCGCGAAGCTGGACAGAGCCGCTGACGATGCGGCCCGGACGACGGATCAGACCCATGATTGACAATGCGGTGACGGATTTGCCCGATCCGCTCTCGCCAACGACGCCGAATACTTCACCCGGCGACAGGGACAGAGACACGCCATCCACGGCCCGAAGCGTGCCGGCATAGGTCGAAAATTCGGTTGTGAGGTTTTTGACCTCCAACAGCGGCGGCGGCGGCGTTGACTGGCTGGCCGCCTGGTGCTGGTCCGGGTGGGTGATCATCAGGAATCTCGCATTCGCGGGTCAAGGGCATCGCGCAACCCGTCACCCAGCAGGTTGAAACCCAACACCGTAAGGAAAATGGCCAGACCGGGTAAATATGAGGTATGCGGCGCTGCCGACAGATATTGGCGTCCGCTGGCCAGCATGGTGCCCCAGTCCGATGTCGGGGGCTGTACCCCAAGGCCCAGAAACGACAGTGCTGCGGCGGCGGTGATCATGAACCCAAGGTTGATGGTGGTGGCCACGACCAGCGTCGACAGGCTGTTCAGCAGAATATGGCGGAACAGGATACGCGTGTGCCCCGCCCCCATGCCTTTTGCTGCCAGCACAAAATCGGATTCCCGCAAAGAAAGCGTCGAGCCACGGATGATGCGGGCAAAAAACGGCACATTGACCAGCGCAATGGCCAGCATGCCGTTCAACAGGCCGGGGCCAAGAATGGCGATGACGGTCAGGGCCAGCAGGAAGTAAGGGAACGCCATCAGCACGTCGACGCCACGCGATATGACGGTGTCGGTCCAGCCCAGGAAATAGCCGCTGACCAGGCCCAGTATCGTTCCGGTGATCATGGCGATAAGCGTGGCGGCCAAAGACACGGTCAGCGTAATGCGTGCGCCCCAGAACAGGCGGCTCATGATGTCGCGGCCCAGTTCATCGGTGCCAAGCAAATGGCCGGGCGTGCCAATGGCGGAAAGGCGGACCGACGTATCAACCGCGTTTGGGTCCTGAAGCGGCAGATAAGGTGCAGACAAGGCCATGAATACAGAGATCAGGACCAGAAAACCACCAAACAGGGACAGACGGTTTTTCCTAAGGCGCGCAAATAGGGATTGACGGGCCGGAATGTCGGGTGCTGCCTCTGCCAATTCAGATTGTTTTGCTGAAATATCGCTCATACCGGCCCTCAGGAATATCTGATGCGTGGGTCAAGCCACGCATAAATCAAATCAACCGCCAGGTTAATGAACACAAAGCTCACGGCGATAAGAAGGACACCGCCCTGCACCATCGGGTAATCGCGCGCCTGAATGGCGCGCACCATCATCTGGCCCAGCCCGGGCCATGAAAATACCGCCTCGGTGATGACCGAGCCGCCCAGAAGATAGCCGATCTGCATGCCCAAAACCGTGACAATGGTAATCGACGCATTGCGCAGCGCATGGACCCAGACAATCCGGTGCTCGCCCACGCCCTTGGCGCGCGCGGTGCGGACATAATCCTGTTGGATCACTTCCAGCATCGCCGAGCGGGTCATGCGCGCAAGGATTGCGGCTGAAACAGCGCCAAGTGTAATCGCGGGCAACAACAAATGGCGCAACAGGTCAAAGAAATCGCCCCCGCGCGCCGGGTACATACCCGCCGAGGGCAGAATTTGCAGGCCCATGGCAAAAATCAGGATGGCAACAATGCCGGTGAAAAATGTCGGCATACTTAGCCCGGCAAGGGCAATCAGCATGGCAACTGAATCAAACAGGGTCTGGTGATAAACAGCCGCCAAAATTCCGATGCCGATACCAAAAACAATGGCAAAAACCAGCGCGCCGCTGGTCAGGACCAATGTGTTCTTGAACCGTTTTAATATCTCGGGCAGAACCTCGCGGTTCAGCACCGTGGAACGGCCAAAGTCGCCCTGTACAATGCGACCGGCCCAGGCCGCATATTGCACCGGCAACGGCCGGTCCAAGCCCATTTCCTGGCGTAACTGCGCCACGGACTCTGGTGTCGATTCAGACCCAAGCAACAAATCCGCCGGATCGCCCGGGGCCAGATGCAGCATGGAAAACACCAAAACCGAAATGCCGAACAGAACCGGGATCGTCTGTGCCAGTCGTTTCAGCAAATAGCCCCGCATGATGTGCCCCGTTTTCTCACTGGCCTAAAGGTTGGCCTAAAGGTTGGCTTAAAGGTTGGCTTAAAGAAGGGGCGACCAAGATGGCCGCCCGCTGCTGAATTCCAGGTCAAATCCCTGACCTTTTAGTCCTCGAATGTTGAATTCTCAAGAATAAGATCAAAATTCGGCGACACAAGAAAGCCTTTCAGCTTGGCACTGTGCACGATGATCTGCGAGCCATGATTGACAAAAATCCACGGCGCATCTTCGACGATCAGTTCCTGTGCTTTCAGGTAGAAATCGCGCCTGATTGCGGGGTCGGCATTCTGGCTCGCTCCAGTGACCAACCGGTCAACCTCTTCGTTTTTGTAGGACCCGGCGTTCCAACCCGGAGGGAAATTCGAAGAATTGAACAGGTTGTTCATCACGATGTCGGGGTCGCCAATGGGCGGATTCCAGGACATTTGCGCCATTTGCGGGTTTTCGCGATAGGCCGTAAGATACGCCCCCCATTCCATGGTCTTGATGCTGCAATCTATACCAACAGCCGCCAGATTGGCCTGGATCAAGGTGCCCATTTCAACCGGTGCCTGCATACCCGAGCCACTTTCCGGCACCAGGAATTCGCAATTGCCAAACCCACCGGGATGCCCCGCCTCGACCAGCAATTCCCGCGCCTTTTCAGGATCATAGGGATATTGCTTTACATTGGCATTGCGCATATCACCATAGCCTGGCGACAATGGACCTGTGGAAACCACAGCCGTGCCCTGAAGGATATCATTGACGATACTTTCTTTGTCCACGGCATAGTTCATCGCGCGGCGCACCAGAACATTGTCAAAGGGCGGGTCTGAAATTTGCGTATTCAGAGCCACAAACCAGACATGGGCGCTGGCGCCCTGCTTCAGGACAACGTCGGGATTTGCCTCCAGATCCGCAAGGCTGTCAAATGGCACGTCGATGGTCAGATCTATCTCACCGGTTGTTATCGCACTCAGGCGCGCGGCCGGTTCGACAATTGGCACATAGATCAGGTTGCTGATTTCGGGTGCGCCGCCCCAATAGTCGGGATTGGCGGATAATGTGGCGCGGATGCCAGGCTCCCACTCATCCAGCATGTAAGGCCCGGTGCCTGCCGGAAACTGCCCAATGTCATCCCCGTGTTTAAGCAGGGCGGTCGGGCTGATGATCCTCATCGTCATGCCTGTCACACGGGCGAGAAACGGACCGCTTGGCGCGCTTAGGGTGATGCGTATTGTCAGGTCATCAACCACTTCGATCGTGTCAACCGGTCCCAAATAGGAATTGACGCCGCGATAGGTCAGCTCTCCATGGGCCGGATGGGTATCGTCGCGCTGGCGTTCCCAGCTGAACTTGACCGCATCGGCGTTAAAGTCCGTGCCATCATGGAATTTCACACCGGCGCGCAGCTTGAAGGTGTAAACCAGACCATCATCCGAGATTTCCCAGCTCTCGGCCAGGCGCGGCTCAAGATCATAGGTGCCGTATTTGATGCCGACCAGACCCTCGTAAAGGCGATGCACAACCAGCGTGGTGTTCAGGTCGGCGATTTGTGTCGGGTCAAACGTGACCGGTTCGGCCTGCAACCCGATGACGACGGTATTGTTGTCCCCGGCAAAACCGGTCGTGGCCATCGAAAACGCCATGGCTGACGCAAACAACGCCCCGATCATCGCACTGCGGCTCTTTCCTTTGATATTCATTAGTAACTCCCCCTTGGTAATTTGTGTCAGACAGGCCCTATTACCCGCCAGATACCCGCCAGACAGGTATCAGCGCAGGCGACTTTGTTACCGCCAACATTGCGTTACATGAACCTGATCGATGCCGAATGTCAAAGAATTTACGGATTTTTGGAATTTGCTAAGCAGCATTTCCTGGCGTGCCCAGGTCTTGTTGCATAAATCAGGCATTGTTTTCAAATCGCCCTTACCCGAAATTTGGGCTATGCGATGTGTTCAAACACGGGCCGTCCGAGTTCGGCCATTTTGTTACATTCCAGCGTGCTGGGCCAGCACGCTAGTCCTCTGATTCAGCTACTCTGGGGTACAGATGAGCGAGTTTGATTCGGGCATCGTCAGTTGATAAGCGCCAATTTGCGGCTGCTTTGGCGCTGTTTCGGTGCTTTGTCCAGGCACAGATTTCGGTTTCAAGTGTGGCACGATCCGGGATGCGTCTGTCGAGGCATTGCCGGGCGAGTATGCTCAGTTCGCATTCGGCGATATTGAGCCAGGAGCCATGCTTTGGCGTGTAGTGCCATTCAAACCGCCTGGCGATACGGCGGGCCTCGGTGGGCGGAAAGGCTTTGTATAACGAAGCTGGACTGTGGGTATTGAGGTTATCCTGAACGAGGGTGATCCTTTTGGCGTCGGGAAAATGGGTGTCGGCAAGGTCCTTGAGGATATGGGCATAATCGATGGCCGTGCGCCGCGCCCGAACGGCGACATGGCGCCATCCTTCGAGCGGCGCGAACAGCATGAACAGGCTGGCCACCCCGGCGCGCTCGTATTCATAGTCGAACCGGGCCTCGCGACCGGGCCGCATGGGGATCGATGTGCGGGTCTCTTTGGTCAGTTGCTTGCTGGTCTCGTCAAGGCAGACCAGCGGGCGCGCCGGATCATGTGGGCGGGTGGCAAATGGCTACCAGCCCGTCGGCGGCAGCGCGCGCCTCCTCGGCGGTGGCGGCCATTTCGCAATAGGCAGACCCCGCCATGATCGCGGCGTTGCCCAGTGCCAGCATGGCGCTGTCCATGCCCGGGATATTGGCAATCCCCCGCGTCATGGCGTGCAAAAAGTCCGTCCATGTTTTCTGGATATTCGCTAGCATGGTCAGCCAACCGGCCTTGATCCGCGCCCAGACCGAGGACAAGGCCGCACCGAGGGATTTGCCCCCGAGCTTGATGCGATCCCAAACTTCGATGGCCACATCCTTCAACAGGCGCATGACCGCCGTTGCCGCCGCGCCGATCAGTGTGTTGCCGGTGGCGGTGGTTGTGGCCCGCCAGTTGGTGCCGTCCCAATAGACCTTGGCCCCGACCGCCCAAGACTGCGACGGCGCTTTGGCCAGATCGAAGATGCCGGTCAGCTTGATGGTGCCTTCCGCGCCGGTGGAAATGTCACCAGTGGCCACGCCGAATAGCGCGCCGAGCTGCACCGCGTCGCCCGAGGCGATATCGGCACCGGAGGTAAAGGACAGGCGGTCGCCTGCGGAAACGTAGTTTTTCATGGGGGTTCTCCGTTAGAAGGGATGGTCAGCGGCATCACCGCCGACCCGTTTGCATTACACACCGGCGTTCTTGAACAATCCGCGCCAGTCGATCACCTTGGCCGCGAAATCATGACGTGCCTTGATCTCGATGCCGTCGACCTCAAAGCCGGTCCGGGTCTCGGTGTAGACGCCCTCCTGACCATCCAGATATGCGTATTCAATGGTGTCGACCCGGCCCGGGTCAGATGCCAGAAACCACGGATCATTGCCGGATGCGGGTATAAGACGCGGCTCTTCAATCACCTGCAAACGCCCGGCGAAGGTGTTCACATCCGCCGTCGCAGCGGGTGTCGTCTGGGTCATCTGCTTGCGGGCCTCGATCGCCCGCGTGCCCGGGGGCGTGATGATATAGCTTGGCAGAATTGAGATCAGACGCGCCTCAAGACCTTTTTGTGAGCCAAACTTGCGGTAAGCTTCGCCCAGCGCCGTTTCTGTCACGCCCGCTGCCGTGCCGAGGTTGCCGTGCGATGCATGGAACAACGCCTTGTTGTCCGCCATGTTGGGGTTCTGGGTGAGGATCGCATAGACGATATCACTTTCCAGATCGGCGGCTGACGCGCCGAAGGCCGAGGGAAGAGGCCCATTCTGTGGAGTTCCTGAAAATCTGTCCGCGCGACATTGTGCGCCGTTCGATTGATGGCAACCAATGGCCAGTTAAAGCCCAAATTTCCATTGATGCGTTGAATCCCGACGTTCTCCACGGTACCAAACACAGAAATTGAAATATCAACTAAAATGCTATGGAGTATCAGTGATGACGTTCACAAAATTGGGCCGCATTCTTGCCGTGACAGCCATTGTGCTTGGCGTTTTTCGCATCACAATGGCGGTGATTGCTATCAATTCGGTGGATCCTGTTGGCGCGGCAAGAGCTTTTTTGGGTTCCAAATCTACCGGCTACTACATCGACCAAGGCATCTATTCGGTAGTCTTTGGAATTGTGGTTGGTGTGCTGACTGACATTAGCAAGTCACTGATTTCGTTTCGCGAGGCCAATCTGCAAGACGGCTCCGAGTGACTTAACTTTTTGCAGCACAACAAAGGAAAGGCAGAATTGTCCGCATCTCGATCACTTGTTTTGGCCGTCCCTTGCACTCACTATCCGACTGTAGCGGATTCAGTAGAATCCCAGTTAGATATCCGGGACAGGCGGTGGCTTGGTCAAAATCGGGCCGCAAGAATTCGGAACGCATGCGCTGCAACCAGCGGGACCACGCCATTGCCACAGAGCCGAAGCTGGTCCACCCGGTGGGCCAGCCCATCAGAGCCTCGACAAACCGAGGGTTCAGCGTTCGGGGTTGATCGCAAGTATCGCTGCCATTCTTCGCGATCTTCCGGGCCGGGAGGGAATGCACTGCGAAGTTTGCCAGCTGATCCATGTGCCTGCGTCCCGTGCCGTTCGTCTCCCCATGCGCCCGGCTGTTCGCGCCCT
>JAKITO010000045.1 GCA_021648025.1 Paracoccaceae bacterium
AAAGTGCAGGCTTCTGTTGCCAGGTGCCTGCGGACCCCGCCAAACGCTGCTAAGCGAGAGGGCTTAGGTTTTCGATACCTCGAACCGCTTACGCGGCCAGAGCCATCGGAGCTTTGTTGTCATTTGCAACTAGCTTAAATGTACCGATAACGGTGGTAACTCACCGAAACAAAGCTAACCCCTTTAGACGTTCGTCGATCCTGTTTCGACCCCATGATCCCCAAATGAAGGCACCCAAATCAATGGATGTTTGGTGGAGTCGCCGGGTACCGCCCCCGGGTCCGATCCGCGTATTACGAGCGCGTTTATGTTCATAGTCCCGAAGGACAGGTCCTATATAGGGTGGGATCGCCGGTGTTGCAATCATTACGCGATATCAACGCTGAAAAATCACCCAGTCCCGGGTGCCTGGGCGTGCGGCTGACTCCAGTCAAACGCGAACCTGTGTTCCTGCGCACCGGCCATATGGACAGGTCGGCAGCAATGGCAGCCAGGATATGGGATTGCTTCCTGAAACGGTCCAATTGGGCGGCATTCCCCGCCACTTAGCTAAAAACCGGGTAATTTAAATAAGGCATTTGCTGCAAGTGGGTAAGGTATGGTATGGTAGAAGCCTTCAGTCGGAAAAACGATATAAAAACGATATTATGCGCATTTGAACGCGGTTGAACGCGGTCGAATACGGTCGAATACGGTCGAACACGATAGGTCGTGGACCAATGTGAACTTGGAGAGCGAAATGGTAGATCTTACTGGTCCTAACGACGAACAGTCGGTCAACGGTGTGGAAATTGATCCGGATTCGAACAATCCCATCGAGGTCGATCAGACCTCAAACGTCGAGACATTTGCCACTGGCGGCATTGATGACGATGGCTTTGAGGTATCGGTCAGTGTTACCGGTGCCAACATTGCCGAACAGATCAACATCGCGGTGGTGATTGATACCTCCGGATCGGCCGCCGGCAGTTCCGGCACCGATTTTGATGGCGACGGCAATAACGAGACCATTCTGGAGGCGGAATTATTTGCGGCTCAGGAATTGTTCGACGCTTATGTGGCGGCGGGGCATGACCCTGCCGAGATTACCATTTCACTGGTGACCTATTCTTCCGGCTCGCAGGTGGTTGGCAGCTTTTCTCTTGACGATCCAACCGCCTTTTCCGACGCCCTTCAGGATATTTCAGACGCAGGACCGGGTGGGCTGACCAACTATGAGGCCGGTCTCGGCTCGGCTGGCGATGCGTTTGACGCGGCGGGTGCCGATCCGGCGGATACCAACATCGTGGTGTTCATGTCCGACGGTTTCCCGTTCCCGTCGGGGCAGGATATTCCCGGTGCGGCAGGTGATCTGGTGGACGACTGGAACGCGCAGATCCAGGGTATTGGCGTGGGCGCCAATTCCAGCCTGAATGCGTTGAACCAGCTGGACAACACCGGTGGTGCCGATCAGGTGCTGAGCGGCGACGAATTGCTTGATATCATCGTCGAGCCGCTGACCGATGCCGATTTCCTGCGCTTTGAGATTGTGATCGAAGGGGTGGATGAAAACGGCGATCCGGTCACCCAGACCATTGTCGTGCCCGAAGGCGACCCGAATGTGATCACCACCCAGCTGGGGTGGACCCTTGATTGTCTGGAAATCGACCCGATCATGGATATGGGTCAGGACGTGACCATCACCTTCCATTCCTACTTTGCCGAAGATCCGGGCGATCCCGGCAGCGGTGAACAGATTGTGACAACCCAGCATCTGCTGACCATCGTGCCCTGCTTTACGCCGGGCACCAACATCCTGACGCCGGACGGACCGGTGGCGATCGAAACGCTTGAAATCGGCGACCGGGTGATCACCCGCGATCACGGCATGCAGATGATCCGCTGGATCGGTGCCACCACCTTGTCGGCCGGTTATATCGCCGCGCGTCCCGATCTGCGCCCGGTTCTGATCCGCAAGGATGCGCTTGGCGTCGGTCAGCCCGAGCAGGACATGCGCCTGTCACGCCAGCACCGGATTTTGGTGCGCGATTGGCGCGCCGAAATGATGTTTGGGGTCGAAGGCGGAGTTTTGGTGCCTGCACATTCCTTGTGCAACGATTCATCTGTGCTTTTGGAGCGTCCCTCTGAGGATGTAACGTACATCCACATGGCGTTTGACGACCACGAAGTGGTCTATGCCGACGGTATCGAATCCGAGAGCTTTCACCCAGGAGAGCGGATGGTGTCCGCGCTCAACTCGGCCCAGCGCGATGAGCTGATCGAGCTGTTCCCGGAGCTGGAACAACAGGACGGCTTTGCCTATGCTTCGGCACGCCCACAGCCCCGGGCCCAGGAGGCCCGCGTTTTGGGGCCGCAGGTGGACACACAGGGTGATTCGGTCTGAGAATTGGTCTGACAAATTAAAGATCACCATTGTTTCAATCGCCCATGTTTCTAATCGCCCTGACCTAACGGTTGGGGCGATTTCATTTAGGCGGAGCACAGAGCACAGAGCACAGAGCAGTCATTGAACCGGTTCTGTTTAGAACGAAACCTCTCAATCGTCAGGGCGGGCCAGTTCAAACAGGTCCGCAACCCGCGAATAATCGCGATAGCCAAGCCGGGCAAGGGGCTGGAACGTCGTCACGTCAAACCGCCCGTCTTTCAGGCAGTTATCGCGGATGTGGATGCCCGTGACCTGCCCCAGAACAATATAGTTGTTCACCCCCGGCAGTTCGATAATCTGGTTCAGCACGCATTCCAGTGCCGCCGGCGCATCCCCCACCCGCGCACAGTTTATGGTGGCGCATTCAACCGGCGTAACCCCGGCATGGGCAAATTCATCCGCCTCTTTGGACAGGGTTTCAGAACTGGCGTTCATTGCGTCCCGGGCGCCATATTCGACGATATTGACGCAAAAGGCGCCGGTTTCCCGAATATTGGTCAGGCTGTCCTTGGTATCACCCTGGTCCGGTTTGAATCCGGTCGAGGAAAACATCACCTGCGGTGGGTCATAGGCAATGCCGTTGAAAAACGAATAAGGGGCCAGGTTGTCCACGCCATCGCCGCTGCGGGATGATATCCAGCCAATCGGGCGCGGCGTGATCAGCGCGTTGAACGGGTTATGAGGCAGGCCGTGGCCATCCTCGGGGCGGTAAAACATAACGCTCTCCTTGATCGTTGCCCAACAGGTAATCCCCGTGCTAGGCGATTGCCAGCCAATTTCGAAAGCGCGCGCCGGTGATTGATCTTTTAGCGGAAGTTCCAGATGACCGGTGGGAGGTCGAAGCCCTGTTCGACCTGTGTTTCGCGCCGGGGCGCGAGGCATTGTCATCTTACCGGCTGCGCGATGATATCGCGCCGGTGTCCGGCCTGTCGTTGGTGGCGCGCGATTCCGACAATATTCTGGCGGGTGCCATCCGGTTCTGGCCCGTTCAGGTAGGTGGTGCATCCACTTTGTTGCTGGGCCCGGTGGCGGTGCATCCGACCCGTCAGGGCGAAGGGCTGGGCCGGGTGTTGATCGACGACGGGCTAGAGGCCGCGCGGGCGTCGGGCTGGTCGCGGGTGATGCTGGTGGGGGACGCGCCGTACTACGGGCGATTTGGGTTTGTGCGGCTGGACGGCGTGCAGATGCCGCCCCCCACCAACCCCGAACGGGTGTTGGGGCAGGCGCTGGTTGAAGGTGGCTGGGAAGGTGTCCGGGGCGATGTGACCCGCTGGGCGGGTTGAATTTTGGCGAAAAATACCGATCTTGGTAAGGAATGAATGACATTGTTACCCTGACCCCGCCGGATACGGATGCGGAACTGGACCAACTGGCCGCGCGGTATCGCGCCGCCGGGGGGGTGGGTGTGCAGGTGTTGAATATGGTTGGTGGCAAGGCGGAAACCTTGCTGGACCGCCTTCCAGAGCCGGTGAAATCCCGGCTTGGCGAGGCCACCGAAAAGGCATTGAAAATGGCGCTGCGCGCGGCGCTGACCTCGCGCAGCGTCGTACCGGATCAGGCGGATTGGATAAACCGCGCCATGAGCACCGCAATGGGTGCGGCAGGCGGCTTTGGCGGATTGCCGTCAGCTTTGGTTGAATTACCGGCCACCACAACCGTATTGTTGCGGATAATTCAAGGGGTTGGCGCCGAACACGGCTTTGACCCGAAAGCAGAAAATGTCCAGTTCGACTGTATCCGGGTGTTTGCCGCCGCCGGGCCGTTGGCGATGGATGACGGGGCCGACCTTGGGTTCCTGACCTTGCGGATCACGCTGACCGGTGGGGCAATGCAAAAACTGGTGGCAGCCGTGGCCCCCAGACTGGCGACTGTTTTGGGGCAAAAACTGGCGGCTCAAACGGTGCCTGTGCTGGGGGCAGTGGCCGGTGCTACGGTGAATTACGTCTATTCCGGCTATTACCGCGAAATGGCTCATGTGCATTTCGGCCTGCGCCGATTGGCGATTGACGCCCGGGTCGATCACGCGGAACTGGTGTTGCAATTGGCTGAACGGATGCGCCAACCGATGGCCAAAACGTGATTTGGTCAAAAAACCCGTGTTTTTTCACGGGCTTCCCTGTATTCCTTACCCAACAATAAAAAGCAGACAGGTATTTTGGTGAAATGATCAAGCAACTGCCAATAAGCGTTGACGGCGCGCATAAAAGCGATGTGCGCACCCAGTTTGCGGCCTTGTGTTATCGCACAAAACACGGTGAGTCCGAGATTTTGCTGATTACCGCACGCGGTTCGGGGCGCTGGATTATCCCCAAAGGCTGGCCGATGGACGCAATGACGCCGGGCGAATGCGCCGGGCAGGAAGCCTGGGAAGAGGCGGGGGTGACTGGCAAGATTTTCAACCGCCCCTTGGGGTTGTTTTCGTATCAAAAGGTGATTGGCGGCGAAGGATTGCCGATTGTGGCGATGGTTTATCCGGTTCGGGTTGATAGCCTGGCAAAAGATTATCCTGAGTCCGGCCAGCGCAAACGTGAATGGTTCAGCCCCAAAAAGGCGGCCAAACAGGTGGCCGAACCGGAATTGGCGCGGATACTGAAAGGGTTTGATCCAGGATATCTTGCGTGACTTGGCCCTTGGCACTTGGGGGCGGCACGGATAATTAACCATTGCAGACACACAATAGGCAAAGAAATACGCGAAAAAAAATGATCCAATACACCCTGAAATGTGCCGATGGGCACACATTTGACAGTTGGTTCCAGTCAGCGGCCGCTTATGACAAGCTGGTCTCAAACGGGCTGCTAAGCTGCGCGATCTGTGACAATGGGCAGATCCAAAAGGCGATCATGACGCCAAGGGTGCGCACCGGGCGCAAAAAGGCGCCCGTTCCTGCGGTGTCTGAGGCCGCCTCTGCGGTGTCTTTGAGCGAACCTGCCAGCCTGGCAGAGCAGGCCATGGCCGAGTTGCGCAAGAAGGTCGAGGAAAATTCGGACTATGTGGGTACGGATTTTGCCTCTGAGGCCCGCGCGATGTATGATGGCGATGTGCCGTTGCGGTCGATCTATGGCGAGGCCCGCGCGGATGAGGCGAAACAGCTGATCGAAGACGGGGTGCCGGTGGCGCCGTTGCCGTTTATTCCGGCGCGCAAAACCAACTAGGGTCAGTGCGGCTCATCAACCCCGTTCCGGGCTTTCTTCGCAGGCTTTCGGGTGGGTTGGCTTGCCCTTATATCCTGCCTCGCTTATGACGCGACTGAATGCGACGTAAGAGGGGCCGATATGGCGGTTCTGGTAATGAAATTTGGTGGCACTTCGGTGGCCAACCCTGACCGCATCAGACGCGCGGCCAAGCGCGTTGGAGTCGAGGTGGCCAATGGTTTTGACGTGATCGTCATCGTTTCGGCAATGTCGGGCAAAACCAATGAACTGGTCGGCTGGGTCGAACAAACCTCGCCGATGTTTGATGCCCGCGAATATGATGCGGTGGTGTCCTCGGGCGAGGCCGTGACCGCCGGTTTGATGGCGTTGACCTTGCAGCAAATGGACGTCCCGGCGCGCAGCTGGCAAGGCTGGCAGGTGCCGTTGAAGACGACAAGCGCCCATTCAGCCGCACGGATCGAAGACATTCCGTGCGAGAATATCAATCAGAAATTCAGCGAAGGCATGCGCGTGGCTGTGGTGGCCGGGTTTCAGGGCGTGTCATCCGAAGGGCGGATCACCACGCTGGGACGCGGTGGATCTGATACCACGGCGGTGGCATTTGCGGCCGCCTTTGGCGCCGAGCGCTGCGATATTTATACCGATGTGGACGGGGTTTACACGGCTGACCCGCGGATTTGCAGCAAGGCGCGCAAATTGGACGGGATCGCGTACGAGGAAATGCTTGAGCTGGCCTCGCTTGGGGCCAAGGTGTTGCAGACCCGTTCGGTTGAACTGGCGATGCGGTATAAGGTACGCCTGAGGGTGCTGTCGAGTTTTGAAACGCAATCGGATAATTCCGGCACACTTGTCTGTGCAGAGGAGGATATCATGGAATCCAATATTGTGGCCGGCGTGGCCCATTCGCGCGATGAGGCGAAACTGACCTTGCTGTCAGTGGCTGACCGGCCCGGCATTGCCGCAACTATCTTTACCTCGCTTAGCGAAGCGGGCGTCAACGTCGATATGATCGTCCAGAACATATCTGAAGAGGGCCGCACCGATATGACTTTTTCCTGCCCGACCAGTGAAGTACCGCGCGCCGAGGCGGCGCTGGCGGCGACCCATGATCTGGGCGAGCTGAACTTTGCCGAATTGGTGGCCGATACCGATGTGTCCAAGGTTTCGGTGGTGGGCATCGGTATGCGCAGCCAGTCGGGTGTGGCGGCGAAAATGTTCAAGGTGCTGTGTGACGAAGGCATCAACATCAAGGTGATCACCACCTCTGAGATCAAGATTTCCGTGCTGATTGATCGAAAGTACATGGAACTTGCGGTGCAAGCCCTGCATGATGCCTTTGAATTGGACAAGGCGGCCTAGGCGCCGCCCCAGCCTTTTTGCATTTGCAGCGAGAACGGACCTAATGGTTAAAAGTACTGAAAGCGAAAGTCGCAAACTGCTGGGGCGGCTGCGCGAGGCGATGGCCAGCGACGCCGAAGGGCAGGCGCGGCTGGACCGGATCACCCAACTGATTGGTGACAGCATGAGGACCGAAGTTTGCTCGGTTTATCTGTTTTGCGATGATGATACGTTGGAATTATGTGCCACCGAGGGGCTAAAGCCGGAATCGGTGCATCAGACGCGGCTGCGGCTGGGCGAGGGGCTGGTTGGGCGGGTGGCCAAGACCGGCAAGCTGGTCAATACGCCGGATGCGCCGTCGGCCAAAGGGTTTCGCTATATGCCCGAAACCGGCGAAGAGCGGTTTTCGTCGTTTCTGGGCATTCCTGTTCAGCGGCTTGGCGATACGTTGGGCGTGCTGGTGGTGCAGTCACGCGATGCACGCGTGTATTCCGCAGATGAGGTTTATGCGCTGGAAGTGGTGGCGATGGTCATCGCCGAGATGACCGAGTTGGGCACGTTTGTGGGCGAGGGTGCCGCCCTGTCGCCGCGTCACCAACAGCCGGTTTTGATGCGCGGCGGCACGGCGCAAGAGGGGGCCGCCGAGGGCCATGTGTGGCTGCACGAGCCGCGCGTGGTGGTGTCAAACCCGATTGCCGATGACCCGGATGCTGAACTGGTGCGGCTGACGGGTGCTGTCGAAGAGCTGCGGGTTGGCGTTGACCGGATGCTGGAGATGTCCAAGGATGGCGACAAAGAAGCACTGCAAGTGCTTGAAACTTATCGGATGTTTGCCAATTCCAAAGGCTGGATGCGCCGGATGGAAGAGGATATCGCGCGCGGGCTGAGTGCTGAGGCGGCGGTTGAGAAAGAACAATCACAGGCGCGCGCCCGGATGGGGCAGGTGACGGATGCGTATTTGCGCGACCGGCTGGCGGATCTGGATGATTTGTCCAATCGGTTGCTGCGAATCCTGACCGGCCAGGGGGTCAATACCGGTGCTGAGCTGCCGGTTGATCCAATATTGGTGGCGCGCAACATCGGCCCGGCTGAATTGCTGGAATATGGCCGGTCGTTGCGCGGGATTGTGTTGGAGGAGGGATCGGTCGGCTCTCATGCGGCGATTGTGGCGCGGGCGCTGGCGATTCCGCTGGTTATTCATGCGGGGCAAGTGACGGTCGAGGCGCTGAACGGCGATCACATCATGGTCGATGGCGACCAAGGTGTGGTGCATCTTCGTCCGGGCGAATCGGTGATCACTGCGTTTCGTGACAAGATGGCGATGCAGGCCAAGGCGCAGGAGCGATATACCTCGCTTTTGGATAAACCGGCCAAGACGCTGGACGGCGTGGTGGTGGCGCTGCATATGAACGCCGGATTGATGGCGGATTTGCCGTCGTTGGAAAGTTCCGGGGCCGAGGGCGTCGGGTTGTTTCGCACCGAATTGCAGTTTCTGGTGCGCAACAAGATGCCCCGCCGATCCGAGTTGGTGGCGCTTTATGCCCGGGTTCTGGATGCGGCCCACGGCAAGCGGGTGGTGTTTCGCACGCTTGATATCGGTTCGGACAAGGTGCTGTCGTATATGAAACCCAATGACGAGCCGAACCCGGCGATGGGGTGGCGCGCGATCCGGGTCGGGCTGGACAAGCCGGGGATCATGCAGATGCAGATCCAGTCGCTGATGCGGGCGGCGAAGGGGCGCCCGTTGACCATCATGTTCCCGTTTGTGGCGCAGTTTGAGGAATATAAAGCGGCGCGCGCGGCGGTGATGAAGTCATTGACGCGCGAAATCCGGCTGGGGCGTGCACTGCCGGAAAAATTGGAAATTGGGGCGATGCTGGAGACGCCGTCATTGGCGTTTGCGCCGCAGAAGTTCTTTGATGATGTGGGGTTTGTGTCGATTGGCGGCAATGACCTGAAACAGTTCTTCTTTGCCGCAGACCGTGAGAATGAGCGGGTCAGGCGGCGTTATGATACGTTGAATGTTAGCTTTTTGGGCCTGATTGAACAGATCGTTAAACGGTGTGCGACCTCTGGCACGCCGCTGAGTTTTTGCGGTGAAGACGCCGGGCGGCCGATTGAGGCAATGTGCCTGGCGGCGATTGGCATTCGCACGTTGTCAATGCGGCCTGCATCCATCGGGCCGGTGAAAAGCCTGCTGCGCCGGGCTGATCTGGGTGCGGTACGCAGGATTATTGATGATGCGCGCGCGCGCGGGGACCAATCGGTGCGACCTGCGGTGATGGAATGGCTGGGACAGCAAGGTTAGTGTTTGGTGGATGGCGGCCCACTCCCCTCTCAGGCATGCAAAGCATGCCCTGCCGGGCAGCCGGGCGGGGAGTTTATCTGGCAAGATGAATGCGGGCGTTAGATTTTCAGATGAAGGTGGAAATTAGGCGCATAACTTAGGCGGACATGGGTGACGGGGGCATCGGGGCCAAAGGTGCGGCGTTCAAGGATCATCAGTGGGGTGTCTGGCTGGCAATTCAGGTGAGGCCCGGCCGTGTTCGCAGGTGCGGCGCTATAATCCAGGGTGCCGTGAGCAAAGGGGGCGTTTTGCACCAGCCATTCGTTCGGGCTTATCCGGTCCAGTGGGGCGGTGGCGAAATCGGGGGCGGCGGCAAGGTTGACCCAGCGGTCTTCAAAGGCAAAGGGGCGGGCGTCGGCAAGGTACAGGGTTTGCACATGTTGCGCATATGGCGCGCCTTGCAAGCCAAGGGCGGCGCGTTGGGGGCTGGGCATTTCTGCGGTTTGGCGGGTGATAATGGCGTGGCTGAATATCTGACCTTTGCTTTCAATTTCGTGCCGGATCAGCGGGATAGCCAGTTGCCCGCGTCGTTGCGGTGACAGGGTGACGCGGGTACCGGCGCGGCGGCGGCGTTCCAGCCATCCGGCCTTGGCCAGCCCTTGCAGCGCACGGTTGACGGTGGCACGGGCGCAACCGAATTCACGCGCCAGGGCCGCCTCATTCGGGATCAGTGCGCCGGGGGGCCAGTCGCGGGATTGGATGCGGCGCAAGGCTTCGTCGTGGATTTCCTGCCAGCCGGTTGCCATTAGATCACGTCCCTGAGCCGGGCAAGGCAGGCGCGGTAATTGGCGGTAATCTCAGCGCGCGCAATATGTTGGCCGTGTTGCACCAAATGGCGCCCTGCCGACCAGACGTCGCGCACCAATCGGTCATCCCCGGCAAATATCCAGGTGTCCAGCACCAGATCGCCCTGACGCCCGGTCAGGTCAACGGCCCCGCCGTCCAGCGCCAGAAGATCGGCGTAGTGCCCCGGGGCGATGGCCCCGCTGGCCCGTCCCATCGCCTGGGCGCCACCGCTAAGAGCCGCGTCATAAAGGAACCGGCCGGTTGAACGGTTTTGCGTGGCCATAACGGCGCGGGCGTGGTCGCGCAGACGTTGGGTGTATTCCAGTTGGCGCAACTCTTCAGCCAGCGAGATGCGGATGTTGCTGTCTGAACCGATGGCGATTGCGCCCTGTTGTGCGATCCACCGCGCCCCGTCAAAGATACCGTCACCAAGTGAGCCTTCGGTGATCGGGCAAAGCCCGGCCACCGCACCAGTGGCGGCCAATTGGCTGGTTTCATGCGCCAACATCTGGGTGCAGTGGATCAGGCACCAACGTTTGTCGGGGGGGTGATTGTCAAGCAACCATTCCACCGGCCGGGCACCGTAAGCCTTGGAAATCTCGTCGACTTCGGCCTTTTGCTCGGCCAGATGCAGGTGCAGGGGGCCGGTTGTATTGGCGATGACTTCGCGTAATGCACCGCGCGAAACTGCGCGCAGGGAATGCGGGGCCGCGCCCAGAACCGTGTCATCGGGCAGGGTGGATATTGCCTGATCTGCCGCCTCTAATAGCCGGAAAAACCGTTCCGGGTCATTGCCGAATCTGACCTGGCCCGGGCCCAGATCCCGCCCATCGACCCCGCCCTGATGGTACAGCACCGGCAACAAGGTCAGGCCGATGCCGGTCTGATCGGCAGCCGCGGCGATGCGCACAGACATCTCGGCCAGGTCGCCATACGGCGCGCCACCCGGGCGATGATGCAGGTAGTGGAATTCGCCCACGGCCGCAAAACCGGCCTCAAGCATCTCCATCTGCACCTGGGCGGCAATGATCTGGACGTCGTCCGGGGTCAGTTGATCGAGAAACCGGAACATCAATTGCCGCCAGGTCCAAAAGCTGTCCTGCCCGGCGCTGCGCCGCTCACTCAGGCCCGCCATCGCCCGTTGGAAAGCGTGCGAATGCACGTTGGCCGGGGCCGGGAGCAGGATGTCGACGTGGTGATCAACCGCGTTGCTTGTCGGCTCAAGCGAGAAAATACGCCCGTCTGCGCCAATCTGAACGGTGACATCGCGCGCCCATCCATCCGGCAACAATGCCGATTTTGCCTGAAGAATGCGCATCAGTTGTCCCTTGACGATTCAAATATGTCTATACATAAACAAAATAACATGGACATAACAAGGCAAATACCAATGACAGCGCGTGTTTTCAGCAATGTGCAGATCGCCACAATGGAGGGCGGCAATTATGGGCTGATCAGTGGCTGCGTGGCGGTCAACAAAGGGCTAATTTCCCATGTCGGGCCAGATTTGCCGTCGGACTATGACGGTTGGCCAACAGAAGATCTTCAGGGTCGGTTGATCACGCCTGCCTTGGTTGATTGTCATACCCATCTGGTGTTTGGCGGCAACCGGGCCCGGGAATTTGAGATGCGCCTGAACGGGGCAAGTTACCAAGAGATCGCCCGCGCGGGCGGCGGAATTGTTTCGACCGTAAGTGCCACGCGCGCGGCCTCGGATGAGGAATTGATCAAAGGCGCGCAGCGAAGGTTGGATGCGCTGATTGCTGAGGGGGCAGCGTTGGTTGAGGTCAAGTCCGGCTATGGTTTGGACATCGAGACCGAGTTGCGGATGCTGCGCGCGGCGCGGGCGCTGGGCGCGCGAAACACTGTGCGTATTCGGACCAGTTATCTTGGGGCGCATGCTGTTCCGGCTGACTATAAAGGTCGCGAAGATGCCTATCTGGACGAGGTTTGCCTGCCAGGTTTGCGGGCCGCCCACGCAGAGGGGCTGGTGGATGCGGTGGATGGTTTCTGTGAAGGCATTGCGTTTGATATTAATCAGATAGACCGGGTATTTAAGGTGGCACATGAACTTAATCTGCCGGTAAAACTGCACGCGGAACAATTGTCGCATCTGGGGGGCACGGCGTTGGCCGCGCGTCATGGCGCGTTGTCGGCTGATCATATTGAATATGCCACCGAGGCGGATGCCAAAGCGCTGGCCGTTGCAGGAACGGTTGCGGTTCTATTACCCGGCGCCTTTTATACTTTGCGTGAAACCCAGGCGCCGCCGGTTGGAGCGTTGCGCAAACACGGGGTGGCCATGGCATTGGCAAGCGATTGTAATCCGGGTTCATCGCCGTTGGCGTCGTTGTTGTTGACGATGAACATGGGGTGCACCCTTTTTGGGCTTACTCCGGCCGAGGCTTTGGCGGGGGTGACGTGCCATGCCGCACGCGCGTTGGGGGTGTCGGATACCGGGGTGGTGGCGCGTGGCAAGCGTGCCGATCTGGCGATCTGGGATGTTGAGGAACCGGCCGAACTGGCCTATCGCATTGGGTTCAATCCGTTGCATCGGCGTATTTTTGGAGGCGAAGGATGATTTTGACACCGGGGCAGGTCTCGCTTGGCGAGTTGGAAGAGATTTACCGCCAGGGGTTGGCTGTCAGCTTGGCCGCGGGCACCCGCAAGGCGGTTGAGGATGCGGCGGCGATGGTGGCAAAGGTTGCGGCCGGGGATGTGGCAACTTACGGCGTGAACACTGGGTTTGGTAAGTTGGCCCATGTTAAAATTAAACCGCAAGATACTGAGAAGTTGCAGAAAAATCTGATCCTTTCTCATTGTTGCGGGGTGGGGGATCCGCTTGATGGAGCGTTGACCCGGTTGATGATGGTGTTGAAACTGATGTCGCTGGGGCGGGGTGCATCAGGGGTGCGCTGGGAGGTTTGCAAGCAGCTTGAGGTGATGTTGGAACGCGGGGTTATCCCGGTCATTCCGCATCAGGGATCGGTTGGGGCGTCGGGTGATCTGGCGCCGCTGGCACATATGGCGGCGGTGATGATTGGTGCGGGTGAAGCCGCGTTTCAAGGTCAGACACTGCCCGGGCTGGAGGCTCTGACGCGGGCCGGGATGGTACCGATAGTGTTGGGGCCGAAAGAAGGGCTGGCGCTGATCAATGGCACCCAGTTTTCCACCGCATTGGCGTTGGCAGGCCTGTTTGAGGCCGAGCGAGCGGTGGCAAATTCCATCGTTATTGCCTCGCTCAGCACGGATGCGATTATGGGGTCAACAGCACCGTTGGTGGCGGAAATCCACGCATTGCGGGGCCACGCGGGGCAGATTGAAGTGGCCACACAGATGCGGGCATTGATGGACGGCAGCGAAATTCGCGAAAGCCACCGGGATGGCGATACCCGCGTGCAGGACCCCTATTGCATCCGTTGTCAGCCACAGGTCGTGGGGGCAGCAGGCGATGTCATTGCGATGGCGGCGCGTACGTTAGAGATTGAGGCCAATGCAGTGACCGATAACCCGCTGGTTCTGACTGGGTTGGGGCGGATCGTTTCTGGCGGTAACTTCCACGCGGAACCTGTTGGATTCGCGTGTGACTTGATCGCGTTGGCTTTGGCCGAGATTGGCGCCATCGGGCAACGCCGCGTGGCACTGATGGTGGACCCGACGTTAAGCCATGATTTGCCGCCATTCCTGTCAAAAAATCCGGGGCTGAATTCCGGGTTTATGATCGCCGAGGTGACTACAGCCGCTTTGATGAGTGAAAACAAACACTTGGCCAACCCTTGTGTAACCGACAGCACGCCGACTTCGGCCAATCAGGAGGATCACGTGAGCATGGCGGCACATGGCGCGTATCGGTTGCAAAAGATGGCACGAAATTTGGCGGTTATTCAAGGGGTTGAGGCGCTTTGTTCATGCCAGGGGATTGAAGCACGCGCGCCTTTGGTGACCTCGCCCAAGCTGGCGAAAGTGATTTCGCGGCTTCGGGCAGATGTGCCGTCTTTGGAAGAGGACCGTTACCTTGCGCCGGATATCCAAAAGGCGGCGGAATTGGTTTCCAGCGGTGCATTGGTGAGGGCGGCGGTATGATTGAAGTGCATCGGGGGCGCGGGCCGATTGTGCTGGGGCTGCCGCATACCGGCACCGATCTTGTGGATGGTATTGGGGATAAGTTGAACGACCGGGGCCGGGCCATGGCCGATACGGATTGGAATATTCACCGTCTTTATAGTGGCTTACTGGACGGGGTTACCACCGTTCGCACGCCGGTTCATCGCTATGTGATCGACGTTAACCGCGCGGGCGACGATGCCAGCCTTTATCCTGGTCAGAACACAACCGGTCTTTGTCCGGTCACTGATTTTGACGGGCTGCCGATTTACCGCGAGGGATGTGAGCCGGACGCGCAGGAAATTGAGAATCGTCGCCAAAAATGGCACGATCCCTATCATCAGGCATTATCCACCGAAGTTTCCAGAGTGAAAAAGGCCCATGGTTGTGCCATTCTTTACGATAGCCATTCGATTCGGTCGCATATTCCCTATCTTTTTGCCGGATCCTTGCCGGATTTCAACATCGGTACAAATTCATCCACAAGCTGCGCAGGCGCTGTGGAGGAAATGGTGCATAAAATTTGTCGGTCAGCCACAGGCTATACGACTGTAGTTAACGGACGGTTTAAAGGCGGTTGGACAACGCGCCATTACGGGCAACCCAAGGCCGGAATACACGCGATTCAGATGGAATTGGCGCAATCAACCTATATGACCGAAACCCCGCCTTGGGCGTATGATGAAGCCAGGGCCGACCAACTGCGCGAGGTTTTATCGCGCATCCTCATAGGGTTGGAGCAGATTGTTATTTCAGGAGATCCACTATGACCAATAGCCGCCACAATACACGCGATATTTTTCCGCCAACCGGGCCTGAGATCACTGCAAAAAGTTGGCAGACCGAGGCGCCGATGCGAATGTTGATGAACAACCTGCACCCAGATGTGGCTGAAAACCCACATGAATTGGTGGTTTACGGTGGTATCGGGCGGGCGGCGCGGACCTGGGAAGACTTTGACCGGATGGTGGCGGCGTTAAAGGTGCTTGAGGGTGACGAAACCCTGTTGGTGCAATCGGGCAAACCGGTGGGCGTGTTTCGCACCCATGAAAATGCACCAAGGGTTTTGATCGCCAATTCCAATCTGGTGCCACATTGGGCCAATTGGGATCATTTCAACAAGCTCGATAAACTGGGGCTGATGATGTACGGGCAAATGACGGCTGGATCCTGGATTTACATTGGAACTCAGGGGATTGTGCAGGGAACCTATGAGACATTTGTCGAGGCGGGGCGCCAGCATTACGACGGCAATCTGAAAGGGCGCTGGATTTTGACCGGTGGTTTGGGCGGCATGGGGGGGGCCCAGCCTTTGGCGGCGGTGATGGCGGGGGCCTGTTGTCTGGCGGTGGAATGTAACCCGGAAAGCATAGATTTTCGCCTGCGCACCAAATACCTGGACGAAAAAGCCGAGACTTTGGATGAAGCGCTGGAAATGATCGCGCGCTGGACCAAGGCGGGCGAGGCCAAGTCGGTTGGCCTGTTGGGCAATGCGGCGGATGTGTTCCCGCAATTGCTGGCGCGGATGCAGGCGGGCGGGATGCGCCCGGATATGGTAACCGACCAGACCAGCGCGCATGACCCGACCAATGGTTATCTGCCGCAGGGGTGGGGCATCGGTGAATGGAAAGCCAAGCGCGAAAGCGATCCCAAAGCGGTTGAAAATGCGGCGCGGGCCAGCATGAAAGTTCATGTGGCGGCGATGGTGGGGTTCTGGCACGCCGGCGTGCCGACGTTTGATTATGGCAACAACATCCGACAGGTGGCTTTGGACGAGGGGCTTGGAAACGCGTTTGATTTTCCGGGGTTTGTGCCTGCCTATATCCGGCCATTGTTCTGTCGCGGGGTGGGGCCGTTTCGGTGGTGTGCGTTGTCGGGTGATCCCGAAGACATCTATAAAACCGATGCCAAGGTGAAAGAAGTGATCCCTGATGATGCCCACCTGCACAACTGGTTGGATATGGCGCGGGACAGGATCGCGTTTCAGGGGCTGCCGGCGCGGATTTGCTGGGTTGGGCTGGGGCAACGGCACAAGCTGGGCCTGGCGTTCAACGAAATGGTGCGAAATGGCGAATTGAAGGCGCCGGTGGTGATTGGGCGGGATCATCTGGATAGCGGGTCGGTGGCGTCCCCCAATCGTGAAACCGAGGCGATGAAGGATGGCTCGGACGCGGTGAGTGACTGGCCGTTGCTGAATGCATTGCTGAACACGGCGAGCGGGGCGACCTGGGTATCGCTGCACCATGGGGGCGGGGTTGGCATGGGGTTTTCACAGCATTCAGGCATGGTGATTTGTGCCGATGGCACGGACGATGCCGCCGAAAGATTAAGCCGGGTGTTGTGGAACGACCCGGCCACCGGGGTGATGCGGCATGCGGATGCGGGGTACGAGGACGCGATTGCCTGCGCCCGCGAGCAGGGGCTGAACCTGCCGGGGATATTGTGAAACCCCACCCGGCAGGACCAATGGGCAGGTCATTCCTTGGGCAATCTGGCTTTGGGCGATCTGGTATTATTCACGAACCCCGGCAAAGCGGGTTTGCCAATCTTCCCGCTGGTCGTCGGTAATCTTGGCGAACAACACTTCGGGTACGGCAAATTCATGGCCACCGGGCAGGGCGGTCAAGGCGGCGTTCACATCATCGGGCCAGGTGGTGTCCAGCGTGTTCATCGCACTTAGCATCCGGGCGGCGGCGTCGGGGATGAATGGCGCGCTCAGGACTGCGTAAAGGCGGATCAGGTTCAGACCCATTCGCACCTGAGCGGCCGCGCGGGTCGGGTCGGTTTTGAATGTCACCCAGGGGGCTGTACTTTGCAGGTATTCGTTGCCGGCCACCCAGATGGCGCGCAGGCTTTGTGCCGATTTGCGCACCTCCATGGCCTCCATATGGCTTTCATAGGTGCGGATTTTGCTGGTCAGATCGGTGATCAGCGCCGCCTCGTCCGGGCCATAGATGCCGTCGCCCGGCACCGCTTCGCCGAACTTTGAGCGGCAGAATTTGGTGATGCGGCTGATGAAATTGCCCAGAACGTCGGCCAGATCTTTGTTGGTATCGGCCTGGAACCCTTCCCAGGTGAATTCGGCATCACTGCTTTCGGGCGCATGGCTAAGCAGCCACCAGCGCCAATAATCGGCCGGCAGGATTTCCAACGCCTGATCCATGAACACACCGCGCCCTTGCGAGGTGCTGAACTGACCGCCATCGTAGTTGAGGAAGTTGAAGGATTTCAGGTGGTCCACCATCTTCCATGGCTCGCCCGAGCCAAGGATGGTTGCCGGAAAGCTAAGCGTATGGAATGGCACGTTATCCTTGCCCATGAACTGGACATACCGCACGTCGTGCGCACCTTTGTCAGTGCGCCACCAGCGTTCCCAGTCGGCGTCGGTGCGCCCGGTCGCCTCGGCCCATTCACCGGCGCAGGCGATGTATTCGATTGGTGCATCGAACCAGACATAGAACACTTTGCCCTCCATGCCGGGCCAATCGGCATCGCCCCGGCGCACCGGAATGCCCCAGTCAAGGTCGCGGGTGATGCCCCGGTCACGCAATCCGTCGCCGTCATGCAGCCACTTTTTGGCAATCGAGGTGGTCAGGATGGGCCAGTCTTCTTTGCTGTCGATCCAGGCGTCCAGATCGTCCTTTAGCGCCGATTGGCGCAGGTAAAGGTGCTTGGTCGCGCGCACTTCCAGATCGGTCGAGCCGCTGATGGCGCTGCGCGGATCAATCAGGTCGGTCGGGTCCAGTTGTTTGGTGCAATTCTCGCATTGATCACCGCGGGCTTTGTCATAGCCGCAATTGGGGCAGGTGCCTTCGATATAACGATCCGGAAGGAAACGTTTGTCGGTGTTGGAATAGACCTGTTTTTCGTCGACCTCGCGGATCAGCCCCTTGTCGGCCAGAACCCCGGCAAAATGCTGGGTCAGCTTATGGTTTTGTGGGCTGGACGAGCGGCCAAAGTGGTCGAATGACAGGCCAAACCGGCGGGCGATATCGGCCTGAACCTTGTGCATCCGGGCACAGAATTCATCCACTGGTTCCCCGGTTTTGGCGGCCGCCAATTCGGCCGGGGTGCCGTGTTCGTCGGTGGCACACAGAAACAGCACCTCGTGGCCGCGCCCACGCATGTAGCGCGCGTAAAGGTCGCCCGGCAATTGGCTGCCCACAAGGTTTCCAAGGTGTTTGATGCCGTTGATATAGGGGATCGCCGAAGTGATCAGGATACGTGCCATTTTGATATTTCCGCTGATTGCCGCGCAGGGCTATGTATCGCAGCCAATATCAAACGTCACCCCATGAATGCCGGCAATTGCGGGGCCTGGTAAAATCGGTTTTGCAGGACGTTTGACAGGCCCGCGACCCGAGATCAGGCAAGCGTCTGATGTCGCCACAGGAATTTAGGTCTTTTGCAAGTTGGTTAGGTATCCTACACCTGAATGAACCCTGCGGAGCATTCATGGCCTTGACCCCGACCAGTGTTGTAAAGGCGCAAGCGGCCCTGGCAGGGCGTTGGTTGGCCAAGACCTGGCTGGTCATGCGGCGACACGGGCCGGGACAAATTCAGTTCTGGTTCATTGCTTTGGCCATTGGGATTGTTGCGGGCTTTGCAGCGCTTTTCTTTCGCAAAGGCATCAATGCCTTGCAGTCGTTGCTTTACGGCACCGACGATGTCCGCCATTTGCACAGCTTTGCCGAAGGTCTGCCGTGGTACATGATCCTGCTGATCCCGATAATCGGCGGTCTGGTGGTCGGGCTGATCCTGCACCTGTTTACGCCCGACGGGCGGGTCCGGGCGGTGGCGGATGTGATCGAAGGGGCGGCATTGCGCGACGGGCGGGTCGAAATCCGGGCCGGAATGGCCTCGGCTTTGGCGTCGCTGATCACGCTTAGTTCGGGTGGGTCGTCCGGGCGCGAAGGGCCGGTTGTGCATCTGGCCGCCATGGTGTCGACCTGGGTGTCCAACCGCATTCACGCCAACGGCATTACCGGGCGCGACCTGCTGGGGTGCGCTGTGGCGGCGGCAGTTTCGGCCAGCTTCAACGCGCCCATCGCCGGTGCCCTGTTCGCGCTTGAGGTGGTATTGCGCCACTTTGCCGTGCATGCCTTTGCGCCGATTGTCATCGCATCGGTGGCAGGCACGGTGATCAACCGGCTTGAGTTTGGCAATGTCGCCGAATTCACCATGAGCACGCCGGGGGCGTTGCAGTTTTATGCCGAATTGCCGGCCTTTCTGATCCTGGGGCTGGTCTGTGGCCTGGTGGCGGTTGTGTTGATGCATTCGGTGTTCTGGGCGGAAACGATCGGTGATCATTTGCATGACCGAACCGGGCTGCCGCGCTGGCTGCGCCCGGCAATTGCAGGCGCAATGGTGGGCGCATTGGCGATTGCCTATCCGCATGTCATCGGGGTTGGCTATGAAACCACCAGGGCCGCACTGTCCGGGGATTTCCTGTTGCACCAGGCGGTGGTCTTTGCGGTGATTAAAACCATTGCCGTTGCCATCACCGTTGGCGGGCGCATGGGCGGCGGTGTATTTTCCCCGGCTTTGATGGTTGGCGCGCTGACCGGATTGGCGTTTGGTATGGTCGCCACCGGGTTGTTGCCGAACGTGTCCGGCACCCATACACTTTATGCCTTTGCCGGCATGGGGGCGGTGGCGGCGGCGGTGCTGGGTGCGCCGATATCGACCACTCTGATTGTGTTCGAACTGACCGGAGACTGGCAGATCGGCATTGCCGTGATGATTGCCGTGTCAATGTCCACCGCCCTTGCCTCGCGGCTTGTGCACCGGTCATTTTTCCTGACTCAGCTTGAACGGCGCGGCATTCATCTGGCGGCCGGTCCACAGGCCTATCTGCTGGCGATGCTGCGCGCCACCTCGGTGATGCGTATGGCGGCGGAGCTGGAGCCGGAGCACGTCAGGCAATGCGATGCAATGATCGCCCGGGGCCTGAGCGTTCAGGGGGGTGATACGCTTGAGGCGGCAATGCCGATGTTTGACCGCGAAGACGTGGCATTTGTTCCGGTGGTGTCGGGCATCGCCGGGGATGACAAACCCCGTCTGATCGGCGCGTTGTATCATATTGATGCGCTCAAGGCCTATAACCGGGCGCTGGCAACGACCGCCGCCGAAGAGCATTCATAACTTTAAAGCGGTGCGGTCGCGGCCTCCAGCCAGAGTTTTTCATTTTCGCCCAGCCTTGGCCCGATTTTCTCAGCGACCGCTGCGTGATAGCCGTTCAGCCAGTCGCGTTCCGGTCCCGTCAACATGTCCAGAACAATCAGCCGCCGGTCAAACGGCACAAATGTCAGGGTGCGCCAGTCCAGCATGGCCCGTTCGTCATCGCCGCCCGCCAATACGGGGGCCTGTTGCACCACAATCAGGTTCTCAAGCCGCATACCAAACGCGCCTTCACGGTAATATCCCGGCTCGTTTGACAGGATCATACCCGGCTCCAGCGGTACATGGCTCAGCTTGCTAAGGCGTTGCGGGCCTTCATGCACGCTCAGATAGGCGCCAACGCCGTGCCCCAGCCCATGATTGAAATCCTGCCCGGCCAGCCATAGGGGCGCGCGGCCAATCATCTCGATGTCGCGGCCCGCCAGACCAACCGGCCAGCGTAGGCGGGACATGCCAATCAACCCTTGCAAAACACGGGTATAGGCCAGGCGTTCGGCCTGCCCAACCTCTCCTACGGGAATGGTGCGGGTGATGTCGGTGGTGCCGTCCAGATACTGCCCGCCACTGTCCAGCACCAGCAAATGGCCCGCCTCAAGGCGCGCATTGCTTTCGTCCGAAACCCGGTAATGCATGACCGCGCCATTCGGGCCGGTGCCGGAAATGGTATCAAAACTGATATCGCGCAGGGCGTTATCCTGACGGCGCAGGGCCTCAAGCCTGGTCACCACATCCACCTCGGTGATTGTACCCGGTGCCTGATTGTCCAGCCACGCCAACAGTGCCACCATCGCCGCTCCGTCGCGCAAATGCGCCTGCGCCGCCCCTTCGATTTCGGCAGCATTCTTGCGGGCTTTGGGCAAGGCGCAGGGGTCATCGCCAAAGGTGACGTTGTTTCCCAAAGCATCGGCCACTTTCTGCGGTACGCTCTGGCGGTCAATCCGTACCGGGCCGGTCATGGCGGCCAGGTAATCAAGGAACGTATCCGGGTCACGGAGCACAACCATGTCACCAAGGTGGTCGCCCATATCCATCAGCTTGCAGGCGGCCATGAACAGGGTGACGCCCCCGTCGTCCTGCAACACTGCAAACCCATGCGCCACCGGATTGCGGGCAATATCCGCACCGCGAATGTTCAGCAACCACATGATTGCGTCCGGTTGGGTGATCACCGCCGCCTTGTGGCCGGCATCGCGCAACCCTTTGGCAAGACGCGTACATTTATCTGCCGCCGCTTCGCCTGCAAACTCCAGAGGATGCGGTTTCACCGCCTGCATTGGCGGGCTGGGCTGATCTGCCCAAACCCGGTCCACCAGATTGTCGCTTTGAACCAGGGTGATGCCACTCCCGGTCAACGCCTGCCTGACCCTGTCAATCTCGCGCACCGAATGCAGCCAGGGATCATAGCCAACCTGACCACCCTTCGGCATCTGCGCTTTCAGCCAGGCGCCCAATTGCACATCCGGCCAGGGCACCGGCGTGTATACATCTGCCACCTGATCCTTGACCTGGGTTCGATAGCGCCCGTCAATGAACACCCCCGCCACGTCCCTTAAGACCGCACAAAACCCCGCCGACCCGGTAAACCCGGTCAGCCACGCCAAACGGGCATCATGATCGGCCACATATTCGCCCTGATGCGCATCGGCACGCGGCACCAGGAACCCGTCCAATCCGGCGGCGCGCATTTGCTCTCGCAATAAAACCAAACGCGGCGGGCCTTGTTCCGGTCTTGCTGTGACATCGAATGTCTGAAACATGCCGCCTGACTCCTTCATTTGCTAAATAAACGCGCGTCCCGTTGCCCGGCAGGGCCAGCTTGCAGGCCCGAGAGGGGAGACAAGCCAGCTTCAGCTGGCTTTTTTCAATCCCAACCGTGCCCGCGCCCGTGGATCATTATCAAACAATGCCGCCAGTTGCTCGGTCATCGCCCCGGCCAGTTGCTCAACATCCGTGATGGTCACCGCCCGTTCGTAATACCGTGTCACATCATGGCCAATACCAATCGCCAGCAATTCCACCATCTTGCGCTTTTCCACCATGGCGATCACATCGCGCAGATGCTTTTCCAGAAAATTCGCCGGGTTCACCGACAAAGTGCTGTCATCCACCGGCGCGCCGTCCGAAATCACCATCAGGATTTTACGCGATTCCTGGCGCGCCATCATCCGCCGATGCGCCCATTCCAGCGCCTCGCCGTCGATATTTTCTTTCAGCAGGCCCTCTTTCATCATCAGCCCCAGATTGGGCCGGGTCCGTCGCCACGGCGCATCCGCGCGCTTGTAGATGATATGGCGCAAATCGTTCAGCCGACCGGGCTGTTGTGGCCGTCCGTCATTCAGCCACATCTCGCGCGCCTGGCCACCTTTCCAGGCCCTTGTGGTGAACCCAAGGATTTCAACCTTTACACTGCACCGTTCAAGCGTGCGCGCCAGAACATCGGCGCAGATTGCCGCAATCGAAATGGGGCGCCCCCGCATCGAACCGGAATTGTCCAGCAACAAGGTCACCATCGTGTCGCGAAACTCGGTGTCTTTCTCGCGCTTGAAACTAAGTGGCGTGGTCGGGTTGGCCACCACCCGCGCCAACCGGCCGGCATCCAGAATACCCTCCTCCAGATCAAACTCCCAGGACCGGTTCTGCTGCGCCTGAAGCCGGCGCTGCAATTTGTTGGCCAATCGGCTGACGGCGCCCTTCAAAGGCTCCAGCTGTTGATCGAGGTAGGCGCGCAGCCGTTCCAACTCAGCCGGTTCGGCAAGGTCTTCGGCGGCGATCTCTTCATCGTGGGTATCAAGGTAAACCTTGTAATCCGGGTCGGCCTCTGAGGCAGGCGTCGGGGCCGGTGCCTCCATCGGCGCCTCACCCTCAGGCATGTCCGCCTCGTCGCCCATTTCGGAATCGGACATGTCTTCCGTGCTGATCTGGGCCTGCGCCTGATCCTGTTGATCTTCCTGAGACTGCTCGGCATCCGCATCAGCGTCATTATCGTCGCTGTCGTCATCGCCGGTGCTGTCGGGGTCGGGTTGCTCTTCGGCGTCTTCTTCGGCCTGATCCTCCTGGTCTTCGCCCTGATCCGGGTCTTCCCCCAGCTGATCGCCATAGCCAAAGTCGGATATGATCTGGCGCGCCAGCCGGGCAAATTCGGTCTGATCGCTCAGCCGGTCCTGAATATTTTCAAGCGTGCCACCGGCCTGTTCCTCCATGAACCCGCGCCACAGCTCCATGACATTGCCCGCCCCACGCGGCAAATCGCGCCCCGTGGCCAGATGGCGCACCAGATAGCCGGCAGCGACCGCCAGCGGCACCTCGGCCCGGTCAGAACATTGGTCATAGCCACGCCGCAGCGCTTCATGGGTGATCTTGACGTCGATATTGCCAGCTGTACCCGGCATATCCCGCGCGCCCATTGCTTCGCAACGGGCGGTCTCCATCGCCTCGTACAAATCCCGCGCAATGTCGCCGGGTGGTGCATACCGCGTATGCACCGCGTCATCGTGATAGCGCCGGTGCAACGCCAGCGCATCCGCCGTACCGCGCGCCAGCAATACCTCGTCCCGCGTCATCCGGCGCGACACTTGCGGCAGGCGCATGGAATCGCCCGCCAGACCCGAAGGGTCGACGGTATAGGTGACGTTCAGTTCAGGGTCGTTGGCCATTACCTTGGTGGCCTCGGCCAGGGCCTTTTTGAACGGATCGGCGGGGTTGTCGGAATGTTTGGTCATGGCGCGATTATCCTTTGGATCGCAGGCATATTTCAAGCGGTTTCAGTTGCCAGTTTCACCAGATGTTGAACATGCACGTCCACCCCGTCCACCACCGGGAACCCCGGATCATGGCCATCAAAGGCCAGTCCCAGATCGGAGCCTCCCAGCAAAATGGCATCTGCCCCCCTGTCGATCATCTTTTGACCCTCGCGAAAGAACAGCATTCGCTGATCTTCGGTGCATTTGGCTGTCAATGCGGTCTCGAGATAGTTGGAATGCACCGCGTCCAGATTGTCAGGCGCAAGGATCTGTGTTTGCGTCAACTGACCAAACAGTTGTGATCCGGTCACTTGCCGCGCACCCAACAGGCCAATTGTCCTGATCCCGGCGGCGGCAAAACAGGCGTCCATCGGTGCGATGGCACTGACCAGAGGCAGCGGTGAAATCGCTTCGGTTTCGGTAAAGCAGAAATGCCCGCCCAGTGATGTGATCGTGCCAAAGTCCGCTCCGGTCGCCTTAAGCCGCGCCAGCAACCCGGCATAAACCTCGGCCTGTTGCTGTTTGCGACCGGCCTCTGCGTTGGCGACAAGGGTGTTGACATGGGCGTTGACGATGGTCAGGTCCAGCGGTTTTCCCAAATCCCGAAACGCCGCCACCAATCGCTGATAGTAAGCCACTGTCGCCGCCGGACCTATGCCGCCAATCATTCCGATATGCATGGGTTTGGTTCCTTCTGTTGCGTTCCAAACCAAAAAGGCTCATCCGCCCTATCGGGCGTCCTCGCGAAGACGCCCGATAGGGCGGATGAGCGGCCCTCCGGCCTTATCCCAAACTCATACTCGCCGCACTTTCCGGGAGTTCCTCATCAAAACACCGCTGATAAAACTCAGCAACGGTCTGGCGCTCCAACTCATCACATTTGTTCAGGAATGTCAGACGGAACGAATACCCCACATCGCGGAAAATCTCGGCATTCTGCGCCCAGTTGATCACCGTCCTCGGGCTCATCACTGTCGACAGGTCTCCGTTCATGAATGCGGTACGGGTCAGGTCGGCCACCGTGACCATCTGCGATACAATTTTGCGGCCTGCTTCGGTGTTGTAATGCGGCGACTTCGACAAAACGATCATCGTTTCGGCGTCATGCGAAAGGTAATTCAACGTCGCCACCATTGACCACCGGTCCATCTGTGCCTGGTTGATCTGCTGGGTCCCGTGATACAGCCCGGTGGTATCACCCAATCCAACTGTATTTGCCGTCGCAAACAGGCGAAACGAAGGGTGCGGTGTAATGATCTCATTCTGATCCATCAGCGTCAGCTTGCCATCATGTTCCAGCACCCGCTGGATCACAAACATCACATC
>JAKITO010000046.1 GCA_021648025.1 Paracoccaceae bacterium
AGGAACGTCAATAGAATCGGCGTCAGGATCACCAGCGGCAACCGGAACGATCCGAACTGCATCACCACCAGAATGTAGATGCCAAGCAACGCCACCGCAAAGGCCGCCCCCATGTCACGGAACGTGACCCAGGTCACTTCCCATTCTCCGTCCCACAACAGGGTGACAACGGATTCGTCCTGCGGCTGACCATTCATGCGGATGACCGGTTTTGTGCCCTCTTCCCATTCCATCTGGTCCAGCGCATCGGCCACCGCCAGCATGCCATACAAAGGCGCCTCAAAGTCACCGGCCAATTCAGCCGTGACCATTTCGGCGGTGCGTCCATTGTGGCGATAGATCGGATAGGATGCGCGTTCCTCGGTTATTTTCACCACATCGCCCAGTTCGACCACGCCACGCGCACCCGGCAACACATTGGCCGGAACCGGGGTGGACAGGAACCTTTCGTCAAGAATCCGGTTGGCCCGGTCACGTTCAACCTTGATCGGGATCGGGCGACGCCCATCCCCGCGATGGGAATAGCCCACCGTCTGACCACCATTCAGGATCGCCAGCGTCGAGAACACATCGCGTTCCTGAACCCCGAAAAATTCAAGCTGGTCTGACAACAACGTCACCCTTATCCGCCGGGGCGGATTGCCAAAGCTGTCATCCACATCGACCACAAACGGCACCGATTCAAACGCTGCGCGAATCTTGGTGGCAGCCGCACGGCGGGTTTCCGGGTCCGGCCCATAGACTTCGGCCAGAAGCGTGGCAAGAACCGGGGGGCCGGGGGGTGGCTCAACCACCTTGAGGTTGGTTCCCGGAGGTACAGCCAGATCGGCCAGACGGGCGCGGATTTCGAGGGCGATTTCGTGGCTTACCCGGGTGCGGTCATCTTTCGATGAAAGGTTGATCTGCACATCCCCCAGACGCGGTTCTGCGCGCAGGTAATAGTGGCGTACCAGCCCGTTAAAGTTAAACGGAGCAGCGGACCCCGCGTGGGTCTGTACCGATATCACTTCTTCCATGTCCATCACTGTGGCGGCCACATCCCGTGCCACCGCGTCCGTTGCCTGAACCGAAGCGCCCTCGGGCAGGTCGATCAGCACGGCCAGTTCGGATTTGTTGTCAAACGGCAAAAGCTTGACGGTCACGTCCTTGGTGTAAAGCATCCCGAGTGATCCAAAGGACAACACGGCGGAAATCAGAATGAACATGCCTGCGCGGAATTTGCTGGCCAGGACCGGCCGCGCGATAAAGGAATACATCCGCCCCAGCTTGCCGCCCGGATGGCTTTCTTCATGGGCATGCGCCGGGGCGCGCCCGGACACCTTGACCATCAACCACGGGGTGATGATCACCGCGACAAAGAAAGAAAAGATCATTGCGGCGCTGGCGTTGGCGGGAATCGGACTCATGTAGGGGCCCATCAGACCGGACACGAACAGCATCGGCAGCAATGCCGCCACCACGGTCAGGGTGGCGACGATTGTAGGGTTGCCCACCTCGGCCACAGCGCGAATTGCTTTGGTGACACGGTCGGCCTTGTCCGGCATGGCCCAGTGTCGGGCGATATTTTCGATCACCACGATGGCGTCATCGACCAGAATACCGATAGAGAAAATCAACGCAAACAGCGATACCCGGTTCAGCGTATAGCCCATGATCCAAGCCGAAAACAGCGTCAAAAGGATGGTGACCGGGATGACGATGGCAACAACGACCGCCTCGCGCCAGCCAATCGACACCAGCACAAGGATCACGATGGACACGGTCGCAAGGCCAAGGTGATACAGCAGTTCATTGGCCTTTTCATTCGCCGTTTCGCCGTAGTCGCGGGTGATGTCGATCTGCACCCCTTCGGGAATCAGCTTGCCTTCCAACGCCTCAACGCGCTCCAGTATGCGTTCCGCCACCAGAACCGCGTTGGACCCGGCCCGCTTGGCCACGGCCAGCGTCACCGCCGGGGTACGCCGGATACCGCCATCGTCGGCGCGTGTCACATTCGATACGATTTGGTCCGAGGTATCGGGTACAAAACTGACCTTGGCGACGTCACGCACATAGACCGGGCGGCCATCGCGACTGGTCAGCAGCAGATTGGCGATCTGCACCGGGGCGTGCAGCGTGTCGCCCGCCACCAGTGAAATCTGTTCACCGCCATCGCGCACCATGCCCAGCGCCAGAACTTCGTTGGCGGCTTGGACCTTGCCGGCCAGTTGCTGCAAGGTCACGCCGTACAGCGACAGGCGTTCGGGGTCGGGTTCGACGCGGATCGCCTCGGGCGCCTCGCCCACGAGATAGGTCAGGCCGACGTCCTCGACCTTGGAAATCTCGACCTGCAATTGCCGCACGATTCGGGTAAGATCATTGGCCGATGCCTCGGCACCGGGTTTTGACGACAAGGTCAGCGTCACGATCGCCACGTCATCAATGCCACGCCCGATGATCAGCGGTTCGGGGATGCCGACCGGTATCCGGTCGAGATTGGCCAGAACCTTGTCACGCACCCGCTGAACGGCTAAATCGGCCGATGTTCCGACATCGAACCGGGCTGTCACCATCGCCCCATCGTCGCGGGTTTGCGAATAGACCTGATCCACACCGTCGATACTTTTCAATATGGTTTCAAGTGGTTCCGTGACCAGCTTGACCCCATCCTCGGCCATCAGACCCGGTGCCGAGACGTGAATATCCACCATGGGCACGGAAATCTGCGGTTCTTCCTCGCGCGGCAGGCTTACCAGCGCCAACATCCCCACGGCCAGTGCCGCAAGGATCATCAGCGGCGTCAGCGCTGAACCGATAAAAGCGCGGGTCAGCCCGCCGGCAATGCCAAGCGGGGTCGTTTCGGGGGGCTGATCACTCATGACCCACCGCCACGATGTCGCCGACCTTGATGCCGCTCAGAATCTGAATCATATCCTCACTGTTGATCTGCCTGCGGTGGCCGACGACCACGTTGCGCAGAACGTCCTCTTCGCCCAGCTTGATCGCCACATAATCCAGTCCGAACCGCGTCACGAGCGCCTTTTCGGGCACCATCAGCGCCTTGGTTTTGCCAATCGGCAACCGGACCAGAACCCGCGCATCCACCAATAATCCGTCCAGCCCGTCCACCTGAACATCGGCGATCACCCGACCATTTTCGATCAGCGGGAATATCTTGTCCAAACGTCCCGTGCGGCTGTCGCCTTCGCGGTCGATAATGATTTCGGCCCCTTCTCTCAGGCTGCCTGCGTAGCGTTCCGGCACCGCCAGACGCAAAAATACACCGCCGCCGCCAATCTCGGCGATCATCTCGCCCGGCTGCACCACCGCGCCGCGTGTCACCGGCACCCGCAAAACAATACCGGACATCGGCGCCAGAACGTCGCCTTCGGCGGCCTGTTGCACGATCACCCGGGCCTGCGCCTGCGCCGCCTCGATCTGGCCTTGCAATACGTCAACCTGCGTGCGCAGGGCATCCAGTCGCTGAACCGTGGTCACGCCACGCTGCAACAGGTCCTGGCCACGGGTCAGTTCGTTCCGGGCATTGATCAACTGCGCCTGAATCACCTCAGTCTGGGCATTATTGGCCTCAAGTTGAATACGCAGCTTTTCATCATCCACCGTGGCCAAAATCGCGCCTTCTTTCACGACATCGCCTTCTTCGACCGTCAGCGACACCAACGTGCCACCAAGCCGGGAACGCGCGGGCACCCGGTTGCGGGCCTCGACGCGGCCAAACACCGACTTGAATTCAGTGATTTCTATCGGTTCCACAACAAAGGGCGTTTGCGCGACGGCACCAGTGCCCGCCACAACCCCAATGGCCATTGCCAAAATTATCCCGCGCATTGATGTCTCCCAGAGTATCGAGTGTCGGACATATACGTATTCCAAATTGTGAATACAACCGCGCATTCCGAAACATTGGGATAATCTTGCTATGGCGCGGCGCTACAGTCCAGCCTTGATTGCCAGCGCCATCTTGTGTGCAGGACAAATCCTGCGTCGCCACCCCAAGCGAACAGTAAAGCGTTGTCGTCTCATTGTTGCCGCGCCCGGCAACTTTGCCGATACAGACATGGCCAATCTTGCCCGGAATATGTGATTGCGCCAGACGGTTCTGTGCTGATTGACTGGTTGGCAGATAATAGCATGCTCAGGGAACGGTTTAAATTCAATGCGTTCCGCGCGCTCAGGGTAAACTATCCTGAGCGCGCGGAGCATTCAGCGCCTACTTTTTCACATTCGTCCAGATTTTGTCATAAACGGCCTGTGTTTGTTCGTCGCAGACCTTGATGAATACACCTGCACCGGCATCTGCGGGCGGGTTGGATTCCGGCAGGGTTGCAAGTGCAGGATCAAGAAACTCTGCAACGTCCTTAAGGCCCGACCCGTAACGTGCATAGTTCGATACGGCGGCGATATTTTCAGGCTCCAGCAGGAAATCCATGAACTTAAGCGCATTTGCCCGGTTCGGTGCATCCTTAAGCAGCACAACGTTGTCCATCCAGACAATGTAGCCCTGTTTCGGGAAGGCATATTCCACATTGGCACCTTCCTCGCGGGCCTTGGCGCTGAAGCCGTCATAGATTTGACCAACGGCCGCATCACCCGACACAAGCACCTCTTTGGCGGTGTCCGAATTGAACGAAGCCCAGTTTCCCTTGGCCTCTTGCAGCATGGCATTCAGGGCTTTCAACTGGTCCCGGTCTGACGAACATTGCGGAATACCCATGTGCAATGCGGCCATGGCCATGACTTCGCCCTGACTGTCCAGCATGTTGATTTTGCCTGAAAGTTCGGCAGGAGGGTTGAACAGAATGTCGGTTGTGTCGATGGCACCGGAATACACATCGCGGTTCACCGCAAAGCTGGTTGAACCCCACTGATAGGGAATGGAATGCTGACGTCCGGGATCGAAACTGGGGTCTGCCCATTCGGGCAAGATGTTGCCGGTATTGGCCAGTTCGCCGTCGGCAATCGTGTCCAGAATGCCTTCGTTGATCATGATCTCGACCATATAGTCGCCGGGGACCGAAACGTCATAGGTGCCAATCCCGCCGGCCTTTAGCGACGCAAGCATACCCTCGTTGGAATCGTATGTATCCATCACCACTTCGATGCCGGTTTGCGAGGTGAATTTGTCGACCAGTTCTTGCGGGATGTATTCGAACCAGTGGTAAACGACGACTTTTTCCTGGGCCATGGCGGCGCCGGTTGACAAGGCTAACGCAGCAATCGCAGCCGTTGATTTCAAAAGGTTTTTCATAGGTTTCTCCATTTGTTGGGTTATTTGGTGTTATCTGACTTACTGATAAAATAGGAAATCGTGACCATGATGACCGACAGGCCAAGAAGCATTGTCGAAATGGCCATTATATTGGGCTTTATGCCCTGTTTCACCGCGCCAAAGATGGCCGTCGGCAGTGTTTCCACGCCGGCCCCCTTGACGAAGTTGGTGATGATGAAATCGTCCAGCGAGACGATGAATGCAAGCAGGAAGCCGCTGATGATGCCCGGCATCATCAGCGGCAGCAGAATTCTGGTGAACGCCTGTCGCTTGGTGGCATAAAGGTCCATCGCGGCCTGTTCATAGGTGTCTTCGATACCCTGCATACGGGCCGAGATTGGCAGGTAGGCAAACGGGATGCAAAAGGCGATGTGCGCCATGAGAATTGTCATGAGGCCGCGATCAAAGCCTATCGCGTTGAAAAATATCAACGTGGCAACCGCCGTTACGATCTCGGGCACCATCAGCGGCAGCGAAATAAGCCCAAGCGATGCGGTTCGCAGGCGAAAATTGCCACCACGCACCACGGCCGTGGCGGCGAGGGTCGCAATTGTTGTCGATACCGTTGCGGCGATGATCGCAATCACAAAGCTGTTCATTGCCGCCAGCTTGAACTTTTCACTTTCCGGTCCGACAAAAACATCCACATACCACCGCAAGGACAGGCCTTCCCACACGGTGATCGATTTCGATGCGTTGAAGCTGTAGATCGTGACCACCACAAGCGGCGCATAGAGGATGACAAGGCACGCCAGTGTGATGAACTTAAAGCCGGTGTAGGACTTGATATCGTATGATCTGCTTGCCATGCCCTAGCCCCCCGCTTTGTTGGATTTGGCCTGCTGGCGGGTAAACATTATCAGGATGATCAGCACCAAAGTCAGCAGGATCATCGAGGCGGCGGCACCAAAGGGCCAGTTGCCTGCATTGCCCTTGAATTGTTCCTCGATCAGCGACCCGATCATGAAATTCTTGGCCCCGCCCAACAGATCAGGCGCAAGGAACGAACCAAGCGATGGGACAAACACCAGAATACAGCCCGCCACCACGCCGGGTTTCACCGCTGGCAAAAGAATACGTCTAAGGGTGACCCATTTGGATGCGTAAAGATCAGCCGCTGCTTCACTAAGCGTGAAATTGTAACGTTCGACCGCTGCGTAGATTGGTAAAACCATGAAGGGCAGGTAAGAATAGAAAAGCCCCAGCTGCACGGCAAAGTTGGTATTTATGATATGGATCGGGCTGTCGATCAGCCCGGTGAACATCAGAAAGTCATTCAACGGTCCCTGATCGCGCAACAGGAATTTCATTGAAACGGTGCGGATCAGCAGATTGACCCAATAAGGGATCGTGACCAGAAACACCCAGATTGGCCGGGCTTTTTCGGGTCGGGTGGCGATGAAATAGGCGGTCGGAAAACCGATGAGCAGGCTAAGAACCGTGGCCGCCCCCGCCTGCCAGATCGAGCGCCAGAAAATGCCGATATATGTCCATTCGATACGCGCAGGTTCATCACCGAACAGGCCGCGATCAAAGAAGAACTGATCGTAGGCTGCCAGCGAAAAATCCCAGATCACCCCACCGCGGAATTCTTTGGTCAGGAACGAATAAACCAGCATCAGGGCCACAGGGGTCAGCGACAAAACCAGCAGGACCAGCCATGCAGGCATAAGCAGCCAGGTGCGTGCCTTTGCATAGGTGTCGGTGGTTGCCCCGCCACTGTTTGGTGCACCACCTGTCATCAGTCGATCAGGAGGCGCGCGGCCCCCATTTCCATATTGACGAAAACCTCGTTGCCGGGTTCAAAAATACGCTTGTTGCCACGGTCGGAGTTTGAGGTGCGCACGATAAATTCCGGCCCATCCACCAGATTGATCAGGGTTGAAATGTCGGTGCCGATAAAAATGTTTTCCTTTACCCGGCCTTTCAGGCTTTCATTTTCGACCGGGGTGGCTGAGATGAACAGACGCTCGGGTCTGACTGACATGTGAACCTTGGATCCCACCCCGATGCCTTCGACCGAATTGCAGGTCAGTTCATGCCCGCCCCCCAAATGGCAAACGGCGCGGCCATTGGCGATTTTGTCGACAGAAACTTCCAGAAGGTTGGTTTCGCCGATGAAATCGGCCACGAACATGTTGCGCGGGCGTTCATAGATGTCTTTGGCCGCACCCAATTGCTGCAACTCGCCGTCCGACATCACCGCGATCCTGTCGGACATGGTCAACGCTTCTTCCTGATCGTGGGTCACAAAGATGAAGGTGATTCCGGTTTCGCGTTGCAGATGCTTGAGTTCAAGTTGCATCGCCTTGCGCAGTTTCAGGTCCAGCGCCGACAATGGTTCGTCCAGCAACAGGACTTTGGGGCGCGGTGCCAAGGCGCGCGCCAGCGCCACCCGCTGTTGCTGTCCGCCGGAAAGTTGCGAGGGTTTGCGGTTGGCAAACTGCGTTAGCTGAACAAGTTCAAGCATTTCACCGGCACCCTTGCGGGCCTCGGATTTGGAACTTCCACGCATTTCCAGGCCAAACGCCACATTGTCCAGCACCGTCATATGCGGAAACAGCGCGTAATTCTGAAACACCGTGTTCACCGGGCGCTGATATGGGGGCAGGTTTTTGATCTCTTCACCGAACAGGAAAATCTCGCCTTCGGTAACATTCTCGAACCCGGCGATCATTCGCAAGAGCGTGGTCTTCCCGCAACCAGACGGACCAAGCAGCGTGAAAAATTCATTGTCCATGATGGACAGCGACAGTTTTTTCAGCGCAGTGAAATCATCATAGCGTTTCACTGCATCGCGAACGTCGATCGCAATTGATTGCTCTTCAGGCACCATTCTCTCCCTCGGTACGGCCGTATTCTTGAGAGTATAGACAAGCGGGTTTCCCAGACTAATAACTGTATAGCTTAGCGTGCCTTAGTTACAACCTAAGGCACCCGTGAAGCCCCGATAAGCCCGCAGGACCATCACCGAAACCCTGTCGTCACTGGCGGCGGTCGGACCCATGTTTGGAAATTTCATCAACGGTGCGATCCATCATGTGATCACAGGCGACAAGCTGCTCCATTGCGATGAATTCATCGGGTTGTCGCCTAGTCCACCGCCAGTTCGGTGATCTCGCGGCGAAAGGGCAGATCATCGCCGATATCCGCGCCGTCCAGTTCGCGCGCATAGCGGTGGCCCGCATAGGTGGCCCAGGCGATTGGTCCCGGTGCATTTGCGTCACCGATGATGCTGACCGACTTGATGCCGGCATCACCCCATTCGGATTGCCGCGCTTTCAGGTCGTTGAACACCTGATTGGTTTCCAGACGCGAGGCCACCATGACAACGGCGTCGCATTCATACACGGCGTTTGTGTCGGTGTAGACGCAGTTGGACACGACATGCCCCTTGGCAATTTCAATGACACCCCGGTTCAGGACGATGTTGACGCCCATTTCAGCCAGCTTTTTATGGATGGCGTGCTGTTCCAGCGTGTTGTTGGTCCAGTCCGACAAATAGGCAGAGGGCGTGATGATCGTGACATCGCAGCCTTGGCCGCGCAAAAGCTCGGCCAGAACGCCGCCCATGTAATAATGGTCGTCGTCATAAATCACCACGTTGCCCGAGGGCAGCGCGCCCCCCATGATGTCGTCCGGCGTGAACAGCGCCATTGAGGCATCCATGGCAAAGGGCACGACATGTTGGCGGCTTACCCCGTCACGTCGCCATTTCGAACCGGTTGCGATGCAGACGTTTTCGAACCCGAATTCCAGTATGCTTTCACCGTCCAGTTCACTGTCGAAATAGGTTTCCACATTGGCTTTTTGGCTGATCTGGTATTCCCGATATTCCAATACTCGGCCCCACGCACTTAGCCCCGGCAAAAGGCGTTCGCGGGCCACACGGCCACCCAGTTCGGTGGTGGCTTCGGCGATGGCAACGTCATAGCCGCGCATCGCCAGGGCGCGTGCGGCCTCTAGTCCGGCAGGGCCAGAGCCGACGACCAGAACGTTGGAACTGTTGCCTTTGGCGTTCATCTTTTCGGGGTGCCAGCCTTTGCGCCATTCCTCCATGAAAGTCGGGTTCTGGGTGCAGCGGCTGATCGACATGGTCATGTCGCCAGTGATGCAGATATTGCAGCCAATGCATTCGCGGATATCTTCGATCCGGCCCTCTTCGATCTTTTTGGGCAGGAAAGGGTCGGCAATGGATGGCCGGGCGCAGCCGATGAAATCAAGCAACCCCGATTTGATCTGCCTGACCATCGTGTCGGGCGAGGTGAACCGGCCCACGCCGACGATGGGCTTGTCCGTCAACTCGTGAATGCCCCTGACCAGGTCCTGCTGCGCCGCCTCGGCGGCGAAGCGCGACGGGGCGGAACAATCTTCCCACGTGCCTTGTGCCAGATCCCAAAGATCAGGAAGATCCCTGTTCATCTCGATAAAATCGCGGACTTCGGCGTTTGAGAACCCCAATTCGCCGATGGTCTCGTCAAGGCTGACCCTAAGGGTGATGCCCATACTGTCGCCCACCGCGTCCCTGATATCGCCAATCACTTCGTTAACGAACCGCGCGCGGTTTTCAAGGCTGCCGCCGTATTCGTCGCTGCGCTGATTGGTGGCGCGGCTTAAGAAGTGCTGGAAAATGCCGAACCCGTGCGCGCCGTAAAGGCAGATCAGATCAAACCCCGCCAGTTTCGAGCGCCTGGCGGCATTGACGAACCAGCGCCGCAGGTCGCGGATGTCGGATTTATCAAGGGCGCGGGCCTGAACGGGATCATTGGTAAAGGTGCGGATTGGCATGGCCGACACCGCCATGGGCACCTCTCTGGAATACAGGTTCGGGCCGTTGATACCGGAATAGGCCAGTTGGATACCTGCCAGCGCCCCGTGTTTCTTCATCTGTTCGGACATCTTCCTTAGCTGGGGAATGTCCTTGTCCTCCCACAGTCGCAGTTCGATAAAGGGGGTGATTTCCGATGTATGGTGCATCTCGCATTGTTCGGTGAAAATAACGCCCCAACCGCCTTCGGCCTTGATGCCACGCATTGCGGCAGCCGCCGAAGGGTCGCGGTATCCGCCGCCATTGCAGTGGGGAACCTGAAAAAACCGGTTCTTGGCGGTGACCGGGCCGATCTGCATCGGTTCGAAAAGTATGTCGTAACGGGGATCGCGCAATTTTCCCTCCTTGGAAAACGAATTGGTCAAGAATAACGCCGGGGCCAGGGATCGAAAGACAAGGTTGCAAAAGCATTGGTTAGGGCGAACCTAACAGGCAGGCGATTGTGTCGCGTCACCCGCCCAGACCGGGGAAACCGCCGCTTTGAAGTTGGTCTCTGCAATGTTCCACAAATGCGCGCACGACGCTGGTTGTGTCCGCGTTGGTTGACATCAAAAGCCCCATTCTCATCGGCCGCACCGGCCCGGCAAGAGGAATGAATTTCAAGGCCTTTCCGTCCGGAGAGTAATCATTCAGAGGGCGGACATTGGCGATTGAATAGCCAAAACCATTGGCCACAAGGCTGCGCATCACAGCCATGTCCTTTGTCCGTTCGGCAATGATCGGTTTTGCGTCGATCTGGGCAAAGAACGACAGGAAATATTCCGCACTGAACGGCAGATCCAGCAGGACCATCGGGTGGTTCTTCAGTTCTTCCACGGAAACGGCTGGTAAATGCGCAAGCGGATGGGTTTCATGGACAATGGCATAGGGGGGCAGTTCCAGCAACGAAACGAACTGTAAATCTGCGGGCAAACCCAGATCATATGTCAAGGCAATATCTATTTCCGCGCGCCGAAGGAAGCTGAAAATCTCGGACTGGTTCAATTCGTTCTGGCGAACCCGCACTTCGGGGAATGCGGTTTCGAAACTGCGCCGGACCGAGGGCAGCACAACCTGCGCAAACGTCACCAGACACCCTATGGACAGGGGACCGCGCACAGACCCGGAAATATCCCCGGCCAGATCCATCAGTCGGTTGGCTTCCTGTAGAACAAAACGGGCCTGTTCCGCCATGCGCCGCCCCGCCTGCGTCAGCGACAAGCCCTGCGCATGCTGTCGCACAAACAGAGGCAGGCCAAATTCCTTTTCAAGCTGGTTGATTGCCGCCGAGATCGACGGCGACGACACATTAACCTTTTCAGACGCCTGAGCGATGCTGCCGGCTTCACCGACGGCCACAAAATACTCCAACTGTCTGAGAGTATACCTCAGCATTGCGTCTCCCGGATTCCATGTATTGCGTCACGCTTCGCACCTTAACCAGGTTGCCTTCAAGGCGGTATACTTTTCAAGGGAATACAAGGACAGATCGCATCCGGTTTGGCGCCACCTTATTTCATTCGTCGCCGGGCACGCCGTATGATGGCGCCTGGCGCGGATCAAGGGCGCGCTGAATATACGCCGCCAGCTGCGGTTTGTAGATGTCCCAGGCGGTGGCGATATTTTCGATTGGGCAGTCTTCGCTCCAGTCACAGCGCAAATCGGCCACCGGCCAACTGACCTTGTCGACGATTTTCATGCCCGCCGACCGGACCGGACCGGCCTCGCCGCCCGCGGCCAGCCCTGCGCGCATGGCGGCAATCAGGCGGTCGCCCAGATGGCCCCGTGCCGCCTGAAACCCTTCTGCCACAGCCTGAGGCACGCCATCATTGGCCAAAAGGTTCCCCCCCGAGGCAACATTTTCGCCTTGCGCCTGGGTCCAGATACCCAGCGAATTTGGACCGGAATGGATCGCCGTTGCACCGGTATTGTCCACCACCAGAACCTGGCGATATTCAATGAACCGGCTTTGCGCGACGAGGCTTTTCACCGCCTCAGGCGCGCTAAGTCCGCTGGCCATCAGGTCCAGCGCCAGGGGGCCAAGTGACGGATCGGTGACGTTCTGCGAGGCCACCGCGCCGACACCGGCACGGGCAAACGAACATCGCGCCGCGACAGCCGGAGAGGACGAGGAAATGGCGACACCGAACATCCCGGTTTCGGCGCAGCGCGCAACCAGCGAAAACGTCATGGGTTCGATCCGGCGTCAGCATCGGGGATCACGGCGGTGCCATCAATTTCCACCAACCAGTCCGGGCGCGCCAGCGCCTGAACCACAAGGCCGGTTGATACCGGATACACGCCTTTGATGTATTCGCCCATGGTTCGGTAAACCGCCTCGCGGTGGCGCACGTCGGTGATGTAGACGACCACCTTGACCAGATGCTGCATGTCGCCGCCGGCCTCTTCGATCAGCTGGCGAATGTTCTGCATTACCTTGTGGGTCTGTTCCACGGGATCGTGGCTGTCGATGTTGGCCGCATCATCCAGGTTTTGCGGGCATTGGCCACGCAGGTAAACGGTCTTGCCGCCTTGGGTGACAACCGCCTGACACAGATCGTTATCCAGGTTTTGCTCTGGGTATGTCTGGGCGGTGTTGAATTTGCGTATGCGGGTATGGGCCATTTCGATCTCCGTCGGGTTGGGCAATATGTTCAGGCAAGCTGTCACAGGTTGTTTGTGTCAAGGCGTTGGATTGGGGGGCGATCATTCCACTGCGGTTTCTGTTGTTTGGCTGGCAATATCGTTCACGAACCAACCCGATACCGCCGAATCCCCGGTCGTCAAAGACAATTCCCCCATGACGTTGTCAGACAGACCCGCCGCATCTTTGACAAAGGCCAGCGGACCGTCCCAATCGAAATTGCGATAGACTGCGGCACTTTGGGCATAAGCAGGCGATTGCGAAAAGGTCTGAAAAGACAGGTGATGCCCCGCATAATCCGAACTTAGCAAATCACGGGCGAAAGCCAGCAATTTGCGCCGGTCTTCAGCAACCCATTCCTGGTTGACGGTATAATATTTGTCCAGCCAGATTTTGGTTTTCGGATTGCGGAATGAGGCCGCATCAGGGGTCACACAGACCTGACCCCCGCATAGCTCGCGGGCAATTTGCATCATTTCGTGCAGTTGCGACCCGGCCGTGACACGCCCGGCATACAGCAGTGACTGATTTGGCATCATCAGACCGCCCGGTGATTTCTCGGCCAATGCAATGGACGCGGTCAGATGTGCATTGATCCCTTCGCGGTAACAGGCCAGCGTTGACAGTTTTTCCTGAACACCCTGCAATTTATCCAGCCCGGTCTGGCGCACGTTGAACAATGCCGTGCCGATCATCATGTCTGCGAACTTCAACAGACGCTGGATAAAGGCAAATGCCGCGTATCTGTGCAGCGACGCGCGCATGAACTTTGCCGCCCTGGTATTGCGGTAGAACAAAACATCCTCCCACGGAATCAGCACATCATCAAAAATGACCAGCGCGTCGATTTCGTCGAACTTGTTGGCCAGCGGATAATCCGCCGCCGGTGCCCGCCCGGCAAAGCCAGAGCGACAGATGAATTTCAGGTTTGCAGCATTCAGGTCACAGATAAACCCCACGGCATATGGCGACACCGCGTCCGATCCCCAATTGGCGATGGTTGGCTTGGTGAACGCCTGATTGGCATAGGCCGCGGCGGTTTCGAACTTGGCCCCGCGCACGATGATGCCTGCATCGGTCTCTTTGACCACATGCAGCAACATGTCGGCGTCCTGATCCCCGGGAGGCTTAGAGCGATCGCCCTTTGGATCGGTATTCGCCGACACCTGAAAAAGGTCACTTGTGAGAACTTTACCGATATGGGCGTCGATATTGTCGGCAAACTGCGGGTCAATCTGGTTCAGCGCGTCCGCCCCGTCGAACAGCGACCACATTTCACCGACGCTTTCGTCGCCGACACGCGTGACCACACCGCCGATTTTGTTCATCACGTGGTCGGTTGCCCGGCGTTTGGCCCACCAATCGGTCTGGCTATAGGGCAGTTTGCAGCCGACGGGGCAGGTTTCCCCATTGTCGGTGTAGGTCAGAATGTCCTTGCTGTCCTGTTCGTGCTGCATGTCATAAAGGTGTGCGCGAATATCAACCAAAGGCTTGAACTGAGGATGGGTGGTGACGTCATCGACGCGTGCGCCGTTGATATAGATTTCCCGATTTCCACGGATCGAGTCCCGATACTGAGTACTTGTACGTATCATCGTGGTCTCCCGGTAATGCTTGTGCGATATTGTTACACGCTTGCGGAATTTCGTTCGTTCGGACCCTTGTAGGTCAGATAATTTCGTTGATTGGATATCTGATCCGCCACATATTTTGCATCATGCCAGACCCCCCAGAGAAAGGTGGATCCCCGACGGGATTGCCACGGCAACCCCAGAAAGTAGATGCCAGGTTCCGGCGATACGCCACGCTGATGGCGCGGTTGGCCGTTCTCGTCAAAGACATCAACTTTCATCCAGCTGAAGTCCTGACGAAACCCGGTGGCCCAGATGATCGACGTGACACCGGCGGCGGCCAGATCAAGTTCACGAACCGGATTGGTCAGGCAATCGGGTTCCGGATAGACCCGGCGCGCGCCCGGTTCCTGCGGCAGGTCAATGCCGGTGTGTTCCACATAGGCGTCGGCACCATCCAGCATAGACAGATAGCTGGCGTCACCATTTGCGATATTCTGCCCAAGGTCACCGGCAAACGCCAGAACGCCGTCGCTGTATGACTGGGTCAGGCCAAGCAGGGTAATGCCCTCTCCGGCGAGGCGGCGAAAATCAATCGTTTTGCCACCGTAAGCGCCGCTGACCGCAATCGTGACGTGTTCTTTCCCCGGCTCCTGCGCGACAACATCCCACATGCCAAGAACCCCCAGCCACCAGACAAAATCGCGCCCGCGATAGGCGCGCGGCGGGCGATCATGCGGACCCACGGAAAGATAGACCTTCTTTCCTGCCCGCCGGAGTTCATCCGCGATCTGCGCACCCGAAGACCCCGCCCCGACGATCATCACCGCCCCGTCGGGCAGTTGTTCGGGGTTGCGGTAATAAAATGAATGCAACTGCATAAGACCTGAATCTTCAGGCACAACCGGCGGAATAACCGGTTGTTGGAACGCACCCGTGGCCGCAACGATATTGTTGGCTTCGATAATGCCTTCAGATGTTTCAACCCTGAACACTGCGCTGCCGGTATTCCTTTGCGCCCCAAGCACCTCTATGCCGGCGCGGATCGGCGCATCGACCTTCCTGGCATAATCAACAAGGTAATCTGCGATCTGCTCTTTTGCAGGGAAAGCATCCGGATCCGTTTCGGCATACTCAAGGTTGGGAAAACGGTCATGCCATGCCGGACCATTGGCAACCAAGCTGTCCCATCGCCCCGTACGCCATGCCTCGGCGATGCGGTTCTTCTCAAGGACAAGATGGGGCAGCCCGTTGTTGCTAAGGTGCTCACTCATGGCGATACCGGCCTGACCAGCGCCAACAATCAGTGTATCTACTTTCTCAATCGACATTTTCGGATCCCTTGGCTTTGGCAATACAGGTTTTTCGCGCATTCGATCATTACCCTACCGGAGCCTCACGACAGGCGAAAACATCGTTTCAAAAACCATTGCTTTGGCTAAAGCTAACCAGCCACGCCACGACCAAGGGCGACGTTTCATTTGATGCCGGTTATGATGGGGCAAGCCGTCAAAGTGAGCGTTTTACCAATTTTCCCGTATTTGTGTTTCACTGCGACCGGCTGAAAAGCGCTGCACATCCTGACGGGGCGTCGGTATTTCCTGGCCAAAGAAAGTTCGCTGACAGGTTCTTTTCCTGCGCCATTCCACACCCGATAGCCCCTTGTTTATATGGCGGTTTCAAGGGTGCTGGGGTTTTGTCATACCTTTGGAAATGGTTCAAATGCCCACGCCGGTATCGCGCGCCCACATGGGGGCTGCAAGATTGTCGCGCTCTGGATTTTCTGCGATGCCCCTGGTCAGATCGCTGTCAGCCGGGCAATGGCCTTGGCGAAAGCCAGTGCGCGTTCCTCGTCGCTGGCTTCTTCTTCTGACAGCGTGGTGATTGCATCATCGTTGCAGGCAGCTACCATCGCCCTCACAATATCCCTGTCCCTCCGGTCTCTGCGCCAGTCGCCGCGCACGCGATCATCACAAGCTTGCTCAGCGCGTGCGCGACGGTAGGTCCTGAACGGAGTATAGGTGTGCCCGCCGCAGAGATTGATCCCGTAATGTTAGGCGGCTTCAAACAGGCGCGCGGTGAACAGGCCGCTGTCTTTGAACCGGCAGAGGGCCTTTGTTCCTGCAAGAAGCGCAAGATCGACCAGCGGCTCAAGCAGGATCACCAGCATGTAGGCGGCCCCGAAGGATGCGACCGAGGCGAGGTTTTCTGCGCCAAAGCCCTGCCCGTAAAGCGCCCAGAAGGCGACCCAACTGACAATGCCCGCCTGAAAGGTGGCCGAGAGTTTCAGCGCCTGCATATAGGTGATGTCCTTGTAGGGTGTGCCATCGGGGATGATGCGGGCGGCAAGCAGGCTCATGACATAGAGCGGCACCAGAAGGGTGGTGACGTTGACGCCGTATTGGGGCAGGTCGCTTGGGGCGAAAAACAGTCCCTGCAACAGCAGCCCGGCGGCAAGGCCCAGCATGGCAGGCGCGCGGCCAAACAGCAAAAACAGGGTCGAACCCAGAATAAAGTGGACTTCGGAAATGCCGACCGGGTGGTGCGGCAGCACCTGAAAAAAGCAGAACACGGCACCTGTGCTGATCAGGCTCCGTATTGCCAGCGAGGCCAGGCGCTCGGCCTTGATTGTATCGGCCGCAAATTTTGCGGCCAGGCCCAGTGCACCTGTTGCAGTGGCGGCACCCAAGGCCATCTTGGCGCCTTCAACGACGCCCGGTTCGATATGCATGATAGTTCCTTTGCTTGGCGCACGACCCCGTGCGCTGTTTGAGAAATGCACGCGGGGACGAATGGCCAAAGCCACCGGAACCGCCCGCCGCAGTGCCGTCTTATCCGCCTGGCCGGTCTCCGGGCTCATGCGTGGCTTTCACCTGGCGACCCGCCTTCCCGTGCTGTTGCTGCACAGTGGCATGTGGCTCGCGTTTACGCATCTACCGTTGCGGGGGCAGCGTCGGAATTGCGATTTTTCGGTCGCGCACCGGTCTTCCCGTTTCACCTGACAGGGCATACCTGACAGGCACCAAGTTGATGCCGGAAAATACCGTCGCGGGTGCCTTGATGTCAACAATCAATCGGTTCAAATCCAGAGCAAAACAGCACGGGGCATCCTGGTTGATGACCGGGGCCACCTTTGCTGCCCCAGACCGGTATCCTGGAAATGCCGGGTGTTGCCCGGTTTGGGCGTTGACACCTTACAAGGCTGGTTATAAGTGTATAACTTAAAATTTTTCAGGAGAGAAACAATGCCCCAAGATACCCTTCCCCGTTGGCAAAAAGTGATTGGCGTTGTCGCCGTTTTGTTCGGGTTGCTGACCTTGTTCAAGTCCGGTGGCATTCTGTTTGATATGGGCGGCGCCAAGGTGGCGGCCGGTGCTTATGTGCCGTTCGTCGTGCAGTTCAACTTTGTTGCCGGGTTCTTTTATATTCTGGCCGGGGTCGGGATCTGGCTTGGGCGACGGTGGGCTTGTCCGCTTTCAGGGCTGATCGCGGCGTCGACACTGTTGGTGGCGGCGGCCTTTGCATTTCATGTCAGCCAGGGCGGCGGCTTTGAGGTAAAGACAGCCGGTGCGCTGGCTGTCAGGGCAGGATTCTGGGCCGTTGTGGCGATCGTTCTGCGCCGGACCCGTAGGTGAGCGCCCCGGCCCGCAAAACGACCGGGGATCGACGGTACGAGATCGTGCAGGCGGCGCTTGATCTGGCGCATGAACATGGCCCCGGCAATGTTTCCACCGGGATGATTGCCGGTCGTCTGGGGCTGACCCAGCCGGCCATCTACAAGCATTTTCGCCGCAAAGAGGATATCTGGGCCACAGCTGCACAGGTCTTGGCCGAAAAGGTCGCCGAAAATCTTGCCTTTGCGCGGCAGGCGCATTCTGGCCCTGTCAATCGCCTGAGGTGTCTGGTCCTGGCGCACCTGAATCTGGTCGAGCAAACTCCTGCCTTGCCTGAATTGATGACAATGCGTGACGGTGGACGAGAACATGGCGGGTTCCAGGGCACAATTCTGGTCGCTATGTCAGGTTTTCGACAGACCCTTGAACGGGAGGTGGCGCTTGCCATCAAAACAAAGGTATTTCGCGGGGACATGAACCCGGCGGATGCGGCCCAGTTGGTGCTTGGGCTGATCCAGAGTATGGTCTTGCGAATGCTGGTTTCGCGCAATACCGGGGTTTTTCGCGCCGATGGGGAACGATTGCTGGATTTGTTGCTGGACGGGTTCATGGCCAAGGGAGATGCCCAATGAGGGTTGGATTCAAACTGATAACGATGACATTGCCGATCATTTTGCTGGGGGTCGGTTTTGTTGCCTATACGATCTCGTCCAAACCGGCCCCGGCCCAGGAAGACCTGGCCGAGCGCGCCGTTGCCGTGCGGATTGTTGAAGCGCGCAAAACGGCGATTTCCCCCCGGGCGTCGGGTTTTGGCCTGATCACGCCGGCCCGCAGTTATGACGCAATCGCGCAGGTAAGCGGCACGGCCGAATATGTGAACCCACTTTTGAAAGTGGGCGGCATTTTGCCGGAAGGTGCGGTTTTGCTGCGTCTTTCGGACAGCGACTACAAGCTGGCACAGGCCCAGGCCCAGGCCAATATCCGTGCCGCCCAGGCGCGGCTGGCGGAAATATCCGTTTCGCAAAGCAATCTGAAATCCGCCCTTGAGATCGAGCAGGAAACCCTTGATCTGAAGGCCCGCGAAGTGGCGCGTCTGCGCAGGCTGTTTGATGCGGGCACGGCATCTGAGGCGGCTTATGACGGGGTAAGGGCCGCCTATCTGGCACAGCGCCAGAAGGTGCAGGGCCTTACGAGTTCGCTGGCCTTGATTCCGACCCAGAAACAATCGCAGATCGAACAGATTGCCGTGTACCAAGCATCACTGAAAATTGCCGAACTGAACTTGGGGCGCACCGAATTGCGCCTGCCCTTTGCCGGGCGCGTGGCGGCCGTGTCGGTCGAGGTTGGCCAGCTGGTGCGCAGCGGCCAGACCATTGCCGCGTTCGACGGGATTGATGCGGCCGAGGTCACAGCCCAGATTCCGGCGGCGCAATTGAAGAAACTGTTCCGCCAGCTGGGTGGGAAAACCGGCAATGACACCCAGAATCCGGTGGCTCTGTCGCAGATCCTGTCTGGGAACGATATCGACGCCCGTGTTCTTCTGCGGCTTGGAAACGAATATGTGCAATGGCCCGCCACCGTGGACCGGATCAGCAACGAGATCGACCCGAAAACCGGCACGATCGGGGTGATCGTTCGCATTGATGACGCCTATACCAGTGCGCGGCCGGGCACACGCCCGCCCCTGACGCGCGGAATGTTCGTTGAGGCGATCCTGCAAGCCGCACCCATCCAGGCCATTCCCCTGCCGCGCAGTGCCTTGCGCGATGGCAGGGTGATGATTGCAGATGCGGACAACAGGCTTCGGCTGGTGCCGGTTAGCGTCGATTTTGTGCAGGACCGGCTTGCGGTGATCAGCGGTGGCATCGACGAGGGTGCCAGGATTGTGGTTTCCAACCCGGTGCCGCTGATCGAGGGGTTGTTGCTGGAATTGCACCCTGATCAGGCGTTGATGCAGGAACTGGGTCTTGCTGGTGCTGAAAAATGATCCGCTTTTTCACGGCCCATCCGACCATTTCGAACCTGTTCATGGTGTTGTTTTTGTTTGTGGGCCTGGTGGCCGGGCCGCAATTGTTGCGCGAAACTTTTCCGGGCAAGGATCTTAGCCGGGTGGAAATCACCGTGCCATACCCTGGTGCGCGCCCCGAGGACGTGGAAACCGCAATCTGCGAACGGATCGAAAACGCGCTGGATGCGGTGACCGGGCTGGACACCCAATCGTGCGAATCCCGCGAGGGGCTGGCCCGCGCCATTGCCCGGATGAACGAAGGCGATGATTTTCAGGCCTTTGTGGCCGACGTGAAATCACAGGTCGAGGCGATCACCGATTTCCCCGACCGGGCCGAAACCCTGCGGGTCAAACCGCTTGGCCTGACGGATTTTGTGGTTTCGGTGTCGATCACCGGCCCAAAGGCGCGCACGGATCTGAAAGACTATGCCGAAGATGTGCGCACCCGGATGTTGCGCTGGGGCGGCATCCCGATCGTCAATATCAAGGGGTTTTCCACCCGCGAATTGCGGGTGGGCCTTGATAACGAATCCCTGCGCAAATTCGGCCTGTCGGTGGCGGATGTGGCGGGGGCCATTCGGGCGGCCAGCCTTGATCTGCCCTCTGGCACCCTTGAAACACAGGATGAAACCCTGTTGGTGCGGGTGACCGAGGAACGCCGAGATGTCGACAGCCTGGCCGATCTGGTGATCCGTTCGGACCCCGGTGGCGGACAGGTGCGATTGGGCGAAGTGGCTGAAATTACCGAACGTTTCGCGCTTGAGGATGACCGGATCACCTTTGACGGAAAACTGGCCGCCGTTCTGGATGTGTCCAAAACCCGGGCCGAGGATGCCTTGCGGGTGATCGACGCAATTCAGGCGTTCCTGAAAAACGAGCGCGCGCAGGCACCGCCGGGCATCACGCTGGAAATCACCGCTGACGCGGCCTCGGTGGTGCGCGAGAGGTTGGAGTTGGTGGTGGTCAACGGCTTGCAGGGGCTGGGGCTGGTGTTTCTGGTGCTTTGGGCGTTCTTTGGTTTCCGGTTTTCGTTCTGGGTGGCGATGGGGCTGCCGGTGTCGTTCATGGGCGGTGTGTTCCTGATGTGGGTGGTGGGCTATTCGCTGAACCTGATGACCACCCTTGGCCTGCTGATCGTGATCGGGCTGTTGATGGATGATGCCATCGTCATCGCCGAAAACATCGTTCGTTTGCGCGAAAAGGGGCGCACGCCCTTGCAGGCCGCCGCCGAGGGTGCCGCACAGGTGTTTCCCAATGTGCTGGCCTCGTTTGGCACCACGGCGATGATCTTTGGCTCGCTGGCGTTTCTGTCTGGTGATCTGGGCGCGGTGCTGCGGGTGGTGCCGGTGGTGATGCTGTTTGTGCTGGCCGTTTCGCTGATCGAGGCGTTTTTGATCCTGCCGCATCACCTTGTTCATACGCTGGAAAAACGCGAAAAACCCACGGGTATTCCGGCCATGGTCAATGGCGGGTTGTTCTGGGTACGGGATCATCTGGTGGGACCGCTGGTCGATCTGACCATTCGTTTTCGCTATGTCACGGCGGGCCTTGCGGTTGCCCTGATGCTGTCCGCGGTGGGGATGCTGACCGGGGGCTATCTGAAATTCGTGGCCTTCCCGGAACTGGATGGCGATACCATCGTGGCGCGGGTTTTGCTGCCGCAGGGCACGCCGCTTGCGCGCACCGAAAACATCGTGGCCCTGCTTGAGGCGGGATTGCGCAAAACCAATGACGACCTTTCGCCATTGCAGCCCGATGGGGCCAGGTTGATCCGCCATGTGTCGGTGTTTTACGGCGAAAACCGCGATGCGTTCGAGGGCGGCGCCCATGTGGCCACGGTAAGCGTTGATCTGCTGCCCTCGGCGCTGCGGATAAGCCGCCCGGATGACATCATGGACAGTTGGCGCGCCAATGTGGGGCAATTGCCGGATGTGATCAGCCTGAAATACGCCGAAACCACCATCGGCCCGGCCGGCATTGCCATTGATATGCGCCTGAAGGGCGATAACCTTGAGGATCTGAAATCCGCCGCACTGGAACTTCAGGATTGGATCTGGACCTACAAGGGGGTCACTTCGGTGCTGGATGATCTGCGCCCGGGCAAACGCGAATTGCGCATCCGTCTGTCTGATGCCGCAGCACCGATGGGGATAACGGCCGGGCTGGTGGCGGACCAACTGCGCGCGGCCTATTTCGGCACCACAGTCAGCGAAATGCAGGTGCGGGGGCATTCATTGGAGGTGACCGCAATCCTGTCCGGGGATGACCGCCAGTCGCGGGCCAATTTCGACGATTTTGTCGTGACCCGCCCTGACGGCAGCTATGTGCCGCTTAGCGTGGTGGCGGATGTTGAGATCGCCCAGGGGTATAGCCGGATCAACCGCGAGGACGGGATGCGCACGGTGACGGTGCAGGGCACCATCAACACCAGCGTCGCCAACGCCAGCGCCATTGTCAGCGATACGCTAAAGCGGTTTCTGCCCGACCTGCTGGCGCGTTACCCCGGGGTGATACTGGATGTGGAAGGGCAGCGGGCCGAGGCCGAGAAAACCCAGAAATCCATGATGAAGGGTTTTTTGGTCGGTCTGGTCGGGGTGTTCTTGTTGCTGAGCTTTCTGTTTCGGTCTTATGTGGAACCGATCGTGGTGATGTTGATCATCCCACTGTCGCTGGCCGGGGCCATTTACGGGCATATGTTCATGGGGCTGAATTTTTCCATGCCCTCGATGCTGGGGTTTGTGGCGCTGGCCGGGGTGGTGGTGAACAACTCGATCCTGCTGGTGGATTTTGTCAAGCGTGAACATGGCGATGCCAAGACCGTGGCCGTGGCCGCCGGACGTGCGGCACGCGCGCGCTTTCGGGCGATTTTCCTGACATCGGTGACCACCATTGTCGGGCTGTTTCCGATCCTGATCGAAACCAGCCTTCAGGCGCAGATCCTGATACCGCTGGTGACCAGCCTGGCGTTTGGCCTGTTGACTGCCGGTATGATGGTGCTGTTCGCCCTGCCGGCGATCTATGCCATTCTGGATGATATGGGGCTAAGCACACTGGCCAAGGAACGCCGCCAAGAGGCCGCAAAAACATGAAACATCAGGAGAATGATCATGGGTAAATTCGCGACGATGGTTAGCATCGCAGCCACCGCCCTGACGGTAACGGTCTTGGCCGCCAGCGCTGAGTCCATGTCAAAAGACCGCATCGCCAGGGAAATCATCGGCAAGACCCTGACCGCCACCCGCAAGGGGGTGAAGGTGCGTTTGCAGTACAAGGTCGACGGCACGGTGCAGATGAAAGCCTTTGTCATCTCGGGTGGCGGAACCTGGAAATACAACGATGACGGCATTTGCATGAACATGACCAGCGGCCCGCGAAAGGGCGAAACCTGTGTGACATTCGAACATCTGGGCGACAACCGGTACCGCAATTCCGAAGGGTTGGTACTGAGCGTTCAAGAGTGACGCCGCCAGAGTCAGCTTCAGGGGGCCATATCAAACAGGGAACCGATACCGTGCTGCCGGATCCCATTAATTGTGCGTTCCAGAATCAGACAATCCAACCCCTGCTGTTGGGCAAATGCCCTGCCTGCCTTTACCCCCTGCACCAGAATGGCGGTGGCCATCGCATCTGCCGTCATGCAGTCGGCAGCGACCACCGTGACCGAGGCAATGCCGGGCTGTACCGGGCCGCCCTTTTGGCGGTCCATGGTGTGGGAAAGCCGGGCCTGCCCCACTTTGATCCAATGGCGGTAATCGCCCGAGGTGGCGACGGCAGCGTCCTGCAACTCCAGCATGGAAAGGGCAGGGCGGTTGGTATAATCTGGCCTCTCAATCGCCACGGCCCATGGTTTGCCATCAGGCTGCACCCCCTTGGCGCGCAATTCACCGTCCAGCGCCACCAGTGCCGACGCAATGGCAAAATCATCACAAACCTGCATCATCCGGTCCACGCCGTAGCCTTTGGCGATGCCCGACAGGTCCAGCGCCAGCGGGGCGGTTTTACGGGCGCGCAAGGCGTCTGGCTCCAGTTCCAGCCATTCATGCGCGGGCGGGCGCGGTTGGCCCAACGCGGCGCGGATTGCCATTTCGTCCGGTGCCTGTGCATTGAACCCCCAGGCGCGCACCAGATCCCCCAGCCCGATGTCAAACGCCCCGTCCGAGGCGCGCCCGATGTCCAGCCCGCGCCGCAAAACCTGCATCATTTCGGTCGGGATGTTCACCCATTCACCAATTGGCGCGGCGTTCAGGCGCATCAGGTCGCTGTTGGATTTCCAGGTGGACATCTGCGCATCCACCTGTGCCACGGTCCCGGCCAAAGCTGTTTCCAGCGCGCCAAGGTCGGTGCCTGCCGGAACGCCCAGTTCGGCGCTCCAGTTGGTGCCCATGGTCGGGCCGGACAGCTTGATGCGTTTGAGTTCAGTAGACATCTTCAAGATACCTTCCTTGGGCTTTCAGCAGGGTCGGCTCCAACCCGTGTGGTGCCAGCACCTCTTGCAATGCCTGCGCCACACCGGCGGCCATATCCCGCCCGCCGCACACCAGTATTTGCGCGCCATTTCCGATCAGTTCGGCCAGATGGGCGGCGTCATGGCGCAGCAGGTTCTGCACATAGGCTGCCTGTTGGGTACGCGAGGCGGCGATTTTGACCGCGC
>JAKITO010000008.1 GCA_021648025.1 Paracoccaceae bacterium
GAGGGTGGGTTTTGGGGCTTTCAGGTCAAAGTACTGGTCATATCATACTAATCCGCCCAGAGACTGAACTGTGATTGTTGGGTAGCAACTGTGTTTATGCCCATTCTTTCTGCCACAAAGTTTCCCGCCTGAGAACAGCATTGGCGAGGATGAGGAGTTGCGTGCCACAGAAATCCTGACGAATTTACGCGGCCTGGACTGGGCAGAGTAATGCCCAAAAGTTGGTGATGGTTTGATTGGGTGGCATATCATAGCGGTGTTGACGCGCCGCGATTCTCAGAGAGAAAAGGATATGCCACATGAAAGACGATACGATTTTAGATTTCCGCTGATCCGCTGACGGATATATTGCGCATGGTCCGGGCTTTGTTTCACAAATAGGCTGATCATGGATTCATCTCGTGAACCCAGCGCGGTAGCTGACGGTTATGAGCAGCTGGACACCAACGACCTACAAGACCAAGAACTGGTCGAACTATAACCTCTCCCTGAAGCGGCGCGGCTTGCTGTCGATCTGGTTTGACGCTGGAATGGATTGGGAAGCCAAACCTTCCACTGCCCGGCAATGGGTTGCAAGCAAACCGCGCCAAGGGGCTGGCCGGGCGCCGGATGTATTGTGTGAAATTGCTCGGTCAGCGCCTCTCGGCGCGAGACTTCGACCGGCAGGTTGCAGAGATCCAAATCCGGGCCGCGATCCTCAACGGATTCACTGCGCTTGGCATGCCCGAAACTGTTACCGTAGGATAAGTCCGTCTGGCGTAAGGGAACGTCTGGCCTCAAACCAATTTGTGCAACAAAGCCTTGCCAACCCTGTTGCCTGCGAGGCGTCCAACCACCTACACTGTGGTCGAGGCAGAACAAAGGAGAGAACGATTGCACAGAACCATCATTGGCGCGCTCGCAGCAGCCGTGCTGGGAACGGTCCAGGGCGCTGAACCCTCGCAAGCCAGCTCGGCCCGGTATTACCAGGTCGTCGGAGTTGAAGGCGAAGACATGCTTAAAATGCGCGCAGGACCCGGAATTGGCTACAAGATCATCGTCGGCCTTCCCAACGGCACCGTCTTGCGAATCCACAGCTGCGAACAGACCGGTGGCACCCGATGGTGCAAAGCCTCTTTGAAGCAGTCACGCGCTCTCAAGGGGTATGTCTCTCAGGCCTACCTGCGGGAATTCACCGGCAAGTGACCGGCGTGCAGATACTGTCGAATTCTCTCAAACAAAGCTATGGCAATAGCAACTGTAGCTGATTTACCCGCCGTTTACTGATCCTGGATGGTCAGTGTGGTAAGGGCGTTGCCTTTGTATTTTGTGAGGTGGACTTGCCTCCTTTGTCGTCTGTACGCCCTGGTGGGTAGGACGATAATTGCCGCTGTGTGCAGCCTGGATCGAATCCTGCTAAAATATATCCTTGCAATGGATGATTTAAATCAAGGATTGTAAACTATTGCGAGTGTAATTCTGAATTAACAGACGTCTATTCGAGGACTACGGATGATTCTCTTGCGTTTTCTGGGCGCCGTTTTTCTTTGCCTGCTGGCACCGATGGCACTTGCCGGAGACAGCCTTGCCGGGTTTCTGGCCAAGATTGAGCCGTCGCAAATGTATGCCGGTGCTGATGGATTCGGACCGGTACGCCAGGATGTGGCGGTCGCACCGGTTCTGAAAGGGCACGAGACGGTTGCCTGGGCATTCCTGACTTCGGATTTTGTCAATACCACAGGGTATTCCGGCAAGCCGATCCATGTGGTTGCGGCAATTGACATGAACGCGGTTCTGACCGGTGTGGAACTGGTCAAACATTCCGAACCGATTATCCTGATCGGCATTCCCAACTCTAAGATCGTCGAACTGACAGAAGGCTACAAAGGCCTTGATCTCAAAGCCGAGGCGGCGGCGGGCGGGGATGCCCATGACCTTGATATCATCTCGGGTGTGACTGTGACGATTATGATCATCGACGATTCACTGGTGCGCTCCGGGATCAAGGTGGCGCGCGCGATGTCGCTTGGCGGGCTGGCACCCAAGGTGGCCGCCGGACCGGGACGTGAGGTGGATCTGGCGCTTGATCAGATAAAGGACTGGACCACGCTGGCGGGTGATGGTTCGGTCCGCCGGTTGGCTCTGGATGTGGGGCAGGTCAACGCGGCATTTGCCGAAACCGGCGATGCACGGGCGATGAAACGCCCGGAAGCGGGCGCACCGGACGAGACATTTATCGACATGCATCTGGCGCTGGTTTCGGTGCCCACGATTGGTCGGTCGTTGCTGGGGGATGCGGAATACGCAAACCTGACCAATTGGCTGAACGAAGGTGAGCATGCGATTCTAGTGCTGGGGCGAGGGACCTATTCGTTCAAAGGGTCGGGCTATGTGCGTGGCGGGATATTTGACCGTATCAAATTGGTTCAAGGCGATAATTCCGTCCGCTTTTTCGACAAACAACAAAGGCGGTTGGGTGATCTGGCCACCGGTGATGCCCCGAGTTTCACCGAATTGGACATATTCAAAATCCCCGCCGACGCCGAATTTGATCCGGCTGAGCCGTTTCGTCTGCAGCTGTTGGTGCAACGCTCCATAGGGGCGCTGGAACGGGCATTTATCACTTTCGATCTGGGTTATGTCCTGCCCGAAAATTACCTTGTGCCGCTCAAAGCCCCGGTTGTGGTGGATGACAGCGCCGAAGAGGCCGCGGCCAAAACGGCCCTGTGGCAACGCATCTGGCGGGGTCGCACGGTGGAAATCGGTGTGCTGGGGGTGATGCTTTTGGTGCTGACGGGGGTGTTTTTCTTTCAGATGCAGGCCACCAAACATGCCCGCGCGTTTTACTGGTTTCGCATTGGGTTTCTTACCTTTACGTTGTTCTTCCTTGGCTGGTATGCCAATGCGCAATTGTCGGTGGTCAACCTGTTGGCGTTGGCCAGTTCCATGCGCTCGGGCGCGTTCAGCTGGGATGCGTTCCTGATGGATCCGCTGGTGTTTATTCAGTGGTTTTCCATCGCTGCTGCGTTGCTGTTCTGGGGGCGCGGGGCCTATTGCGGTTGGCTGTGCCCGTTTGGTGCGTTGCAGGAATTGACCAATCAGATGGCAAGGGCGCTGAAAGTGCCGCAATGGACCCTGCCATGGGGGCTGCATGAACGTATCTGGCCACTGAAATACATGATCTTCCTTGGGCTGTTCGGGCTGTCGATGGTGTCACTGTCGCTGGCCGAAACCTATGCCGAGATTGAACCGTTCAAGACCGCAATCATCCTGAAATTCATCCGCGACTGGCCGTTTGTGGTGTTTGCGCTGGTCCTGCTGCTGGCCGGGTTGTTTGTCGAACGGTTCTATTGCCGTTACCTTTGCCCGCTGGGTGCGGCATTGGCCATTCCGGCAAGGATGCGGATGTTTGACTGGCTCAAGCGTTACAAGGAATGCGGCAGCCCATGCCAATCCTGCGCCAATGAATGCCCGGTGCAGGCAATACATCCGACCGGCGAAATCAACCCGAACGAATGCGTCAACTGTCTGCACTGTCAGGTGCTGTATCAGAGCGACGCCAAATGCCCGGTGATCATCCGGCAAGTGAAACGACGCGCGAAAGCCAAAGCTTCGGCGCAAGCGTTGGAAACAGCGATGGCCTCGAATTGAAGTTCAACAAACCAAATAGGAGGGACTACAAGATGTCTAATAAATTCAAGGATCTGGTGATGACCAGACGTGGCATGATGGGGGCAACAGCCTCGGGCGCGGTGCTGGCAGGCACCGGTGTCGGCAGCACCCTGATGAGCACCAAAGCCGCAGAGGCCGCCGGTGGCGAATACAACCTGGCCCCCGGTGAGCTGGATGATTATTACGGCTTTTGGTCCTCGGGCCAGGCGGGTGAACTGCGCATTCTCGGCGTGCCGTCGATGCGCGAATTGATGCGTATTCCGGTGTTCAACCGCTGCTCGGCCACCGGCTGGGGCCAGACCAACGAGTCGCTGAAAATCCTGACTGAAAACCTGTTGCCGGAAACCAAGGCATTCCTGGCCGCCAACGGCAAACAGACCTATGATCAGGGCGACCTGCACCACCCGCACATGTCGTTCACCGATGGCACCTATGACGGGCGCTATCTGTTCATGAACGACAAGGCCAACACCCGTGTCGCCCGGGTGCGTTGTGACATAATGAAATGCGACAAGATCATCGAGATACCCAACGCCCATGACATCCACGGGTTGCGGCCGCAGAAGTACCCGCGCACCGGCTATATCTTTGCCAATGGCGAGCACGAAGCACCGTTGATCAACGATGGCAAGATCCTCGACAAGCCCGAAGAGTATGTGAACATCTTCACTGCAATCGACGGCGACACCATGGAAATCGCCTGGCAGGTGATTGTTTCGGGCAACCTGGACAACACCGATTGCGACTATCATGGCAAATACGCCTTCTCGACCAGCTACAACTCGGAAATGGGCATGAACCTGGCCGAGATGACCGCGTCCGAGATGGATCATGTGGTTGTCTTCAACCTCAAGGAAATCGAGGCCGGCGTGGCGGCTGGTGACTACCGCGAGTTGAAGGGCGTCAAGGTTCTGGATGGACGCAAGGGGCAAAACAAGAACTATACCCGTTACATCCCGATCCCCAACAGCCCGCATGGCGTCAATGCCGCGCCGGACAAAAAGCACATCATGATCAACGGTAAGCTGTCGCCAACCGTTTCGGTGATCGCTGTGGATAAGGTTGATGCGTTGTTTGCGGATGGCGCGGATGAACGTTCATGCATCGTCGCCGAGCCGGAACTGGGCCTTGGCCCGCTGCACACCGCGTTTGACAACAGGGGCAACGCCTATACCACGCTGTTCCTCGACAGCCAGGTGGTGAAATGGGACATCGCCAAGGCAATCGAAGCCTTTGGCGGCGCGGATGTTGACCCGATCGTTGACAAGATCGACGTGCATTATCAACCGGGCCACAACTCGACCTCGATGGGTGAAACTGCCGAAGCCGATGGCAAGTGGCTGATTTCGATGAACAAGTTCTCAAAGGATCGGTTCCTGAACGTGGGACCTCTCAAGCCAGAGAACGAACAGTTGATCGACATCACCGGCGACAAGATGAAGCTAGTGCATGACGGCCCGACCTTTGCCGAACCGCATGACAGCATCATCGTACGACGTGATATCGTCAATCCGGCGCATATCTATGAACGCGACGATGTGACCTGGGAAGATGCCCGCAAACAGGCCGAGGCCGATGGCGTCGATCTGGACTGGGGCCATGACGAAGTCATCCGCGATGGCAACAAGGTGCGGGTCTACATGTCGTCGGTGGCACCGGTATTCTCGATGGAGAAATTCACGGTCACACAGGGCGATGAGGTGACCATCTATGTCACTAACATGGACGATATCGACGATGTGACGCACGGGCTGTGTATGGCCAATTATGGCATCGCATTTGAGATCGGGCCTCAGGCTACGGCCTCGGTCACGTTCATCGCCGCGCGTCCGGGCGTTCACTGGTTCTATTGCCAGTGGTTCTGCCATGCGCTGCACATGGAAATGCGCGGTCGGATGCTTGTTGAACCAAGGTCGGCGTAAACCATGCGGTGGCTCCTGATCCTGTTGGCTTGTCTTGCTTCGCCCGTTTGGGCGGAGATCTGGGACGTGCCCAACAGACCGGGGGCCATTGCCGAATATCTGAACCGGGCGGCACCGGGCGATACCCTTGCCCTGTCGCCGGGTGTTTACCAGGAATCAGTAACGCTGGATCGTGCTGTCACGCTTGACGGGGGCGGGCATGCGACGATCGACGGAAACGGGCAAGGCAGCGTTATCACAGTGGCGGGGCCAGGCATTACGGTGACTGGCCTGACCATTATCGGCTCTGGCTCGTCGCACGAAGGGATTGATGCGGGGGTTAAGTTGACGAAGGCGGCGCAGGGGGCGATTGTTTCGGATAACCGTTTGATTGCAAATCTTTACGGCGTTGATGTGCGTGGAAGCCAAGATGCGTTGGTGGCGCGCAATGTGATTGAAGGGCGCACCGGTGCCCGGATGAATGAGCGAGGCAACGGGATCTATGTCTGGAACGCGCCGGGCACGGTGGTTGAAGGCAATGACATTCGTTGGGGGCGTGACGGGATCTTTGTCAACAGCTCAAAACGCAATGTGTTCCGGGACAATCTGTTTCGCGATCTTAGATTTGCCGTGCATTACATGTATGCCAATAATTCGGAAGTTTCCGGCAATGTGTCGATTGGCAATCACCTTGGATATGCGATCATGTTCTCCAAAGGCGTGACGATCACCGGCAATGTGTCGATTGATGACCGCGACCACGGGATGATGCTTAACTATACCAACGGCGGGGTGGTTTCTGGCAATTTTGTACGTGGCTCGAAAGGCAAATGTACCTTTTTGTACAACGCCCATAAGAACGAATTTACCGGCAACTGGTTTGAAGGCTGCGATATCGGTATCCACTTTACCGCCGGGTCCGAGCGCAATCGTATCGTTGGTAATGCGTTTATCGGCAACCGTACACAAGTCAAATATGTCTCGACCAAATGGGTTGAGTGGTCGGACAACGGCCAGGGTAATTACTGGAGCGATTTTGCCGCATTTGACCTTGATGGCAACGGTGTGGCGGACACCGCGTTTCGGCCCAATGACAGCATGGATCATGTGCTTTGGACCCAACCGGCGGCCAAACTTTTGCTTGGCTCGCCCGCGGTGCAATTGGTGCGCTGGTCGCAATCGGCGTTTCCGGCATTGTTGCCGGGCGGGGTGATTGACAGCTTTCCGATGATGCAACCGGTGAAACCTGCGGCGATGCAAAAGGTGGCAAATGATGGATAAAGCACTGATCATTCGCGCGGCATCGAAATACCGGGGCAAGGTTCGGGTTTTGAACGACATCGACCTTTGCGTTGCCCCCGGCGAGCGCGTGGCGCTTTTGGGCCATAACGGCGCCGGCAAAACGACCTTGATGAAGATGATACTGGGGCTGACGCCCCTGTCAGGCGGCGAGATTACCATTGGCGCTGCGCGCCCTGGCAGCGCCGCTGCGCGGCGCGATACGGCATTTTTGCCGGAATCGGTGAATTTCCATCCGACCCTGACGGGGCGCGAACAGCTGACGCTGTTCGCGCGGCTGGCCGGGGGTGGCGCAGATATTGAGGCGTTGCTGGACCGGGTCGGGCTGGGCGAGGCGATGGATAATCGCATCGCCACTTATTCCAAGGGGATGCGTCAAAGGCTGGGGTTGGCTCAGGTGCTTTTGGGACGGCCAAAGCTGGCGCTTTTGGATGAACCGACCAGTGGGCTTGATCCGCTGTCGCGGCAGGATCTTTATGCAATCATTGATGAGTTGGCGGCGCAAGGGACGGCTGTTTTGATTGCCAGTCATGCGCTGACCGAAGTTGAGGCACAGACCGACCGTATTGCGATTTTACGCCAGGGTTTGAAGGTGGCGGATGATACTTTGGCAAACTTGTCGCGGATTGCCGGGTTGCCGACAAGGTTGCGGATTTTGGCCCGCAGCGGGCAGGCAGAACGGATTGCCGATGAGACGGGGGGAATCCGGATCAACGGGACCTCGGTTGAGATATACTGTGATGCGGACACCAAGATGATGGAATTGCGCCGGATCGCGGCGATGGGGGATGCTGTGGCGGATGTAGAAATGACGCCACCGCGACTTGAAGATCTTTATCGGTATTACGCAAAAGGGGGGCAGGCATGATCACCCGGGTATTTGCCATAGCACGCGCTGAAATGTTGATCTTGCGGCGCAATTGGTGGCTGGTGATGGCGACTGGTATCATGATGCTGTTCGCGCTGGCGCTGACATTCGCCGGCAGCGCCCCCAGCGGGGCGCTGGGGGTGGATATGCTGACGGTTTCGGTGGCATCGATGACAACGCTGGCGGTGTATCTTGCGCCATTGCTGGCGCTGATGATGGCGTTTGACACCATCGCCGGAGAGCGGGACCGGGGGACGCTGGCGCTGCTATTGACCTATCCGGCGGGGCGGGGCGAGGTTTTGCTGGGCAAGCTGGCGGCGCAGGTTACCGCCCTTGGGATTGCCACCACGCTGGGATTGGGCACGGCGGGGGTTGTGGCCGCCCTGTCGGGCGGGGCCGGAGAGCAAAGCGTGATTGCGCTGGCGCGCCTGATTGTCACCGCGACGTTGCTGGGGGCGGTTTTCCTGGTGTTGGGGTTTGTTTTGTCGGCCTTGGCGAAATCGCCAGCGGCGGCGGCCGGGTTGGCGGCCGGGTTGTGGTTGGTGTTTGTTGTGCTGTTTGATCTGGGTCTGTTGGGGGCGGTGGTGATGGATGACGGCGGTTTCTTTACCCGGGTGATATTTCCCTGGGTCATGGTGGCCAATCCTGCGGACGCCTTTCGGGTCTGGAACATTGCCGCCTCGGACGGGGTGGCGATGGTCAGCGGATTGGGAGGGGCCGCGCAGATGTTGCCATCTTGGGCGGCACCTGCGTCACTGTTGCTTTGGCCGTTTATTGGGTTTGGCATGGCACGGGCCGCATTCGCGAGGCTGGAGCCATGAAGCACCTGATCTTCATCGCAATTCTGGCCCTTGCAGCCTGTAGGGAAGAGGCCAGCGTTGTCCCCGATCCAATCCCCATGACGAAAGAGGCGCTTGGACATTACTGCCAGATGAATATTGCCGATCACGGCGGGCCAAAGGGCCAGATTCATCTGGCTGGACAGTTACAGCCGCTTTTCTTTGCGCAGGCCCGCGATGTAATTGCCTATCTTAAAACACCCGAGCGTGAGGCGGAAATTACCGCTGTTTATGTCAGCGACATGGGGGCCGCCCTATCCTGGCGTTACCCCGGTGAAAACAACTGGATTGCAGCCGATCAGGCAATTTATGTGATCGGCGCGGGTGTCGCCGGGGGAATGGGCGCGCCGGAAATCGTGCCGTTTGCCGATCATGACGGCGCGAGAGCGTTCATTGCCACTTATGGAGGCCGTGCAGTTACCTTTGAACAGATACCCGCTGACGCAGCACTTGGTCCGGTCGATCTGGACCAATTATTGGAGACACCTGCATGACCCATCTTAACCGCCGTCGTTTCCTGACCATTTCAGCGGCGTTTGGCCTGACCGGGGGTGCGGCACAGGCCGGGGGCGTGATGCGCTGGCGTGGTCGGGCATTGGGGGCCAACGCCTCGATGATCCTGACCGGGTTAAGCGAAGCCCAGGCAGAGCCGATTTTTCGCACCGTGCAACAGGAATTGACCCGGCTTGAGGCGATTTTCAGCCTTTATATCAATAATTCGGAAATTGTCCGGCTGAACGCCACTGGGCGGTTGGAAAATCCGTCGTCAGAAATGCTTGAAGTGCTTAGCCTGTCGGCGTCGCTGTACCATGCCACTGACGGAGCGTTTGACCCGAGCGTTCAGCCGCTTTGGTTGGCGTTGGCGCAAGGCGGTGATCCGGACAAGGCGCAGGCGTTGGTGGGGTGGGAAAACGTGCGCTTTGACACCGGTGCTGTGCGCTTGCTTCGCCCTGGTATGGGGCTGACATTGAACGGGATTGCCCAAGGGTATATTTCTGACCAGATTGCGGGTGTGCTGCGCGGGTACAGGGTTGAAAACATGCTGATCGATATGGGTGAAATTGTTGCCATTGGCGCCAAACCGGGTGGGCGCAACTGGCAGGCGGCCATTGCCCACCCGGATGGTCGGATTGTACATCATGTCACGCTTGGCGATCGTGCTCTTGCAACTTCGGCCCCTTATGGCACAACGTTGTCAGCGCAAATCAAGCTAGGACATATCATTGACCCCAAAGCCAGATCAAAAGGACCAAAACAGACGTTGGTTTCTGTCAGCGCCCGGTCAGCAGCCGTGGCAGACGGGCTTTCGACGGCCTGTTGCCTGCTGGATGCGGACAAGGCGCGATCTGTGGTCACTGAATTTGATGGCGCTGAATTGGAATATATCACCTGAGAAAAGGAAAACTTGATGAAAACTGTAAATATTGCGACGATAGCCACACTTGTGGCCGCTTTGGCCGCGCCGGTGCTGGCCGAAGGTGACGCCAAGAAGGGCGAAAAAGTGTTCAAGAAATGCAAAGCCTGTCATATGGTCGGTGAAGATGCCAAGAACAAGATCGGGCCAGTCCTGAACGGAATCGTCGACAGTGAGGCCGCGCAAAACCCGGATTTCAAATACTCAAGTGCGATGATTGAAGCCGCGGAAGATGGCCTGGTCTGGGACGAGGAAAACCTTGGCGCATTCCTGACCAAGCCCAAGGACTTTATGAAAAAGAACAAGATGTCGTTTGCCGGGTTGCGCAAGGAATCGGACGTAGAGAACATCATCGCCTACCTCCGGTCGGTCGAGTAAGTTTCGAAAATATACATTCAGGGGGCGTTGTTGGCATAAGCCGATGAGGCCCCTTAATTCTGTCTATGGCACAGATTAACCGCCATTCATGCGCCGGGTGATGCCCTTGGCGCTGCTTCTGTTCTGGTCGGGCACAAAAAGCACCGGTATGGTTTCAGTATCTCAGAGAAAAGGGCGCCGATATGTCTGATCAGGACGATACAACCCAGGCTGGTTTGCCGATGCAGGTGATCGGGCGTTCGGACAGTGCGAACCCTGAACCAACCAGGCAAGGGCCGCGTAAACCCGGCATCATTCGCAGGCTTCTGCCGTTGCTGATGGTGCCGGTCCTGTTGTTCTGTGGTGCCATCATCGGCCTTTATTTTCAGCCGCCTGGCCCGCAGAAGTTTTTCGAACTGACCGGGATGAAGCCGGGCGGCGGATCTGACACGCCGTTTGCAATTCCACCGGAAATCGACGTGCCGCAGGACATGCTCGATACCATGCAGATCAGTGATGTGGTCGGTTTGGCGCGTCTGATACCAAACGGTGACATTTCGCCGGTGGCGGCCCCTTCGGGTGCCGGGGACGCGCGTATCAGTGAGATTCTGGTGACTGTGGGGGATGTTCTGACCAAAGGTCAAGTGGTGGCGCGGCTGGACAACCTGGCGCAGTTGGAAAGCGCGGTTTTAGGCGCGCAGGCCATTGTTGGCGTGCGCGAGGCCACCCTGATGCAGGTCAGACAATCGGTGCAAAATAGCCTGAACGAGGCCCGCGCAGTGCTGGAACAGGCCGAAGCCGCCGCCGAGGTGGCCAAATCGGACCGGGTGCGCGCCGAAGAGTTGTTTGAGCGTCAGGTGACGACCAAAGCGGCGTTGAACACGGCCCAATCGGTTGATCGGCAAGCCAACCGCGCGGTGGAAAAGGCCCGTGCCACTTTGGCACGTTTTGCCAGTGACGACATCCACGAACAGCCCGATGTAATTGTTGCGGCGCGTAATCTTGATGCAGCTTTGGTTGATCTGGGGCGGGCACGGCTTGATCTTGACCGGGCCCGCGTTGTGGCACCGATTGCCGGTGTGGTTCTGGATATCCATGCCCGCCCGGGCGAGCATCCGCCGCTGAAAGGGATCATGGAGATGGGCGATACCAGCCAGATGATGGCCGAGGTTGAGGTTTATCAGGACAGGATTGCCCTTGTTCAGGTCGGCCAGCCGGTTGAAATTGTTGCCCCGGCGATTGGCCGCACCCTGACCGGTGTGGTCACGCGGATCGGCCTGATTGTCGGGCGGCAAGAACTGATTTCCAACGATACCGCCGCCAATCTGGATGCGCGGGTATTTGAGGTTCTGGTGCGGCTTGATCCCGACGCGTCACGGGTTGCGGCGCGCTATACCAACCTTGAGGCGGTGGCGCGGATTGACACCAGAACAGGCCCCGAAAATGCAGAGCCTGCTGAATGACCCGTCTGCTGGAACGCCTGCTGGGCCGGTTGCCGATTGGCTGGCTGCAACTGACGCACAATCGCGCGCGGCTTTATTCGGCCATTGCCGGGGTGGCGTTTGCCAACGTGCTGGTGATTGTTCAACTGGGTATTGCCGGATCGATGACCACGGCGACGTTGCAACAATACGCCTATTTTGACGCCGATATCATGATTTCCGCCGAAGACGCCAATTCGATGACCGAAGGCGGCAATGTGGCGCGTCAGCGGTTGTTTCAGGCGCTGGCCGACCCGGGCGTCACCGGGGGGGTGTCGCTTTTTGTTGCAAATCTGGCCTGGGAACGCCCCAAGGGGCAGGTGCTGTTGCAAATTTTTGGCGTTGATCCCCATGCAACTGGTTTTCTAAACCCGGAAATGGCGCACAAGGTCGCGCAGCTGCCTTTGCTGAATGCGGCGATCATTGACCGCAATACCCGTGGCCTTGACGCCGAGATGCTGGGTGGTATCCGACCGCATTCGCCTGAAACATTTGAATATTCGGGCAAAACCATTTCCCTGGTGGACAGCTTTTCGGGTGGTGGCGGGTTTGGCACGGATGGCTATCTGTTTGTCTCGGACCAGACCTTTTTGAACCTGTTTGGCAAGCGCATTTCCGGCGCACCCGATCATATCCTGTTACAGGTTGCGCGTGGCGAAGATGTTGGCGCGGTTGTTGCGCGGCTTCGTGATACTATCGGCGACAAATCTTTGCGCATCCGCAGTTTCGCCGATGCCCGTGCCGAGGATCTGGCCTATCAAAACACCCAGCGCCCGACCGGGTTGATATTTGGTTTTGGTGTGGTGATCGGTATTTTGGTTGGCATCGTCATCGTCTATCAGGTCCTGTCCACCGATGTGGCCGCACATCTGCGCGAATACGCCACCTTCAAAGCGATGGGGTATAGCCACAAGTTTTTCCTTGGCATCGTTCTGGAAGAGGCGATGATCCTGGCGATATTCGGGTTTGCGCCGGGGGTGATCGTCGCGTCGGGATTGTTGAGCATATTGCACGCCAAGACCGGATTGCCGGTGGCAATGACGGCTGAAACGGCGATCATGGTTTTTGTTGGCACGTTGGCGGCCTGTGCCTTGTCCGGGGCGATTGCCACCCGCCGCCTTGCTGCGGCTGATCCGGCGGACCTGTTTTGAATACGAAACCGGACGAAACGGCGATTGTTGTCAAAGGGCTGAACCATTGGTTTGGCACCGGAGAGGCGCGCAAACAGGCGATTTACGACGTTGATTTGTCTTTTCGCCGCGGCAGCCTGACGGTGCTGATGGGGCCGTCCGGGTCGGGCAAGACCACCTTTCTGACGCTGATTGGTTGCTTGCGGGATGTTATGGACGGATCGGTTCAGCTGCTTGGGCACGAATTGAATGGCGCAAGCACGGCCACCAATGAAATGCTGCGGCGCAGATCGGGGTTTATCTTTCAGGCCCATAACCTGCACGAAAGCCTGAGTGCGATCCAGAACGTGATGATGGGCTTGCAGGTCCATGGCCGAGGCATTGATAAACGCCAAACCCGCGAGGCGGCGGCGCATATTCTGGGCCTTGTGGGGCTGGCTGACCGGGTGGAGTACCTGCCCGGAAATCTGTCTGGCGGTCAAAAACAAAGGGTTGCAGTGGCCCGTGCGCTGGTCGGGAACCCAGAGGTGGTGTTTGCGGACGAACCGACGGCCGCACTTGACCGGGAAAGTGGTATGAACGTGGTGAAAATACTGAAACGGCTGGGTGCCGAGCGTGGCACCACCACGATCATGGTAACCCACGACGGGCGCATTCTGGAACAGGCCGACCGGATCGTTACCCTTGAAGACGGGCGTGTGGTTGGCAAGAGCGACGCGGCGCCCTGAAACTAAATTCAATTCGAACGCGAAACGCTTTAACCAGGGCATTCACCCAGATACCGGGCACAAAACAGGCAATATATGCAAGAGTACGTGCTTGCGCAGCCCAGCCAAATGCATTTAAACGCGCTTGCCGTTTTGATCAAATACCATGACGGAATTTTCGGACCAAACGGCCCCCAGTTCCTGGCCGCCCTCGGGCAGGGGCAAATGGCCGTTTTGACGGATCGTAATAGCAGTACCCATTGGCAGTTTCCCGTGGATCAGTGTTTCGGCGCCCAATGCTTCCGAGTAGTTGACGCTCAACGTCAGATAAGCGTCATGTGGTTCGCAAACTTGTAAATGCTCTGGCCGGACGCCGATCATCGTTGCGGGTTTCTCAAGGACTGCACGCTCGGCATCGCTAAAGGCTGACATCAGGGCCTTGTTTCGATTGACAGTCACCTCATCGGTACCAAAAAAGTTGGTGGCAGGCGAGCCGATAAAGCCGGCAACAAACGTGGTTGCAGGATTTTTATACACATCAAGCGGCGCACCGATCTGGTCGGCAACACCGTCGTTCATCACGATCATCCGGTCGGCAAGCGTCATGGCTTCCACCTGATCATGGGTCACGTAAAGTGCCGTGACCCCAAGCGATCTTTGCAGTTCCCTGATCTCCAGCCGCATTTGCACCCGCAGTTTGGCGTCCAGGTTTGAAAGCGGTTCATCAAACAGGAATACAGCGGGCCTGCGTACAATCGCGCGGCCCATTGCCACGCGCTGGCGCTGACCGCCCGACAATTCGCGTGGGCGGCGTTGTAGAAAGTCTTCGAGTTGCAGCAATTTGGCGGCGGTCTGGACCCGCTCGGCGATTTCGGGCTTGGGGGTTTTGGCGATTTTAAGCCCATAGGCCATGTTGTCAAACACGTTCATATGCGGGTAAAGCGCGTAATTCTGAAACACCATGGCGATGTTACGGTCCATCGGCTCCAGGTCGTTCACCCGGACCCCGTTGATCTGAATTTCGCCGCTTGTGACAGTTTCCAGCCCGGCCACCATCCGCAGCAGTGTTGACTTGCCGCAACCGGACGGGCCGACAATGACGATGAATTCGCCCTCGGCAATGTCAATGTCGATGCCGTGGATCACTTTGGTGTCGCCAAAGCTTTTTTTCAGACCGTCAAGTTTCAAGGTTGCCATGGTTTATTTCTCGCTGTCCACAAGGCCGCGGATGAAAAGTTTCTGCATTGAAATCACGACGATGATCGGCGGGATCATCGCCAGAATGGATGTCGCCATGATCACCGGCCAGTCGGCCACATCATCACCCGACGGGAACATCTGTCTGATGCCCATGACGATGGTATTCATTTCCGGGTCCGTGGTGATCAGCAGCGGCCACAGATACTGGTTCCAGCCATAGATGAACAGGATCACGAACAGGGCGGCGATGTTGGTGCGGCTCATCGGCAGCAGGATGTGCCAGAAAAACTGCATCGGGCGGGCACCATCGACGCGGGCGGCCTCGGCCAGTTCATCGGGCACGGTCATGAAATACTGACGGAACAGAAACGTGGCAGTGGCCGAAGCAATCAGCGGAAAGATCAGGCCAGAGTAGCTGTTCAGCATGCCGAAATTGGCGATCACCTGAAAGGTCGGCACGATGCGCACCTCAACCGGCAGCATCAGGGTCAGAAAAATCATCCAGAAGAAAAACCGCCGCCCCGGAAAGTTGAAATAGACGATGGCAAATGCCGACAGCAGCGAAATGACGATTTTGCCCAACGCGATGCCCAGTGCCATGATCAGCGAATTCAGCAGCATCTTTGCCACCGGCACATTGACCCCGGAAAACAGTGCCGCTGTGTAGTTTTCGATAAACTGGTCGCCCGGCCACAGCGGCATCGGCGGTCTGACAATCTCTTGCTGGCTGACGGTTGAGGCAACAAAGGCCAGCCAGATCGGGAAGAAAATGAACAACACACCGATGATCAGCCCCAGATGGGTCAGCCAGTAGCCAACCCCACGTTTGCGTACCATGCCTGATTCATTTGCTCGGGGCATCAGTAATGCACCCGTCGTTCGATAAACTTGAACTGTACGATGGTCAGCGCCCCGACGATGACCAGCAGGATTACCGATTGCGCCGCGGACGATCCAAGGTCCTGCCCGACAAAGCCATCGGAAAATACCTTGTAGACCAAAATGGTGGTGGCCTGTTGCGGGCCACCGCTGGTGATGGTGTGGATAACGCCGAAGGTTTCAAAAAACGCATAGACGATGTTCACCACCAGCAGGAAAAACGTCACCGGTGACAGCAGCGGAAATATGATGGTGCGAAACCGGGTCCAGAACTGCGCTCCGTCAATCGCCGCCGCCTCGATCACCGATTTCGGGATCGCCTGTAGCCCGGCCAGGAAAAACAGAAAGTTGTAACTGATCCGCCCCCAGCTTGAGGCGACCACCACCAGCCCCATGGCCTCGCCATCGTTCAGCACATGGTTCCAGTCATACCCCATCAGCCCCAGATACCAGGTCACAATGCCGACCCGGCCGTTGAACATGAACAACCACAGCACACCGGCCACCGCAGGCGCCACCGCATAGGGCCAGATCAGCAAGGTCCGGTACACGCCAGAGCCTTTGATCAACCGGTCCGCCAGCACCGCCAGATACAGCGCAACACCCATCGACACAACTGTCGTCAGTCCGGAAAATATGGCTGTGGTGGCAAAAGATGCGCGATAAAACCTGTCGGCCAGCAGATACTCAAAATTTCCCAAACCGACGAATTGCGACTTTAACCCAAACGGGTCAGATATGAACAGCGACTGCCAGATCGCCTGACCGGCCGGGTAAAAGAAAAACACCACCGTCACCAGCACCTGTGGCAACAGCAATAGCATCGGCAACCGCCAGCCCTTGAATTTTACGCGTTTTTCCATGAGGTCAGGTGTGGCGCAGCCCCGTTAACAGGGCTGCGCCAGCCTTTTTACTTAGCGGTTGGCTTGTTCAAAGCGGCGCAGCAGCACGTTGCCACGCTCGACCGCGCTGTCCATCGCTGCCTGGGCGGTTTTATCACCGACCCAGACGGCCTCCAGCTCTTCGTCGATGATGCCACGGATCTGATCAAACGAACCCAGACGCAGACCCTTGGAATTGGACGTCGGCTCTTTTGCCGTCATCTGAATGCCGGCGATCTCGGTGCCGGGGTTGGCATCGTAGAACCCTTCAGCCTCGGTTTGGGTGGCCGCGGCCAGAGTGATCGGCAGATAGCCGGTGTTCTGGTGCCAGATCGCCTGAATGTCAGAGCTAGACAGAAAGCTCAGGAACTGGGCGGCGGCCTTGTATTGCTCGTCTGATTTGCCTGCCATGACCCACAGCGACGAACCGCCGATGATGGTGTTTTGCGGTGCACCCGCAACGTCACCCCAATAAGGCAGAGCGCGGATTTCAAAGTCAAATTCCGCATTGGCCTTCACACCGGCGTAACCGGCAGAGCTTTCGGTGAACAGCGCGCATTCACCGGCCCGGAAGTTTGCACCACCTTCATTGCGTCGGCCATTGTAGATGAACTTGCCGTCCTTGGCCCAGTCACCCATGGTCTGGATGTGCTTGACCTGAACCGGCCCGTTGAACGAAAGCTCGGTATCCAGCCCGGCAAACCCGTTGTCTTTGGACGCGAATGGCACGTTGTGATAGGCCGACAGGTTTTCCAGATGCACCCAGCTTTGCCAGGCGGTGGTCAGCGGGCAGCTGACACCGGCGTCTTTCAGCCCGTCCAGCGCAACCCCGACATTTTCCCAGGTCGACAGGTCCATGTCCGGGTCCATTCCGGCTTTGCTAAACATGTCGCGGTTCACATAAAGCACCGGGGTCGATGAATTATATGGCAGCGACAGCATCTGGCCATCGGTGTTGGTGTAATAGCCTTTCACCGCGCCCAGATAGGCGTCCGGATCAAACGCCGCACCGCTTTCGGCCATCACCTGGTAAACTGGCTTGATAGCGCCCTCGGCTGCCATCATCGAGGCTGTGCCAACTTCAAATACCATCAGGATGGTGGGCTGTTCACCGGCGCGAAACGCCGCGATGCCGGAATTCAGTGTCTCGGAATAATTACCCTTGTTGACACCGACCACCTTATAGTCGCTTTGGCTGGCATTGAACTGGTCGACCTGCTCTGCCAGCAAGTCGCCAAGCCGGCCGCTAAAGGCATGCCACCACTGAATTTCAGTTTGCGCAAATGCCGTGCCGGTCATCGTCAGACCTGTCGCAAGCGCGAGTGCGAGCGTTTTGAATTTCATAGTATCCTCCCAGGATTTTTTAGATATTCGCAGCAGATTCTTAGTTGTGGATAAGCAAACCTATATCGGATGCCTGGTTTGCACAACTGTTCGGTGCGGCACCACTGGCCGACAATACAGTCGACATAATGCAGATGTGTTGACTATTGTCGCGCTAAAGTCGCTGGTGCCGTTTCAAAAGCCCGATGCGGGGCGCATATCCAAAATCTGCCTAAATATTTGTAAGTCCGACAGGTACCTCAAATGCCAGTCTCATCAAGACTGCCCAACGTCCGTTTTGCGCCCTTTGTGTCGAATGCAGCTCTGGGCACCAAGGTTGTGGCGGGGTGCCATGCTGGCCGTTATTTGTCCTTAGCGTGCTGATCCCAGTAGTGGCGGCAGGCGCAGGCCGGGCCCCTAAAACCTAAGCGACAGGCATGACATGCCGCCATCGATTTTGGCGCACTCAGTGTTGTTGATTTCGCGGACCTCATAGCCATTGCTGCGCAACATTTCAGAGGTTTTTGGGAAACCCGCGGCCATGATGACAAACTGGTTAAAGCGGATCGCATTGGCGGCGGCTTCTTCACCATCGGCGGTATGTAAAACCCGGTAGCCTTCAAAACAGCCCGAGGCATCCAGGCGTTTCGTGGCAAGGATCGTTTCACCATCCAACAGCGAGCAATCGGTCTTGAAATGCAATACATCGGCGGGCGTTTGCACCTCGCGCAGCGTGTAGCCGAACCTGGTCACTATATCGCGCAACTCGGCGACGCCTGCTGCATCTGTTCGTGCGGATTTGCCAATAAGGATCTCGCGCGCTGTTGTCAGGATATCGCCGCCCTCGATAAAGCCGGGGCCTTTGATCTCGAACACATTTTCATATTGGCCACGAAGGGTGCCGGCCATATGTGCCACTTCCCCCATGCGCGAAGCAGCACCCGGGCGCATCAAAATAGCGATATCCCTGAGGCATAGCGCATCATCCTCGACGAATACGGAATCGGGAAAATTCTCAAGTGCCGGAAGCTCGATCACCTCGGCCCCGGTCTCAGTCAGGGTGGCTACATAAGTGGCGTGATCCATTTCCATCTGCGCAAAGTCCGGTGTTCCGGTATCCTCAGCGCGCAGTCCTGCAATGACGCTTTTGGCGGGCTTGCGGGTGATGGCATGCGAGAACTCGAAGGAAGGGTTTGTCATGATGGTGTTCCGTTGGTTGGGATGTGCAGGCTTTCGATAATTCTGGCAGACTGAACCGCCCCGGGTTTCCCGGTGAGTAAAACTCTCCAAAGGTGGACCCTATGACACTATGACACTATGACACAAAGAAAATCACCCCGACTTACACGGCTGGATTTCGCGAGCGCGCCATTTCATGGCGTTGTTGGGACGCTGCAATAGAACGTCCTTGGCAGAATTGAGTGTTCAGGGCTGGCGGTTAAACTGGGCGGTTTCATCAGCCCGGCCGAATTGCCGGGCCAGGTTACACCCAACCCCAAAAATGCCTTATCGCGGTGTTGGCTTGTCCGGCAACGGTTAGTTGTCCGTCAGCGAGACAAACCCTTTTTCCGAGCTTTCAAACCGCGATAGCGTGCTTTGCGCCAGATCATAGTACCAGCCATGGATGGACAATGTGCCCTGGTCCACGCGTGATTTGATAAAGGGAAACGTCATCAGGTTTTGCAGCGACAGTTCAATTGCCGAATGCTCGCACGCCTGATAACGGTTTTGCGCGTCTCCTGCCAGCGCGGCCTCACGGGCCGGTGCGGCCAGTGACATCCAATGGTCGATGAATGACTGGTTTTCAGTATTGGGTTGTTTGTCCATCAAGGCGGCAATACCACCGCATTGGGCATGCCCGAGAACGACAATATCCGAAACATTCAATCCCGTCACAGCAAATTCCAAAGCCGCACTTGTGCCATGGAAAAACCCGCCATCTTCACAGGGCGGCACCAGATTTGCGACATTTCGCACGACGAACAGTTCGCCCGGTGACGTGTCGAACACCACTGTCGGGTCAACACGGGAATCGCAGCACGATACCAACGCGATGCGCGGTGACTGGCCTTGTGCCAGAGTCAGCAGACGATCCCTGTTTTGCAAAAAGTAACCCTTGCGGAACCTCTCGTAGCCCTTAACAAGTTCATTTGGCATTGTATTTTCCCCATTTCTGCCTGGCCCGGCGTTATATAGCCGGGTGCGATTACTTCCGTGATACAAAATTTTTCTTACCTGCGCCGAAACGAAACCAAACCGGCGACCACCTATAACAATGTGCTTTATTCGCGGCAATGAGAGAAGTTCGCGCGCCCGGACATTCGGAGGCCTTTCCATTCGGTCCGGCACCGGATGGACGGAAAATTCACCCGGATGTTGTCGGGATCACTGGCCAAATGACATTGAAATACGCATTCAATCCGGATGAGACAGGCATCAAAATGATAAAGACTGCGACGGGGCGGGTTTTTGAGGCTACGGGATCAGGCGTTGCCCGCATCCCAGGCATTGTCAAAAATCCATTGTTTGCGGACCTGGAACTCAGGCTCTTGCAACAGAACCTCGATCCGGGCCTGATGTGCAGCACAGCAATCTTTGTGCAATTGCGCCAGAACCTTGTCTTGCATCAGCGCGGCCAGCTTTTTGCGAAAGCCACTTTGTTGGCGCGAAAAGCCGGACGTCGGTTCATAGTTGCGGTTGCGCATTCGCCAATAACGCTGTGACACCATCTTGTTGGCGACAACAACATCGCCACGGTACATTTTCACCAGATATGAGTTGAGCGAACGCAGCGGGAAGTGGTCAAGCACCAAGTAGTCATAGGTTCCGCGCACGTCAAGACCATTTTCATTGGCATCACGGTGCAGGCTCTCCAGTGGATTGCCAGACCCGTCAAGCCAGGTCACGGCACCGGCATCGTGGCGCAGGTCAGGCCGGTGATTGCGAATATACTCAAGCTTGTCACCTAGGCGCACGATGGTTTTCACGCCGCGTCTTGATTTTGCGGGGCCTGGGGTTTCACGTTGATGGCCTGGGAACTGCTCGGTCATAAGACCGGGTTCAAAGGCTTCCATATTATTGCTGCCATGGTTCAATTCACTGATCGACAGGGCATCGAACGGCCCGGTTTTGGCCAGCAGGTCGTCCATATGTCCGGCACCGATACGGATATTGATAAACTCATCCACATCCATGGAAATATACAGGTCGGCGCGTTTGAATTCGGACAGATGCGGGGTATAGGCCAGCACATATTGTTGGAAGGCGGTGGCCTTTGTGGCCAGCGCCGGGTTGGGCAGGTGGCGCAATTCGCCCATTTGATCCAGACGATCCAGCAACAGGTCGGTGCCATCGGTGCAATCATTGGTAAAGATCACATAGTTGTCGATGCCGATGGATTTGTGCCAGGCCAGCCATTCAAGGATGAACGGCCCTTCGTCTTTCATGCAGGTGGTGATCAGCACGTTGGCGGATTTGTCTTTCCAGGGCTTGTCAGTCAGATGGGCCAGATTGGGGTTTTGCGGCTTGGCAATCTTGGCTTGGTCGGGTTGGGCTGGGTTGATGGTGGCGGGTTTGGGCGCATTCTTGTCGCGCACAAAACACCGCACCGATGACGGTTTGTCCGGCACCTGAAAGATCAGGCCTTTGTCCTGGATGCCTTTGGTGATGCTTTCGACGATGTCGGCACCGTAAACCTTGGGATGGAATTCGACCACCATGGCACGGACCTGTGACAGGTCGGCCTCGTCAAACAGCCCCATTTCACCGCCTTCGATATCGCAGATAATGACGCTGGGGCGGGTTTCCGTGATCAGGGCGTGGATGCTGTAACACGGCAGGTGTTTCTTTTTCTCATAGGCCCGCGATTCTGGCTCCATGGATGAGGCCCAGAAATCAGCGCGCAAATAGAACGGTGCGCGTTTACGATCCGAGGCGACAATCACGCCGTTGCGCAGATCAACGGTTTTGACGTTGTTCAAGGCATGGGTTTCGCGGATCACCGGGATCAGGTCGGGGTTGGCCTCAATTGCGGTGACGGCCTCGACCCCGTCGACCAACGCGGCCACAGACGAGATCAGGCCAACACCGGCACCAAATTCCAACACCCGGTCGCCCGGTCGCAGGATTGCACGCAGCAATTCGCATTCACCCTTTTCATAGCGGTTGTTGCGCATGGGGCGTTCGATTTTCGGGGTGATGATATGCGGGACAAACGGGATCTTGATGCCGTTGGACTCGATAACTTCATCGTACTGAAGGGTTTGTGACACTTGAATACTGCTTTTGCTTTATGGGTGATTGATCGGCTCTTACGGCCGATTTACCTGTTGGCCTGATCCTAACCAATTGCGAATTGCCTGCATAGGGGGGCACGCCAGCGGGCCGATTGTCGCCAGGTCTGATGCCTGATTGCGCACTTTGCATCTATGATTGGGGGTATGCGCCCAGGATGTCTCCATCCCCGGATTTGCCGGGCAAGGCGCGAACGATGGGGCGGCCAATGCGGGCCACCAGGTCAACCAGCGGCATGCCAAGAAAGCGAAAGCTGCACACGCGTGCGCCGGTCTGCTGGCAGGTCAGGAACAGGCGCCCGTCCCGCATGGCCAGCCCGTACCCTTTGATTCGCAGCCGGTCTGTCAGTGTCGACCAATTGGACGACTGCATGATCGCCGGGTAAAGCATGGCGCGAAACATTGCGGCGGTTTCACTGTCCACGGGCGGGGCATCAAGATTGCTTGAGGTCACGCGCCGGTGCCAGTGTGGCGTCGAACGAGAGGCGTCTGTCTCGGGTGGCTGAGGTCTGTTCATGGCTTCTGGCTCCGGCTTTTGATCAAATTTGTTGTGTCCCCCGGGTCGTGCGGATCAGCGGCAGGTCATTAATCGGCGGCAGTCATGCAGCCCGGTCCGTGTGGTTGAGTATTGCCAACGATTGTGCCGATTCTGAGATCAAGGTGGGGAATTCTTTGGGCAACCCCTTTGGTCAAACCAAAACGGGCCCCGGCAATTGCCGGGGCCCGTTTTTGATGTTCTGTCTGGCCTGCGATCTAATGCGAGACCGGCTTGTCCCATTCTTCCTGCTTTGGCAGAATCTCGAACGTATGTTCGGGCGGCGGGCAGGACAGGGACCATTCCAGCGTATCGGCGTATTCGTTCCAATAGTTGTTCTCGGTGATCTTGGCACCGCGCGTCAGTGTGTACCAGATGACCCCGAAGAAAAACAGGAACGATCCAAACGACAGGAACGCGCCAATGCTCGACCAGTAGTTCCAAAGGGCAAATGCCTCGGGATAGTCGATATAGCGACGCGGCATGCCCTGACGGCCCAGAAAGTGCTGAGGATAAAAGGTCAGGTTGGCACCGACGAAGAAGGTCCAGAAATGCAGCTTGCCCGCCCATTCAGGATACTGACGGCCCGACATCTTGCCGATGTAATAGTAGATACCGGCAAAGATGGTAAACACTGCTCCAAGGCTCATTACATAGTGGAAATGCGCCACAACATAGTAGGTGTCATGATAAACCCGGTCCACGGCTGCCTGAGAAAGCACAACGCCGGTCACGCCACCAACAGTGAACAGGATCAAAAAGCCAAGGGCAAACAGCATCGGCGTCTTGAACTCAATGGAGCCGCCCCACATGGTGGCGATCCAACTGAACACCTTGACGCCTGTTGGCACCGCAATGACCATCGTGGCCAGCATGAAATAGGCCTGTTGATCCAGACTCATACCGACTGTGTACATGTGGTGTGCCCAGACGACAAAGCCAAGACCGCCAATGGCGATCAGCGCCCAGACCATCGGCAGATAACCGAACAACGGTTTGCGGCTGAAGGTCGAGATAACGTGGCTGATGATGCCAAAGCCGGGCAGGATCACGATGTACACTTCCGGGTGGCCAAAGAACCACAGGATATGTTGGTACAGCACCGGATCGCCGCCGCCAGCAGGGTCAAAGAAGGTGAAACCAAAGTTGCGGTCCATCAGTAACATGGTGATCGCACCCGCCAGAACCGGCAGGCTCAGCAGGATCAGCCAGGCAGTAATAAAGATCGACCAGGCAAACAGTGGCACTTTGAACAGGGTCATTCCCGGTGCACGCATGTTCAGGAACGTGGTGATCATGTTGATCGCGCCCAGGATCGAACTGGCGCCAGACAGGTGTACGGCAAAGATCGCCAGATCCATTGCCATGCCGCTTTCGTTGCTGGAAAGCGGCGGATACAACAGCCAGCCAACGCCTGAACCCAGTTGTCCGTCACCACCGGGTGACAACATCGAGGCCACACCCATGGTCAACGCCGCAATATACATCCAGAACGACAGGTTGTTCATCCGCGGGAACGCCATATCCGGCGCGCCAATCTGCAAGGGCATGAAATAATTGCCAAACCCGCCGAACAGGGCGGGGATGACCACAAGGAACATCATCAGCACGCCGTGATAGGTGATCAGTACGTTCCAAAGGTGGCCATTGGGCGTACACACAGAATTCGCATCGGCGAACATCCGCGCGCCTTCCATGCACATGTACTGAACGCCCGGCTCCATAAGCTCCATACGCATATAGATGGTGAATGACACGGCAATGAACCCGGCCAGCGCCGAAGCGACCAGATAGAGAATGCCAATATCTTTATGGTTCGTGGACATGAACCAACGGACGAAAAAGCTGCGCTCGTCGCCGTGATCATCCCCATGAATGGCTGCGTCTGCCATTGCGTGCCTCCTATAGCAGTGGGCACATTTCCCCGAAAGGACGTGTGCAAGTTGAAAGAGGTTCTAAAGCGGTGTCTGTTTGGCATCAATGGCCATCTTGGATTCTGGCCGGGATATATTGCCGCGCCTGTATCTGGCACAGGATGGATCGTTGGGGGGGGATGACCCGTTCCACCGCTGCCAAAGCCGGGTGATTGCAATAAACCAATCTTTGTACAGGTAGGTTTAGGAACGTGTTCCTGCTTGACCATCAAGCAGGGGGTCAGCAAGAATTGCAAGGCAACCGACTTCAAAGACTCTGCAAAGGATACTGGTCCATGAGCTATGACAATGACAACATATTCGCCAAAATCCTGGCGGGGGAATTGCCTTGTTACAAAATCTATGAGGATGAGGGCACATTTGCCTTTCTTGACATTATGCCCCGCGCCGATGGGCATCTTCTGGTGATTCCCAAAACCCCGGCCCGCAATTTGCTGGATGCCAACCCGGACCAGATGGCGGCGGTGATGGCAACGGTGCAAAAGCTGTCAAAGGCCGCCATGCGTGCGTTTGCGGCGGGTGGCATCACTATCCAGCAGTTCAACGAAGCTGCCGGCGGGCAAGAGGTGTACCATCTGCATGTCCATGTGTTACCACGCCACAAAGGCCAGGCTTTGCGCCCACCGGGAACCATGGCGGACGCGGATATCCTGTCGGGCCACGTGGAAAAGATGCGGGCGGCTTTGGAGTAAAGCGCCGTGCGGTTCAAGATCATTCCCGAGGTGCATCTGATTCTGAGGCAGGGGACCAGCCTGCTGATGCTGCGCCGATTTCAGACCGGCTATATGGATGGGTTTTACAGCCTTGTGGCCGGGCATGTGGATGGCGGCGAGACCTTTCGCGCTGCCATGGCACGCGAGGCGCAGGAAGAGGCGGGGCTTTTGATCGCGCCGGATGATCTGGCACTGGTGCATACGCTGCACCGGTTTGAGGGCGAGGAACGATTGTCGCTGTTCTTTGAGGCCGCGCAATGGCAAGGTAAGCCGGTGAATATGGAACCCGGGAAATGTGATGCAATGGGGTGGCAGGATGTGGGTGATCTGCCGGGCAACATTGTGCCGTATGTGCGCGCGTCGATTGGTCATGTCCTCGCAGGCCAAGGGTATTCCGAGTTTGGCTGGGCCTGAATGTTAGCCCAAGACTGCCCGGCATCGTCAAGCATCAATCGCCGTCGGCAATGCCACGTGCGCGGGCTTTGGCGATCCGCGCGCGCAGGCTGGGCAACACCATCAACAGCAGGGCGATGACCAGCAGACCCATGGTCATGGGGCGTTCGATCACGAAACTGATACCGTCATAAAGTTGCATCGAGCGGGCAAAATTATCTTCCAGCATCCGCCCCAGAATAAATCCGATCAGCAAGGGCGCCAACGGATAGTCGGCAAAGCGCAGCACCGTGGCGGCGACGCCCATGCCCACAAGGATAAGCAGTTCGGTGGCATTGTTCTGGCCGATATAGGCCCCCATCAGGGTGAAGAACAGGATGAACGGGATCAGGAATGTGCGCGGTATGGCAAGGATTTTGGCAATATAGGGGATCAAAGGCAGGTTCAGGATCAGCAACACCAGATTGCCGATATACATCGAAATGATCACCGCCCAAAAGATTTCCGGGCTATCAATCATCAACCTTGGTCCGGGGCTGACATTCAACGCAATCAGCGCCCCCAACAGGATCGCCGTGGTGCCTGACCCGGGAATGCCCAGCGTCAGCAACGGCACAAACGACCCGGTACAGGCGGCATTATTGGCCGCCTCAGGTGCGGCAAGGCCTTTGACCGAGCCATGGCCGAACTCGGCCTGTTCGTGTTTCGGGGCGATGTTGCGTTCAACCGCATAGCCCAGAAATGACGCGATGGTGGCGCCGGCACCGGGCAAAACGCCGATAAAGAAGCCTTGCAATGATTGGCGGCCAATCACCGGGGCAATGGCGCGGGCTTCGGCGCGGGTTATGCGCAGGTCGGTGATCTTGCCGCTGGCCCCTGCGGGGTCGGACCGGGCCGGGTTCATCACCAGAAACAGGGCTTCTGGCAAGGCGAACATCGCCATGGCCAGGGTGATAAAGCTGAACCCCGATTGCAGATCAAGCAGGCCGAAAGTAAAGCGGGGCAGGTTGTATAACGCGCCCTCTCCGACGGTGGCCATCATCAGGCCCAGAACCGTCATCAGGATCGCCTTGCCAACCTGTCCGGTGCCGGCAAACGCGGCAATGGCCGACAGGCCCACCACCATCAGGGCGAAATATTCGGCCGAATGAAACAAAAGTGCGACGTTGGACAGCATCGGCGCGAATATCATCAACAGGATCGCCCCGATGGTGCCCCCGGCAAACGACGCAATCGCGGCAATCGTCAACGCCTTGCCGGCCTTGCCTGCGCGCGCCATCGGATAGCCGTCGAACGAGGTGGCAACCGTGCCGGCCACGCCGGGGGCATTCAGCAGGATCGACGAGGTTGATCCGCCAAAGATCGCGCCGTAATACACCCCGGCCAACAGGATCAGGGCCGTGGAGGGGTCGCCAATGCTGATGGCGACAGGGATCATGATGGCAATGATCGACATCGGCCCAAGGCCGGGCAACATGCCGATGAAGGTACCGATCAGGCAACCGCCGATGACCATCAGAATGTTGGTAAGCGACAGCGCCGTGGTCAGGCCAATCAGGATACCTTCAAGCATGTGTATTTACCCATTCTATCCCATGAAAAACGGCCAGGGGCGCAGGAATATGCCCAACACCTCCTGAACCAGATACCAGATCAGGCCGGTGGCCAGCGCCACAACCGGTATCAATATGTGGAACCGGCGTTCGCCCAACAATGTCGCGCCAATAATCAGGAACCCGAACGTCGAGATCAGAAACCCTGCCGGGCGCAGGAGCAGCGCATAAGCCACCATCAGGCACAAAAGAGCGATGGCCTGACCGACTTTGTATTCCCCAAGGCGGCGGTAATCCATGTCCGGTTTCTTGACCCGACCCGGGGCTTTCTCAAACCCCAGCAGGATCACCAAAGCGGCTAGGGTCGCCATGACTGACAGCACCTTGGGGAATGTGCTGGGCCAGATCGGATTGCGCTGCATGAACGGCGGCAGGCTGGCATCCATGGTGAACCAGGCCGTATAGCCATAGATCAGCGATACCCCCAGAATGATCAGCGCGATCCAGCGGTCAAGCGCCATAAAGAACCTCCCCCCGCCTTCAATAGGATGGTAGGGCGGGGTTAACCCCGCCGCACCGGCTGGGATTTACAAAAATCCCAGCTTCTTCATCAGGTCACCAATGACTTTTTCCTGTTGCTCAAGAAAGCTACGGAAATCATCACCCGAGTTGTGGATATTGACCCAGCCGTTACGGGCCCGCACCACTTCCCATTCCGGGGTGTCATACATGGCGGAAATTGCCGCCTGATACGCGGCCAGATCTTCGGCCGGCAGGCCGGGGGCGGCAAAGAACCCGCGCCAGTTGACAAAATTCACGTCGATGCCCTGTTCCTTCATGGTCATCGCGTCACCGTAGGCATCAACCCGTTCGTCCGACGTCACCCCGATAATCTTGACCTCACCGGCATTGGCCAGATCAACCGCCTCAGAGAACCCGGTGCTAAGGGCTGAAATCTCGCCTGACAACAACGCCGCCATGGCTTTGCCGCCTGCGTCATACGGAATGTACTTGACGTTCAGGGCATCCTTGCCGGCCGCTTCCATCACCATTGCCGCCACCAGATGGTCCATGCCTCCGGGCACTGACCCGCCGCCGATTGCGGTGCTTTTGGGGTCGGCGTCATAGGCGGCAATCAGATCAGCCATCGAATTGATCGGGCTGTCCTTGCTGACAACCATCGCCGCATAGTCACCGATGGTGCCCGACACCAACGTGAGGTCGCGAAAGTTATGCGGGAACACGCCCGTAAGCGACCGGATCACGATCGGCGTGGAATTGACCATCAACGTGCCATGCTGGCTGTCGGCATTTTCGATCAGGAACCCGATTGCCTTGCCGCCACCGCCGCCCGACATGTTTTCGTAAGATGCGCTGCCCACCAGACCGGCACTGGTCAATGCCTCTCCGGTGCCGCGTGCCGTGCCGTCCCAGCCGCCACCGGCGCCTCCGGGGATCAGAAAGTGGATGCTGTCCAATACCTGGTGCCCGCCAGCCAAAAGCGGTGTCGACCAGCCAAGCGTCGCGGTCGCGGCGATGATCAGGGCACGGCGGCCCAATGATATCTTTGTCATGTCGTTTCTCCCAAAATTCTTTGCACTTGCCCAAGCCTGTGTATGGTTACGCTAACAAGTGTCCAGATGATATGCCAGCGTCAACTATTGACGCGACAGGCCCAAGCTGGCAAATGCCGAATTGCGCGGAAGGCCGGATGGCCGCGAGGGGGCAACCCTTCGAGGAAAGTCCGGACTCCACAAGGCAACGGTGCCGGGTAACGCCCGGGCGGGGCAACCCGACGGAAAGCGCCACAGAAATGAAACCGCCCCTATCCGTAGGGGTAAGGATGAAACGGTGGGGTAAAAGCCCACCGCGCCTTTGGCAACAAAGGTGGCACGGCAAGCCCCACCAGGAGCAATGCCAAATAGGACCCCCGCGCGGGGCTGGTCCCGCTCGCGGGATACCGCCCGCCTGATTGCTTTGATCAGGAGGGGTCGGGTTGGCAGCTAAAGGCGTCTGGTAACAGCCGCCGTAGAGGAATGGTCATCGACGGGGGCAACCCCTGAACAAAATCCGGCTTACAGGCCTTCCGCGCAGTTGACCGTATCAGACTTCAAGCCCTCCACATGGGCCATCTTGCCGATAACTTCGTCCAGTGCATCAAATGGAACGACAAGCACCTCATCCCTGTCGGCGACAATCATGTCACCGGTTTCCACCCGCTGAGCCCCAGCTGAATTGGCAACCCGACCCGCCCCGGCCCGTTGGAGAATGGCGGCGCGGTGGTCTGCGCGGTGGTCTGCGCGGTGCTGGGGCGCAATGACGGCTTTTTGATTGCCAGGACCGTCGGTTTTCCCCTCGGGATGGCGCGTATATCGCAACACCTGAGAGATTGCGCCAACATGGCGCCGTCCGGCTTGCCAGCCACGCGGCGGACCAGGTGGTGTCGTTCTGATTGTAATGCGTCCGGGCGTGCAATTCCGTCTATCGACGCGGATCGGCACGAAAATGCGGTTTCAGACGTCACAATCGGGTTGACAGAGGCCAAGGGCGCGCTACAACGCGAGCTTCTAGGATTTCCCGAAAGGTCAGAGCCTTTCGTTGCAGGAGAATACCAATGGCGAAGCCAACCACCATCAAGATCCGCCTGAATTCAACCGCAGGCACCGGCCATTTTTATGTGACCAAGAAAAATGCCCGCACCATGACCGAAAAGATGGTCATCCGTAAATATGACCCGGTGGTGCGCAAGCATGTCGATTATAAAGAAGGCAAGATCAAGTGATCTGATCCCTGCCCGAATTACGGATAATGGCTACGCTTGCGCGTGGCCTTTTTCGTTTCTGCCCCCTTGCAACTGACATGCAGGTGCAATCATGCCCAAGCACGGACATTTCATAAATCGCAGCATCTGGCTGCGCGCGGTGGTGCTGGGCGCCAATGATGGTATCATCTCGACCGCCAGCCTGCTGGTGGGCGTGACTGCCGCCGGGGTCGGCCATGGCGGGGTGCTGTTGACCGGGCTGACCGGGTTGGTGGCCGGGGCGCTGTCCATGGCGGCCGGCGAATATGTTTCGGTCTCGGCGCAGCGCGATACCGAGACCGCCGACCTGGCCCGCGAGTTGCACGCGCTTGAGGTTGACCCGGAATACGAGCTTGGGGAACTGGCGCAGGGGCTTGAGGCCCGAGGCGTATCAGAGCCGCTGGCCTGGCAAGTGGCGCAGCAGATGACCAGCCACGATGCGCTTGATGCCCATGCCCGCGAGGAACTGGGCCTGACCGACACCGCCGCCGCCAGGCCGGTGCAGGCGGCGTGGGTTTCGGCGCTCAGCTTTGTGATTGGTGGTGCGTTGCCGTTGGTGGGTGCGTTCCTGTCCCCGCCCGCCTGGGCGGCATGGGTGCTGTCGCTGGCGGCACTGACGGCATTGGCGCTGTTGGGCTTTGCCGGTGCCCGGCTGGGGGGCGCACCGAGCAGTCCGGCAGTGGCGCGGGTGCTGTTTTGGGGCTGCGTCGCCATGGGGGTGACGGCGGGGCTGGGGCGGATGTTCGGGCTTGTGATCTGAGTCGGCAAAGAAAAGCGCCCGCACCATGACCGAAAATATGGGCATCCGCAAATATGACCCGGTGGTGCGCAAGCATGTCGATTATGTGGTGCGCAAGATTGCCCGACCCTAAGCCTATCAGGCAACCCGGCCCTTTGCTGCTCACTCTGGCTTATGGCGCGCAGAAGGCGCATTCATTGGTACATATACGCGCCAGGTCGGATGCAGGTGACAGGTCATAGTCGCAAAGTTCGCAGTTCGGACGTAGTTCCAACATCAGGCTTGCCTAACAAAAAAGGGCCGGTCGCAATGACCGGCCCGTTTAGATTGCGGTTTTGTTCGCCCTATTCGCGGTTGCCAAACAGCATCAGCATCATGACGAACATATTGATAAAGTCGAGGTACAGGCTCAGTGCGCCCATGATTGCAGCCTTGCCCAGCCATTCGGTATCACCTGAATGGGCCATTTGCAGATAGGTGGTTTTGATCTTTTGCGTGTCATAGGCGGTGAGGCCGGCAAAGATCAGCACACCGATGGCCGAAATGGCGAACATCATGGCGGGCGATTGCAGGAATATATTGACGACCATTGCCACGATCAGACCAATCACCCCCATCATCAGGAAAGTGCCCCAGCCCGACAGGTCCTTTTTGGTGGTATAGCCGTAAAGCGACAGACCAGCAAAAGCGATCGAAGTGATCAGGAACACCTGAGCGATCGAGCTGGAAGTGTAGATCAGAAAGATCGAGCTGAGCGAGAGGCCCATAACAGCGGCAAACGCATAAAACACCAGCTGCGCCGTGGCCGCCGACATCCGGTTGATCATCGCACTAAGGCCGAACACAAACGCCAGAGGCGCAAACATGATCACATACCGCAGGCCAGTGGTGTACAATGTGACACCCAGATCGGTCAGGTATTTGTCGGTGCCGATCATGTAGCCATTGGGCACGGTTGTCACCGCCAACCCGGAAATCGCCCAGGCCGCAAGGGCGGTGATCAACATGCCGACGGACATTGTGCCGTAGACCTTGTTCATATGGGCGCGAAGCCCGGCGTCAATCTCACTGGCGCGGGCGCCAGTGGCCGTTCCAATTGTTTTGTATTCAGCCATTTCGTGGGCCTCCATGTTCAATACCAGTTGTGCCGCCAAAGTGTTCTGGCAGCATTCTTAATGAATATCGTCGGAACGACGGGTGTTTTCAAGTATTCCCGCGTGAATATTGGTTTAAATACAACAAATATGGCGGGTCGCTGTCCGGCAACCCGCCATTTAGGCAGAAAAACAGACTTTTCAGGTTAAACTTTCCAGTTGTCCGGCGCATCCCAGAAAGGCCGTTTGGCTTCGGCCTGCGCCTGAGAGCGGGTCAGGCCGATATCCCAAAGCGCCGAATCGTCCAGCGACTTCAGCTTCTGGCGCTGACGCCAGATGCTGTGTGCATTTGCCAGAGCCGCCAAAATCGAAAGCCGGGGCGCGACCATCTTGGGTGCTGTACGCAGGGAATCGGGGCAGTTTGCGTTGATCATGGTCATGTCGGGCTCCTTTCCGGGTACCTGCTCCGGGTTTCTGTGATGATTGATGTCGTTCAGATCAATTTCCTTGATGTGTATGGCGAAGTATGACTAATATTGAAAACGAATGTTTGTGCGGCGAACCATCAAGGATTGTGATGATGCGAAATCTCGACATAACCACGTTGCGGTCGTTTGTTGCCGTGGCTGACACCGGCGGGGTCACCCGCGCCGCCGGGTTCCTGCACCTGACCCAATCGGCGGTGTCGATGCAGCTGAAACGGCTTGAGGAATTGCTGGGGTTGGAATTGCTGGACCGCTCGGCGCGGACCATTGCGCTGACGGCCTCGGGTGATCAATTGCTGACCTATGCGCGCCGGATGGTGGCACTGAACGATGAACTGATCGGGCGGTTGACCCATCAGGCGTTCGAAGGCGAGGTGATACTGGGGGTGCCGCATGACATCGTCTATCCGCTGATCCCGCGGGTGATGCAGCGGTTCAATGCGGCCTATCCTCGGGTCAAGGTAAAGCTGTTTTCGTCAAATTCGACCGAGTTGAAGGCGCAATATGCGCGCGGCGACTGTGATCTGATCCTGACCACCGAGGCCGCGTCGACCCCGGACAGCGAAACCATTTGCCAATTGCCGCTGGTCTGGGTTGGCGCCCAAAACGGCATAACCTGGCGTCAAACCCCCTTGCGGATCGCATTTTGTCGCCAGTGCCTGTTCCGGCCCAGGGTGATCGAAGCTCTGGACCGGGCCGACCTCCAGTGGGACATGATGGTGGATAGTGAACGCGACCTGGCGATCGAGGCGACGGTGTCGGCCGATCTGGCGGTGCAGGCGGTGCTGGAAGGCACCGAACCTGCGCATCTGGCCCGCATCGACCACGGTGGAGCGCTGCCGGAACTGCCGGTCTATATGGTCAACCTGTATGGCGGTGAACTGGGCCGGAGCGAAATTATCGTCGAACTGGCCAATCTGATCCGCCAGACCTTCGAAAGTTTTGGCGGCAGGCATCTTAAGGCGGTTGGCTAGGATCAATGGTCTGACCCTGGAGCAATCACATGGTGACGACAATCTTACCGGTCGAAGTGCGGTTGCGCAGCATCTCCATGCCTTCGCCGACCCGCGCAAGCGGCAGAATGTGGCTGATATGCGGATGCAGTTTGCCCTCGCCGTACCAACCGATCAGGGTTTTCAGGCTTGCGTCCACCAGTTCGGGCCGGAATTTCAGATAGCCGCCAAGGTAAAATCCGATCACTGACAGGTTCTTGACCATCAGATGATTGGCCGGGATTTGCGGCACCCCGCCGCTGGCAAAACCGATGCACAACAGCCGCCCTTCGGGGCGACAGGCGCGAAACGCGGCCTTGAAAACGTCCCCCCCCACCGCGTCATAAACCACATCCGCACCGCCCAATTCCAGAACCCGCGCCCGCAGATCGTCATCCGCATCAATCAGATGATCCGCCCCGGCGGCCTTGGCCACCGCCAGCTTGCCTGCGCCGCGCGCCATGGCAATGACCCGCGCGCCCATCAATTTGCCAATCTCAACCGCCGTCAGCCCGACACCGCCGGCCGCCCCGGTCACCAACAGGGTCTCGCCCGGTTGCAGGCGGGCGCAATGGGACAGCGCCATGTGGCTGGTGGCATAGGCGATCTGAAAACCGGCGGCATGTTCGAAACTCATCCTATCAGGCAGGGGCAAAACGCGGGCCGAATCGAACACGCCTTGTTCGGCCAATCCACCATGACCGGTGAAAACTGCCACCCGATCACCGATTCGCAAACCAGCCACAGAATCGCCCAAACCGGTGACAATCCCGGCTGATTCCATCCCCAATGTGAACGGCGTGGCCGGAATGTCCTGATATTTTCCATCTTGCATCAAATTGTCAGCAAAATTCAGCCCACAAGCCTTTATCGCTAACAGTATCTGCCCCGGCCCGGGCTCCAAAGCGGTGATTTGGCGCAAAGATGCAGGGGCTCCAGGGTGCGAAATTTCATATGCGTACATGCTAAGTTTCCCTTGGTTTGTCATAGTTTTCTATTGCATTTTAGTCGAAATATGTTGATCGTATACAGGCATTAATCTTGCCTGTTCCCCTCGGATTTGGTTGCATCTTACTGGGTCGGTTTGCACCGCAAAAGCCCCGCTGGAACAGTGTTTTTCCCAGCACGCAACACAACCAGAGGCGTTTTTTGGCCCATAGTTAATCAACCGCCTTGAATTGAGCGCGAAAGCCCGTAATATTACATTGATCGTGCGGGTTACGCCGCACCTTTGGGGACATCAGGAATTTCAAAGCGCCACCTTGGGTGAGGGGATGGCGTTGGGGTTGGTGCACTCGTATAGTAACAATTTTGTGACTGAAGGAGAAATATATGACCCATCCGGTAGACGTTCATGTGGGCAAACGCGTTCGGCACAGAAGGTGGCTTATTGGCAAGACTCAGCAGCAGTTGGCCGAAAAAGTTGGGATCAAGTTTCAGCAGATCCAAAAGTATGAAACCGGTGCCAACCGGGTCAGTGCTTCGCGGCTTTGGGATATTGCCGAGGCGCTGGATGTGCCGGTCAGCTTTTTCTTTGAGGGCCTTGAGGAAGAGCATAAGGAATCGGTGAAATCGTCAGTGCTCCCGGTTGATCTGATGGGTGACAAAGAGGCGCTTGATCTGGTGCGGTCGTATTATTCGATCCCCGAAAACCAACGCCGCCGGTTGTTCGATCTGGCCCGCGTTCTAAGCGATGTGGCCTGAATCTTCGATTGCAGGCAGGCAAATCAACTTGCAAATGATCCGGTTGGATGTCACCTGATGACGTATGACATCCAATCAGCCAACTGATCTTGAAATCGCGCATTTGATGGCCGACGCCGCGCGTCTGGCCATCCTTCCATATTTCCGCACCTCTGGCCTAAAGGCCGAAAACAAATTGACCAGCGGATATGATCCGGTAACGGTGGCCGACCGCGAGGCGGAAACCGCCATGCGGGATATTTTGCAACGCCTGCGTCCCGATGATGGCATCTGGGGCGAGGAATTTGGCCAGGTCGCCGGGACCAGCGGACGCACCTGGGTGCTTGATCCGATTGACGGCACCCGCGGATTTGTCAGTGGTACGCCAACCTGGGGCGTGCTGATTGCCCTGTCTGACGCCGACGGCCCGTTTCTGGGCATGATCGACCAGCCTTATATCGGCGAGCGGTTTGTCGGCGCACCCGGCGTGGCCGAAATGACCGGACCACAAGGCAAGGCGGCGCTGGCAACCCGGGCCACCACCAGCCTTGATCAGGCGATATTGTATTCCACCTTTCCAGAAGTCGGCACAAAGGCCGACCGTGCCGGATTTGAGGCTGTATCGGCGCAGGCCTTGCTGACCCGCTATGGCATGGATTGCTACGCCTATGCTTTGGTGGCTGCAGGCCAGATTGATCTGGTGATCGAGGCGACGCTGAATGCTTATGATGTCCAGGGCCCGATTGCAGTGGTTCAGGCGGCGGGTGGCATTGTCACCGACTGGCGGGGCGGCCCGGCGCATCAGGGCGGACGAATATTGGCGGCGGCAAATGCGCAGATTCACGCAGCCGCCCTTGAGATTTTGCAAGACTATTGAGCGATTGCCGCATTTAGGCTAAAATTGCCACTGGACGTCCGAGTCTTTTAGCCCGTTTTCCATCGGCGCCCGCTACACTTCATGTTTCCGAGGCGGGTCTGAGCGAAGTGTAAAGGACCCCAAAATGCCTGAAATCCTTATCCAAGATGCCGATACCATCCTGACAATGGACGCGTCCCGTCGCGAATTGCCCAGTGCCGATATCCTGCTGCGCGACGGCGTGATCGTCGAAATCGGCCCCGGTCTTACCACAACCGGACCCGTGGTTTCGGCCCTTGGCTGTGTGGTGACACCGGGCCTGGTCAACACCCACCACCACCTTTTCCAGACCCTGACCCGCGCCGTGCCCGGTGGTCAGGACGCGCTGCTGTTTGGCTGGCTGCAAACACTCTACCCGATCTGGTCGCGCTTTGGCCCCGAGGAAATCCATGTCTCGGCCCTGACCGGATTGGCAGAACTGGCGCTGTCGGGATGTACGCTCAGTTCCGACCACCTGTACCTTTACCCCAACGGCGCACGTCTGGATGATACCATTGCCGCCGCGTCCGAGATCGGCCTGCGCTTTCACCCCACCCGTGGCTCCATGAGCATTGGCGAAAGCGATGGCGGCCTGCCGCCGGACGCCCTGGTCGAACAGGAACGCGCCATTCTGAACGACACCATCCGGGTGATTGATGCGTTTCATGACGCCGCGACCGGCTCGATGTGCCGGGTTGGCATTGCGCCCTGTTCGCCATTTTCCGTCAGTCGTGACCTGATGCGAGACGCCGCCCTGCTGGCCCGCGACAAAGGGGTGATGCTGCACACCCATCTGGCCGAGAACGACGAAGACATCGCCTATTCCCAAGCCAAATTCGGTTGTCGCCCCGGGCAATACGCCGAAGATCTCGGCTGGACCGGGCCGGATGTCTGGCATGCCCATTGTGTCAAGCTGAACGGGGCCGAGATTGATCTTTTCGCGCGCTCTCAAACCGGCGTGGCCCATTGCCCGTGTTCCAACTGCCGTCTTGGCAGCGGTATCGCTCCGGTGCGCGCCATGCGCGATGCGGGCGTCAAGGTCGGTCTTGGGGTTGATGGCTCGGCCAGCAACGATGCGGGCAATCTGATCCTGGAATCGCGCCAGTCCCTGCTGCTGCAACGGGTCGCCAACGGTGCCGACGCGATGAGTGCGCGCGAAGCACTGGAGATCGCCACGCGGGGCGGCGCGGATGTGCTGGGCCGCCCGGATTGCGGGCGGTTGGAGGTCGGCAAACGCGCCGATATCGCCCTTTGGGATGTAACGGGCATCGAATCCGCCGGCAGCTGGGACTCGGCGGCCCTGTTGCTGGCCGGCCCCACCCGCGTAAAACACCTGTTTGTCGAAGGTCGTCAGATTGTGAACGACGGCCAAATCACCAGCATTGACCTGCCACGCACAATTGAGCGTCAGAATGCTTTGGCCCGCGCTCTGAATTCATAGCTGCGTTCCTATTTCATCTTGCAAAATAAACTCGTGGCCCGTTGCCCGGCAGGGCCTGCGTGCAGGCCCGAGAGGGGGGGCACGCCCGCTTCAGCGGGCGTTTTCTTCAAACCGCCTGCCACCAATCCAAACATCAGCAACAGCCCGGTCATCCCCCATCATGATGGTCGCAAACATCGCCTCCCAGATTTCACTGGCATTTTGCGCCCGCTGGGCAATTGCCGGGGTCGATGCCAGGTCCAAAACCACCAGATCGCCTTCCATCACCGGCGCGATATTGCCGATCTTGTCGCCCATGTGCAGCGCCTCGGCAGACCCAACCGTGGCCAGCCAGATCAACTGCGCGCCGTGTAATGCACGGCCGCGCAACTGCGCCACCTCGTATGCCGCCGCCATGGTGCGCAGCATCGAAAACGATGACCCGCCGCCGGTGTCGGTGGCCAGCCCGACCCGCAAACCACTATCTTTCAGCCCGCCCAAATCAAACAACCCCGACCCGATGAACATGTTCGACGTCGGACAATGCACCAAACTCGCCCCCACCTCAGCCAACCGGTCGCGTTCGCGCGCCTCAAGATGGATCGCATGGCCATAAAGGCCGCGCGCCCCCAACAACCCATGCGCCTCATAAGTATCAAGGTAGTCGCGCGCATCCGGGTACAGTGATTTCACCCACTCAATCTCATCGGTCTGCTCGCTCAGATGGGTTTGCATCAGGCAATCAGGGTGTTCCGCCCACAAAGCCCCCATCGCCTCAAGCTGCTCGGGTGTTGAGGTGGGCGAAAACCGTGGCGTGATGGCATAGCTGATCCGGTCCACCCCATGCCAGCGCTGCAACAGCGCGCGACTGTCGTCATACCCCGACTGTGCGGTATCACGCAGCCCCTCGGGCGCGTTGCGGTCCATACAGGTTTTGCCGGCCACCACCCGCTGACCCCGGGCCTGTGCCTCGCCAAAGAATGCCTCGACGCTGGCCGGATGAATGGTGCAGAAACTGCAAATGGTGGTGGTGCCGTTGGCGGTGGTCAGGTCCAGATAACGGCTGGCGATTTCGGCGGCATACGCCTCATCGGCAAACTTCATTTCTTCGGGGAAAGTGTACAGGTTCAGCCAGTCGATCAGGCGTTTACCCCAACTGGCGATCATCGCGGTTTGGGGATAATGCGCATGTGCGTCGATGAACCCGGCCAGGATCACATGGGGGCCATAGTCGATAATCTTTGCTAAAGGGTGGGCCTTGCGCAAGGCCGCGAAGGCACCAACAGCCACGATTTTGCCATCCCGAAGCACCAAAGCTTCGTCAAACCGGGCTGCATCCAAAGGTGGCACGTCAAACGGAGAGTCGCCAAAGGACAAAACCTGCCCTTTCAGGATCATTTCGTCACCCATTCGCGCGTTCCTTTTCCCTTGAAAAACCTGGGCCAGCCTACTTGCCCGTGGTCTTAGGGTAAATCGCGTTATTTTCATTGTTTTTCACATGCTGCTTCTTTTAATAGACCAGCAACTGCGAAAGGGCAGGAAATGGCACCTCAGGAAATGACGCCCGAAAGGGACCCGCCGGGCGACGATTACACTCTGGAGCGCAGCGCGGTTGCGGCAATTCTGGGCGCAGTTGACCAAGGCAGTCGCGACCAGCTGAGCGCGCTGATGCAGCCGCTGCACGCCGCTGACATCGCTGACCTTCTGGAACAGATCAACAGTGCCGACCGGGTCCGGCTGATCCGGCTGTACGGGGCTGAATTTGACGGTGAAATCCTGAGCGAGCTGGGCGAAAGCGTGCGCGAGGACGTGATTGACGAGCTTGAACCGCATGTTCTGGCCGGGGCCGTGCGAGAGCTTGAAAGCGACGATGTGGTGGACCTGGTCGAAAACCTGGGCGAGCCGCAGCAGGAAGCCATCCTTGAGGTGCTGGAAGATGCCGACCGGGTGGCGGTGGAACGCGCACTGGCCTGGCCCGAGAATTCCGCCGGGCGTCTGATGCAACGCAAGGTGGTGATGGCCCCGGAACACTGGAATGTCGGTCAAATCATTGATTTCATGCGAGAGTCAGAAACCCTGCCAGAACAGTTTTATCATGTGGTGTTGGTTGATCCACGCCTGCATCCAACCGGCAATGTGACCCTTGGTAAAATCATGAGTTCCCGCCGCGAGGTGATGCTGGCGGACATTGTCGAGGAGGTTTTCCAGACAATCCCGGTGACCCAGGACGAAGAGGACGTGGCGTATGCGTTCAACCAGTATCACCTGATTTCGGCGCCGGTGGTCGACGAAGAGGGTCGCCTGATCGGCATGATCACCATTGACGATGCCATGGTGGTGTTGGACGAAGAACACGAAGAAGACATCCTGCGACTGGGTGGCGTGGCCGAAGAAAGTGCCCTGTCCGACACGGTGGCCGAAACCGTGCGCCGCCGATTGCCCTGGCTGGTGGCCAATCTGGCGACGGCGATCCTGGCCTCGCTGGTGATCGCGTTGTTTGAGGATGTGATCACCCGGTTTGTCGCACTGGCGATCCTGATGCCGATCATCGCCTCGATGGGGGGCAATGCGGGCACGCAATCGTTGACGGTGGCGGTGCGGGCGATGGCGACCAAAGACCTGACCACGTCCAACGTCTGGCGGGTGATCCGGCGCGAGGCCTGGGTGGGGTTGGTCAACGGGCTGGTGTTTGCGGTGGTGATGGGGGGGGTTGGTGTGGTCTGGTTCGGTTCGCCTTTGCTGGGCCTGGTGATTGCGGCGGCGATGGTGGTCAATATGCTGGTGGCCGGGTTGGCGGGCACAATTGTGCCGGTGGTGATGCAGAAATCCGGGGTTGATCCGGCATTGGCGTCCGGCACGTTTGTCACGACCGTGACGGATATCGTTGGGTTTTTCGCGTTTCTGGGTCTGGCCGGGCTGGTGTTGTTATGAGGGCGCTGACAGAGATCAAAAGGGCCGCGCGCACCGCCGGGTTTGCCCGGCGCCAACTGGCGCATACGCAGGCGGGGCCGGGTGTGGCGGGGCATCTTTCGCAAGTGCTGGCGGGCTACCGCGGCGTGGCTTTGGCCGGGTACATGCCGATCCGCACCGAGATTGACCCGCTGACGGTGATGGAAGAGGCCGCCGCCCATGGGGTTGTCTGCGTGCCGGTGATCCGTGCGCCGGGGCAGGCCCTGGTGTTTTCGCGCTGGCAACCGGGTGCGGCAATGGTGGCGGGGCCGTTTGGGGCGCGTATCCCGACGCATGAGGAATTGATCGTGCCGGAAATACTGATTGTGCCGCTGGTGGCGTTTGACCTGAAAGGTGGGCGGCTGGGCTATGGCGGTGGGTTTTACGACCGGACCTTACAGGGTTTGCGCCAGCAACGTGCGACCCTGGCTATTGGGTTTGCTTATGGTGCACAACAGACGGACGACCTGCCGTTAGAGCCAACCGATCAACCGCTTGACATGATCGTAACCGAACACGGGGTTCACAAAATTTCCGCCTGAACGGGGTTTGTCGCTGAACCGCTCTTCATATCTCAGGCAACGCTTGTTCTCGGGCCAAAGGCGGCCTACCACAGGCACATGAGAATACTTTTTCTGGGCGATGTAATGGGCCGGGCCGGCCGGTCCGCGATTCAAACCAAACTGCCGGGTCTGCGCAAGGACTGGCGGCTGGATTTCATCGTGGTGAATGGTGAAAACGCCACCTCTGGCATGGGGCTGAACGCGGCGCATGCGCGTGGGTTGCTTGACGCAGGGGTGGATTGCCTGACCCTTGGCGATCATGCGTTTGACCAAAAAGACATGCTGCAATTTATCGAGAGTGAACCGCGCATCATTCGCCCCATCAACTTTGCCAAAGGGGCGCCCGGCAAAGGGTATCGCCTGTTCAACGCGCCCGGTGGGCGCAAGGTCCTGGTGGCGCAGGTGCTGGGACAGGTGTTCATGAAACGCGCTTTTGACGACCCGTTTTCAGCGATTGAACCGGTGCTAAAGGCGCACCCGCGTGGGGGGCTGGCGCAGGCGGTAATTGTTGACATGCACTGCGAGGCGACATCGGAAAAGATGGCGATGGGGCATTATTGCGACGGGCGTGCCAGCCTGGTGGTCGGCACCCATACCCATGTGCCGACAGCAGACGCGCAGGTCTTGCCCGGCGGCACCGGTTATCTCAGCGACGCGGGCATGTGTGGTGACTATAATTCGGTCATCGGCATGGACAAAGGCGAACCGATGCGCCGCTTTATCACTGGAATGCCCAAGGCGCGGTTTACCCCGGCGCTGGGCGAAGCCACGCTTTCGGGGGTGTTTGTCGACACTGATGATGCCACCGGACAGGCGCGCGACATTCGGATGATCCGCATCGGCGGACGGTTGCAACCGGCAACCCCTTGAACTGGTGGATCAGTCGGGCAATGGCCGTCAACCATGCTACTGTGCTGGTGCTTTGGGCCATGACGTTGTTGGGGAAACCTGTTTGGGGGTTGTCCGGGCGGCTTTGGTTCCGGTTCTGGCGGGCGGCAAGCGCGCGCTTGTGCCCGGTGGCAAAGACCGTCAGGATATGACCTGGAAAGAACAGCGGGCGGCGAAATGAATTTATTTGCGTTCTCCGAAACCGGCGAGGCGATTGTGACCCTTGCAGTGGTCGCACTCATGTTCATCCTGTTCATTCGTGAAAAGTACCCGGCCGAAGTGGTGGCCATTGGCGGTGCGGCGGCAATGCTTGCCTTGGGTGTTCTGCCTTACGAAGACGCGCTGAAGGTGCTTTCCAATCCGGCCCCCTGGACCATTGTGGCGATGTTCATCGTCATGGGCGCCCTGGTGCGCACCGGGGCTTTGGCCTGGTTCACCAATCTGGCCGAAGCCCAGGCCGATGCCCGCCCCGGCGTTGCCATCGGTGCCCTGATGGTGTTTGTGGTGGTGGCCTCGGCGTTTGTGAACAATACGCCGGTGGTGGTGGTGATGATCCCGGTGTTCGTGCAATTGTGCCGCCGGTTGAAAATCTCGCCCAGCAAGCTGTTGATCCCGCTTAGTTATGCGGCGATCCTTGGTGGTTCCCTGACGTTGATCGGCACCTCTACCAATCTGTTGGTCGACGGTGTTGCGCGGGCAAACGGGCTGGCGGCATTCACGATCTTCGAGGTGACGCCTTTGGCGATCATCCTGGTGATCTGGGGCGGTATATACCTGCGGTTCATTGCTCCGCACCTGTTGCCGGACCGGGCCAGCATGGCGATGATGCTGTCGGACAAATCAAGAATGAAGTTCTTCACCGAGGCGGTGATCCCACCGGAAAGCAACCTGATTGGCCGCGAAGTGAACGGCGTGCAATTGTTCAAACGCCCCGGGGTGCGGTTGATCGACGTGATCCGGGGCGATGCGTCATTGCGGCGTGATCTGAAAGGCGTGGCACTGGCGGTCGGCGACCGGGTGGTGCTGCGCACGCAGATGACCGAACTTTTGAGCCTGCAAACCAACAAGGAACTGAAGCGGGTCGATCAGGTGTCCGCGGTTGAAACCTCGACGGTTGAGGTGCTGATAACGCCGGGCTGCCGCATGATCGGGCGGACTTTGGGTGAATTGCGACTGCGGCGGCGTTATGGTGTCTATGTGCTGGCGGTACATCGGCGCGATCAGAATATCGGGGTGCAACTGGATGGGCTGGACGTGAGAACTGGCGATACCTTGCTGCTGGAAGGCGCGCCCGAAGATATCCAGCGCCTGTCGGTAGACATGGATATGGTCGATGTGGCCAAGCCTTCGGCGCGGGCCTATCGGCGGCGCCATGCGCCGATTGCCATTGCCGCCATTGCCGGGGTCGTGGTGCTGGCAGCACTGGGCGTGGCGCCGATCCTGTTGCTGGCAGTCCTGGCCATGGCACTGGTGTTCCTGACCCGCTGCATTGATTCCGACGAGGCATTTTCGTTTGTCGATGGTCGGCTCATGGCGCTGATCTTTGCCATGCTGGCGATCGGCGCGGCGTTGCAGTCCTCGGGTGCGGTGCGCTTGATCGTCGATGCCATCGCACCATGGCTGGTTTCGTTGCCGCCCTTTTTGCTGGTCTGGGTGATTTACCTGCTTACCTCGGTGCTGACCGAACTGGTGTCAAACAATGCCGTCGCTGTGGTGATCACCCCCATTGTCATCGGTCTGGCACAGGCCATGGGGATTGATCCGCGTCCGTTGGTGGTGGCAGTGATGGTGGCCGCCTCGGCGGCTTTTGCAACGCCGATTGGCTATCAGACCAACATGATGGTCTACGGGCCGGGCGGATACCGGTTTACCGATTTCCTACGCGTCGGCATCCCGCTGAATCTAAGCGTTGGCCTGTTGGCGTCGGCCTTGATTCCGCTGCTCTGGCCGCTGTGATCCGCAGAGTGGGCAGTTTGTGCTGCATTCTTGTTTTGTACAAAATGGAACAACCGGTCACATAGGATGGTACAAAACGGCCAGAACGGGCGGTCAGTCCAAAATAGGCGCGCCCCCCTCCTTGGTTTTTTGCTCGATAAAGGGCGCCAGATTGCCGGCGGCCTCAGCCCCGGTTGGTGGGGCTTCAAAGTCGGCCAGAACCTGTTTCCAGACACCTGTGGCCCGGGCGGCTGACGTCTGGCTGCCGGTCTCTTCCCAGGCTCCGAAATTCTGTAAATCGGCTACAACAGGCGCATAAAACGCATCCCTGTAACGATCCATCGTGTGCTGTGTGGCAAAGAAATTCCCGCCCGGCTGCACGTCTTTCAGCGCCTCAAATCCGATCTCGGCGGCGTCGGCTACGGGGGTGATACACATTTCGGCCATGATCTGTAACGCCTCGACATCATTGATGAATTTCTCATATCCAAACGACAACCCGCCCTCAAGCCAGCCTGCCGCGTGGATGATCAGCGTGGCATTTGCCATGCAAGCCCCCCACAATCCCATGTTGTTTTCCGTCGCTGCCTGCATGTCGGCGGTATTGGACGCCGCCCCGGCGGACGAGCGCCATGGCAAGCCGATAAGACGTGCCAACTGGCCAGAACCGATCTGCATCTTGATGTGTTCCGGCGTGCCAAATGCCGGCGCGCCGGATTTCATATCAACGTTGGAACTGAACCCGCCATAACTTATCGGCGCGCCCGCGCGCGCCAATTGCGACAGGGCAATTCCCGCCATCGCCTCGGCATGTTGCAAGGTCAGCGCCCCCGCCACCGTCACCGGCGCCATCGCTCCGGCAAGGCAAAACGGCGTGATGATCACCATTTGGCCCGCACGCGCAAAGTCGATCAGCCCCTGCGCCATTGGCCGGTCAAACATGCGGGGCGAGTTGGAATTGATCACCGTGCTGGCCCAGACCCCACCGGCAAAATCATCGCCCGACAGGCTGTGCGCGATCTGGATCATCTCGAACCCCTGTTCGACCTGCGCGCGCCCGCGTGAATTGATGTTGACCGGCTTGTCACCAAGGGTCAGCTGCGCATGCAGCAGGCCGTAATGGCGCAGATGTACCGGTACGTCCTGAGGTTCGACTGGAAAGCCAAACATGTGCAAGACATCGAAACTTTGGATCAACTTGATGGCTTCGATATACGACGCCAGATCGCCGGGCCTGCGCCCACGTTCGAAATCCGTGGCATTGGGGCAGCCGCCCGCCCCCATGAACAGCATCGCGCCGTTTTCATAAGTTTGCTCGCGCGCGGGATTGACCGAGCAGAGCCGGAATGAAGCGGGCGCGCTTTTCAATGCGGCCTCAACGATGTCACGCCCAATGAACACCATTTCATCGTCTATACGCGCGCCTGCACTCGCAAAAATCTCACGCGCTTCGGGTAATAATACCTTGATGCCCAGTTCTTCGATCACCCGCAGGGCGGTGTCGTGGATGGCCTGAACCTCGTCCTCGGAAAATACCGATTGCGGCTGAAACGGGTGGCGCAACTGGCGATAGTTTGGCTGACGCGAAACGGTTTGGGTCGCCGCATCCTGGCGCCGTTGCCGCCCGCCGCCGCGACGGGATCTGGTTTCGGTTTGCAATTCGTCACCTCCAAGTATGCGCAGGGATAGGTCAAATCACTCATAATGTACAGGTATGTCTAGTCACTTGCGGCCTAAACGCTTGTCACGTTAACGAAATACATTGCCAGAATCGCGCTTCGTGACTAGCCTTGGGTCAATCAACCGAAAGGGACCGTCATGGCCGACGCAAAGAATATCCTTTTCATCATGTTTGACCAACTGCGTTGGGATTATCTTAGCTGTTATGGCCATCCGCATCTGCACACGCCGCATATTGACCGGCTGGCGGAAAAGGGCGTGCGGTTCACCCGGGCGATCATCCAATCGCCGATTTGCGGATCGTCCCGCATGTCGACCTATACCGGGCGATACGTGCATTCGCACGGGGCGTCCTGGAACAACATTCCGCTTAAGGTCGGCGAACTGACCATGGGCGACCATCTGCGCCGCGCGGGCATGGATTGCTGGCTGGTGGGCAAAACCCATATGATGGCCGACGCCGAAGGCATGGAGCGGTTGGGACTGGAACGTGACAGCGTGATTGGCGCGCGAGTGGCCGAATGCGGCTTTGATATATTTGAGCGCGACGATGGGTTGGCGGCGGAAGGTACGGATGGGCGCTATGACCCCGATGGGGCGAAGGAATATAACAAGTATTTGAAAGATAAGGGGTATGGCGGTGAAAACCCCTGGCATGACCATGCCAATTCGGGGATAGGACAGGATGGCTCAGTTCTGTCAGGCTGGTTCCTGAAAAATTCGTCCGAGGCCGCGAATATCGCAGAGTATGACAGTGAAACCCCCTATATGACCCGCCGGGGCATGGCGTTTATTGCAGCTGCAAAAGGCCCGTGGTGCTGCCACCTGTCATATATCAAACCGCATTGGCCCTACATTGTTCCCGCCCCTTATCATGATATGTACGGACCCCAGCATGTGCCGCACGCCAATCGGTCTCAGCAAGAATACGACAACGCCCACCCGGTGATGCGCGGCTTTATGGACAACCCTATCGGCAAGACCTTTAGCCGCGAGGAAACCCGCAATGCGGTGATTCCGGCCTATATGGGCCTGATCAAGCAATGTGATGACCAGATGGGGGTATTGTTCAACTGGCTTGAGAAAACCGGCCGGATGGACGACACGATGATTGTGCTGACCTCGGATCACGGTGATTTTCTGGGTGATCACTGGATGGGCGAAAAGACGTTCTTTCAGGATGCGTCGGTCAAGGTGCCGATGATCATTTATGATCCGTCACCAAAGGCGGACGTCACGCGCGGAACTGTCTGTGACGCATTGGTGGAATGTATCGACCTGGCCCCTACGTTTGTCGAAGTGGCGGGTGGCGAGGTGCCGGGCCATGTTCTGGAGGGTGAATCCCTGTTGCCGATCCTGCACGGGCAAGCCACGGAAACCAAACGCGATTTTGTGATATGTGAATATGATTATTCCGCGTCCCCCCTGGCGGATAAGCTGGGCTTGAATGCCCGTGACGGGGTTATCTTTATGGTTGCCGACAAATCCCACAAGCTGATCCACTTTGAGGGCGGGTTCCGCCCGATGCTGTTTGATCTGGTGAGTGACCCGGACGAGTTGACCGATCTGGGGCAAAGCCCCGATCACCAGGACATCATCGCGCAGATGTATGATTACCTGTTTCGCTGGGCCCGGCGCAATTCGCAGCGCACCACCCGCTCAGAGGCGCAATTGATGGAGATGCGCCGGGGTTCGCGCAAACGCGGGATCATCATCGGGGTTTATGATCAAAACGACACACCGCTGGAGTTCACCACCTTTTACCGGGGTGGCAAGGCCGAAGACAAACGGGGCTGAATAGCTGCGAAAAGATCCTCAGGAAATCTGACGATCCCGCCCTTGCCAGAACGGCTTGCGCAACTCGGTTTTCAACACCTTGTTGGCCCCGGACAGGGGAAAAGGTTCGGTGCGGTATTCAATACTGCGGGGGCATTTGTACCCGGCGATCAACGTATGACAATGCGCCTTGATCTCATCCTCGCTGGCCGCCATGTCGGGCTTGAGAATAATGATGGCATGCACGGATTCGCCCCATTGGTCGCAGGGTATGCCGATCACCGCACTTGTTGCCACGCTTGGGTGTTGTCCAATGGCGTTTTCGACCTCGGCGGAATAAACATTCTCGCCGCCGGACACGATCATATCTTTAAGACGGTCCATCAGAAACACGAACCCTTCGTCGTCCATATATCCGGCGTCCCCGGTCATCACCCAACCATCGCGGATGGTTTGCGCCGTCACCTCTGGCTGGTTCCAATAGCCCAGCATCGTCACCGGCCCTTTGACCGCAATCTGCCCGACCTGACCTTGAGCCACCTCATTGTAATCGCTGTCGAGGATGCGGATTTCCACTGCTCTGGTGGGGCGACCTGCTGATCGCAGAATGCCGGGCTTTGAGCCGCCCGGAACATGGTGTTCTGTGCCAAGAATAGTTGCCACCGGGCTTAGCTCGGTCTGACCAAAGGCTTGCAGAAACTTGCTGGTCGGGAACAGTTCAAACGCGCGTGAAAGTGCAGCTTCGGTGATCGGCGAGGCACCGTAAGCGATAATCTCAAGCGACGATGTGTCGGTCTGGGCCATCCGCTCCGATGCCATGACCATTTGCAGCATCACCGGCACCAGCAGAACATGGCTGGGGCGATGGGCCTCGATTGCCGCAAGAGTGGCATCAGGGGTGAACATCGGGATCACCACATGGGTGCCGGCCACAAATGTCACGGCGCTAAAGAATACCAGGTCGGCAATATGAAACATCGGCGCTGCGTGCAGGTAAACCGACCCGTCGTGCAACAGCATTTCCGAGACATTTGAGATGCCGCCGACATAGAAATTGGTATGCGACAGCATCACGCCCTTGGGAAATCCGGTGGTGCCGCCGGTATAAAATATCCCGGCCATATCGTCATGGCTGCGCCCGGCGTCCGGGGCGGGTGCGGCGGCGTTCAGAATGTCCTCATAGTTTACCATGCCACCGGGTGTCGCGCCATCGCCGCAAAACACCAGCGTTTCCAGCGCCTCGGTCCGTGCCTTGATGGTCTGCGCCGCCGGGGCAAAGGCATCATCCACCAGCAGGATTTTGGCGCCCGCATCGTTCAGCGCATAGGCGCATTCGGCGGGGGCCCATCGCACGTTCATCGGCATCATCGCACCACCGCCCCAGACCACGGCAAAGAAATATTCCAGATAGCGGTCCGAATTCAGCGAAAGCAACGCCACCCGGTCGCCCGGCTGCATGCCCAAGGCCTGCAACGCCCCGGCCAGTTTCGCCACCCGGGCCAACATCTGCGCCCAGGTTTGCTGGCGATCCTTGCAGATGGTGGCGATGCCATCCGGGTTAATCTGGGCCGCGCGTCTGATGATCGAGGTTATCTGCATCTAATTCATCCTCTCCCAAAGGGTGTCACACATGGTTCCAACCCGGTTCTCGATGGCCACACAGGCGTCAACCACCAGATCCTCGCGCCAGCGTCGCCCGACAATCTGCACATTGATCGGTTGCGGTCCTTGCGGCAATTCGGCCAGCCGGGCAGGGACATTGCCCGCCGGCAGGCCAAGATAGTTCATCGAATATGACCAAAGTGCAGACCCAAGTGCTTCGCGCACGCCCTCTGGCCCTTCGGCGTCCCGGTTCGGGGCAAAGAACGGTTGCGGCAGGAACGGGGTCAGCACCAGAGGATAGTCTTGCAGAAACAGCGACCAGACCCTTGCGTAATGGCTGCGCTTGGCCATCGCCTGCAACAATTCCGTGCCCTCAAAGGGCGGAAACTGGTCGTAATATTCATCAAATATCGCGTTGATCGTGGGCGATCCGTGGGCGCGCAATTCCGGCCCCATCATTGCCAAAACTTCACCCATCAAGGCGCGGTAGCCGTCCAGTGCAGCCTCGCGCAATTCGGGCGGGTCGATTTCGATCACGTGGTAACCTGCGTCGGTCAGGGCATCGCGGGCTGTGTCCAGGGCCTTGGAAACCTCGGGGTGCAGGTCAAATCCATAGGTTTCTTTGGTAAATCCAACCTTGATTGGGCCGTCCAGTGGATCGCCCCTCCAGGGCAGGGGCACATGAAACGGGTCGCGCGGGTCGGGTTTGATCATGGTTGGCATGGCCAGATGCAAATCGGCAGCGGTACGGGTCAAAAGGCCCTGCACGGACATGGACTGCGCCAGCATCCCGCGTTCGGCCTGTTGGCTGGGGTTCCAGGCAGGCACCCGGCCCATGCCGGGTTTGACGGTGACGGCCCCATTGGCGGCGGCGGGAAACCGAAGGCTGCCACCAATGTCATTGCCATGCGCCAGCGCGCCGATCCCGGCCATCACCGACGCACCCGCGCCACCCGAGGAGCCGCCGGGCGAGATGTGTTTGCCCCACGGATTATGGGTGCGGCCATAAAGTGGGTTATCCGTGTCGGCACGAAACGAAAACTCGGGCGTGTTTGTCCGCCCTATCACCACAGCACCGGCCGCCAGCAGGTTGGTCACAAGTGGCGCGTCGTCCGGGGCGATCATGTCTTTCAGAATCGGCACGCCGTTGGTGGTGGCGTGGCCCTTTTGGTCGACGTTGACCTTGATCGTCACGGGGATGCCATGCAACGGACCGGCGGGCGCGCCTGCGGCGCGGGCCTTGTCCAGGGCATTGGCGCGCGCCAGCGCCGCTTCGCTCAGGTCTTCGACCACGGCGTTCAGGGCCGGGTTCACTGCGTTCATCCGGTCGATGGCCGCATTTACAGCCGCTTCGGCGGTGATGTCGCCGGCGGTGGTGGCTTTTACGGTTTCGCTGGCGCTTAGACGCCAAAGGTCTTGATCAGGCATTTCTGTTTCTCCCCCGAAATATCTTAAACTCATTAAGCGGGCATTCCTAGCCTTTGACGCGCAGCCAGGGCTTCATTTGTCAGCATTGCCTTGTTGCGTCCATTTATTTGACAAAAAACGATCGAACTATAACTTTGTTACAAAGTGTCTGTCTTAAAAAGTGAATTTGTAAATCGGGGGATTGTCAGTGATTGAAATTGTTTTGCTTGCCTTATTGGGCACCGCCGTTATTGGCACGGGGCTTTATGATTTTTTCGATGATGATGACAATGACAATGACAATGGCGGGTCGGATGGCGACGGTGTCGGTCAGGTCCTCACCTGCGATGATACGGATGACCTGGGCCTGCTCGGGGGGACCAATGGCGATGATATTTTGCCCGCAGGGCAGGATGGCGAATTGGCCCCGGGCATCATCGACCTTATGGCGGGCGATGATACCGCCGTGGTAGAACACCCTTTTTCCATTGAAGTTCTGGGCGGCGACGGCGACGATACCCTGTCCAGCACAGCCGTTGGCAATACTCTGGTCGGCGGCGCCGGGGATGACATTTTGACCGGCATTGATGCAACCAACATGGATGGAGGGGTCGGCGACGACGTGATCACTTTTGACAGTGATGTCGAAGTGAACGATTCCGCGGCGATCATTGATGGCGGTGCCGGTAACGATACAATCAACATTTTTGCAGATGCCGGAGTAGACACACTGGACCGGGGTGGTGCAATAGTAACTGGCGGCGAAGGGCAGGATGAATTCAACATCGCGCTGGATTTGCTGGCAAGCCAGAGATACCTGGGGGCCAAAGACGGCCTGCTTGAAACCAGGATAGCCAGAATCGGGAATTTCGACCCGGACGAAGACGCAATCACCATTGAAATAATTCGCAACGAAGAAACAGCGGATCGAGACATTTCAGAAATGGGTTTTGAGCAAACCGAGGAAGACGGTGTTTTCACAACAGAGGTTTCAATTTACTTCGAAGCGACTGATACGGCGATAGAGGCTGTTTCAGCATTCAGAATTGTCAGTTCCGGGGCATTCACTTTGAATGACATTGGGTTGGTGAACGCTTACGTAACGTGAACCGGGCTACTTAGTCGTTCGGTCGGAGATAACCCAGAATGATCGACGCGGCCCGGTCAGCATCCAGCACCGGGGGCATCAGGGTCAGAACCTCGCCCTGTGCGTCCAGCAGATAGATGAACGATCCATGGCTATAGATGGCCCCATGTTCAGGATCGACAAATATCAGCTCTTTTTCGACTGAATAGGCTTTATAGGCTTGCTCTAATGCCGCCTTGGTGCCGGTCAAAGCGATGAAATCAGCGTGCAGATCGGCCATTGGCGCGCCAAGGCTGCCAACCACGTCGTGTTCCGGGTCGATGGTGATCATCACCGGGCTGATTTTCAGGTCGTTCTCGGCCAGAATATCCGTCACCTCCGCCATCATCGGCATCGCCGCCGAACAGATGCCAGGGCAATTGGCATAGCCAAAGAACAACAATTGCGCGTGGCCATCCGGGTCGACCTGACTGCGGGGTTCGCCCCGCTGATCAATCAGTTCATACGGCCCGCCGACATCAAACGGCAGGGGACCGGCCTGGGCAGGGCCAATGGCCGCCCATGCCAGCGCGGCCAGGGCCGAGACGCGGATCATTCGAACCACTCTTTGATGAACGCCTCGTCGGTTTCCAGCCCAAGCCCAAGATAGCCGTCTTTGGCAATCAGCGCCTTGATCCTTGGATCACGTCGAAACCAGGCACCTTTGCCGACCGCTTCGGGGGTTTCTTGTTTCCATATCTTGGTGAACTGATTGGCTTTGGCCCATTCGCCTGTCCCGACCCGAATTTTCTGGATCTGAAAGATATTGCGCGACATCAGGTCGGGTTCTTCGATGATCAGCCCGTCCACCTCGACGGTCTGATTGCAGTATAACGCCAGATCAACCGCAGCACCGCTGAACGCCGCTTGCGAGTTCTTGAGGGCCAGAACAAAGACGCCGTCAGCGCTTCGGACAATGCCCATCTGACGGAATCCGCCGCCGCAATCTTTGGGGCAGTCGCCGGTAATCTCGCATAAGGCGTCGGTGACACGGCCTTCGAAGCGGGCTTTTTGTTCGCCGTAAAGGCCCCAGGATTTGGCTTGGGAGCCTGCCGAGAAATCCTGCGCAAAAGCAGGGGCGAAAGCAGTCGCGCCAATCAGCGCCAGGATGCTTGGGATATGTTTCATTTGTTTGGATCCGGTATGGCAAAGCCTGGCACCGGGCCGAATTCTTCGTGGTTATGGCGGGTGATGCCGTGATCCGTGATCACCTGCGAGACCACGAGATAATTGATGCCGTCCCGTTCGTAGGCGATGCCATCCGCCTCGACCACATGAGACGCGAGGTTCAGCATGGTGTCACCGCGCGCCGACTTGGTGTCACCGCCAATCTTCAAAACCATATATACAGTGCCATCGGTCGTCAGAAGGCCAACCGGAATGCCCCCCGCCGAGCACCACATCGCACAGGTATGATGCGCCGAGCCGGTGACCGCATCGGGACCGCCCATGACGCCGGAATAATAACACCAGGTGTCGATGATTTCACCTTTGACCTGAATGCGGGTGCCTTCCTGTGCTGCAAAGGCCGGCAGGGCCGCGAGGCTGGCAAGCAATAAAAGAAGTTTTCGCAAGGGGTGTCCTCCTGATTGGATGGCGCGAACTTATCCCGGTGATCGCATGGGTCAATCACCGTTACGCCCATATCACGACAGTGTTGGAAGACGTTACAGACCGGGGGTGGTGTCGATCAGGGCGCGGGCGGCGTCTTCGCCGATGGTGCCCCGGGCGATCATTTCTTTGGCAACCCGTTCAATTTCGGCACCGCTGGCCCCGGCGGCCATGGCCACATTGCGGGCGTGCAGCCCCATGTGGCCCCTTTGGATGCCTTCACTTGCCAGCGCCCTCAGCGCCGAAAAGTTCTGCGCCAATCCGGTGGCGGCCATCACCCGTGCCAATCTGTCGGCGGTGTCCGCACCGATGATTTTTAATGCCGCCTGTGCGGTTGGGTGCGCCTTGGTGGCGCCGCCGACAATGCCCACGGGCATGGGGATTTCAATCTGGCCCAACAGGTCGCCATCGGCGGTTTTGCTGTAAGTTGTCAGAGGCTTATAGCCGTCGCGCGCGGCAAATGCATGTGCGCCGGCCTCTAATGCACGGGTGTCGTTGCCTGTGGCCAGACCCACGGCGCTGATGCCGTTCATGATGCCTTTGTTGTGGGTGGCGGCGCGGTAGGGGTCGCACGCCGCAAAGGCATAGGCCGACAGGATGCCGTCGACTACATCCGCGCCGATCTTGGCGGCGGGCCAGGTGGCGGTGGCACGCACCAGGCGGCGGTCGGCAAGGTTTGACAGGATGCGCAGGCCGGGGGTGGCCCCGGTCAGGTCGGCCACAAAAGGGGCGATGCGTTCGGCCATGGTATTGACGGCGTTGGCGCCCATGGCGTCGCGCACGTCGATAATCAGGTGGATGATCAGGAAAGGCGGGACAATGCGCACCTCAAGATCGCGAAAGCCACCGCCAAGTTGAACCAAAATGGGGTCACAGTCATTGCAGCGCCGGGCGATGTCGTCTTTGTGGGCCAGGATTATGTCACGGGCGGCTTCAAGGTCATCAAGGCCGGTCAGTTGCACCTGGGCGATCATGCAGGGATCGTCGGCGTCGGTGGTTACACCCCCTGTGGCGCGACAGGCCAGCGCGCCATTGCAGACAGCAGCAATGACCGAGCTTTCTTCGGTGGCCATGGGCACCAGCACATCCTGCCCGTCCACGGTCAGGTTGGTGGCCACACCCAGGGGGATCGACATGGTCGAGATGACGTTTTCCGACAGGTTGTCGGCCAGATCACCGTCATGGGCAGCGGCGGCGGTAAGGTGGTGGTGCTGGGCCGGGGTCAACCCGCACAGATCGGCGATTTTACTCAGGCGGTCGGCACGGGTCAGGTTGTGAAAGCCGGGGTGTCTGGATGTGGTCATGATATTCTCTGATGGGTCAGGGGCAGGGAGCAATTTCTGATGTGGCGGTTGCGGAGGGTTCGGAATTTGAGTTTATTTTGCAAGATGAAGGAGAGGCGCGGTGTGCAATCTGGACCATTCGCGAGAAATTATCGGTTGGCATAACCGATGGTTTGCAGGGCGGTTTTGATTTCGTCGAGGATCACAGGATCGTCGATGGTGGCGGGCATTTTGTAAGGTTTGCCATCGGCAATTGACACCATGGTGCCCCGCAGGATTTTGCCTGAACGGGTTTTCGGCAGACGGTCGACCACCACGGCCAGTTTAAAGGCCGCCACCGGGCCGATTTTTTCGCGCACCAGCTTGACGACTTCGGCCCTGATGGCGCCTGGGTCGCGGGTAACACCATTTGTCAGGCACAGGAAGCCGACCGGCATCTGGCCCTTTAGCTGGTCGCTGACACCGATTACCGCGCATTCCGCCACATCCGGGTGGGCGGCCAGCACTTCCTCCATGCCTCCGGTTGACAGGCGGTGGCCGGCTACGTTGATGATGTCATCGGTGCGGGCCATGATATAAAGATAGCCGTCCTGGTCGATCATGCCTGCATCGCCGGTTTCATAGAAACCCGGGAAGGATGAGAGATAGGACTTTTGGAACCGGTCTTTGGCATTCCACAGGGTGGGCAGGGTGCCGGGGGGAAGCGGCAATTTGATGGCAATGGCCCCAAGTTCCCCTGCGGGCAGGGGGTGGCCGGCATCGTCCAGTATCTGCACGTCATAACCGGGCATCGCCACCGAGGGGCTGCCGGTCTTGACCGGCAGATGTTCAATTCCCATCGGGTTGGCGGCAATGGAATAACCGGTTTCGGTTTGCCACCAATGGTCGATCACCGGTTTGCCCAGGATGTTTTGTGCCCACTCGATCGTGTCAGGATCGGCGCGTTCCCCGGCCAGAAACAGGATTTTGAAATTTGACAGGTCATAGTCGCCGACCAATTCCCCCTTTGGGTCCTCGCGTTTCACGGCGCGGATGGCGGTGGGGGCGGTGAAGAAGCTCTTGACCTTATGTTCGGCGATCACCCTCCAGAAGGTGCCCGCATCGGGTGTTCCTACCGGTTTGCCTTCGAAGACAATCGTGGTGCTGCCCTGGATCAGCGGCGCGTAGCAGATATAGGAATGGCCAACGACCCAGCCAACATCCGATGCCGCCCAGAAAACTTCTCCGGGGTTGATGTCATAGACGTTCTTCATGGTCCAGTTCAGCGCCACAAGATGGCCCGCCGTGGGGCGGATCACGCCTTTGGGTGCGCCTGTGGTGCCCGACGTATACAGAATATAGACCGGATGGTCGCCTTTTACGGCCACGCATTCGGCCGGGGATACGGCGTCCTGAAAGTCGTGCCAATCCACATCCCGGCCTTCGATCATCTCGGCCACTTCCTGCTTTCTTTGCAGGATCACGCAGAACTCGGGCTTAAAAGCGGCCAGTTCCATCGCCTTGTCCAACAGTGGTTTGTACTTCACCACGCGGTTCGGCTCCAACCCGCAAGACGCGGCGATAATTGCCTTTGGCTGACAATCATCAATCCTCACTGCCAGCTCGTTCGCGGCAAAGCCGCCAAACACCACCGAATGAATTGCCCCAAGCCGAGCGCAAGCGAGCATCGCCTCCAAAGCTTCGGGCACCATGGGCATGTAGATGATCACCCGGTCGCCCTTTTCGACCCCCTTCGCGCGCAGCGCGCCCGCGAGCGAAGCGACGCGGGCCTGCAACTCAGCGTAGCTGATCCTTGCCTTGGTGCCGGTGATCGGGCTGTCGTGAATGATCGCGCAACGATCCCCGTGGCCGGCCTCGACGTGGCGGTCCACGGCGTTGTAACAGGTGTTGACCTCGGCCTCGGTGAACCATTCATACAACGGTGCATTGTCATCATTCAATGCCCGCACCGGCGCCTTGACCCAGGAAATTGCCTGTGCGGCCTCCATCCAGAACGCTTCCGGGTCTTGTTTCCAACCCTCGTAAATATCGCGATAGTTCATTTGGTGTTCCTGTCGGTTAACAAGGGTGGGCTCCAAACCTAACCATATTGCGCCACTGGCGTTCCGGCAATGGCCGACATGTTCAACAACCCTCGGGCGGTGATCGACGGCGTCACGATATGTGCCGTATTGCCCATACCCATCAGGATCGGCCCAACCTCAAGCCCCCCGGCCCGCATTTTCAGCACATTGCGCACGCCGCCGGCCGCATCGGCGTGGGCGAATATCAGCACATTGGCTTCGCCTGTCATGCGGGAGTTGGGGAAGTTCCGCGCGCGCAGATCAGGGTCCAGCGCCATATCAACGTTCATCTCGCCCTCATAGACGAAATCACGTGGACTGGCGTCAAGGATCGCCATCGCCGCGCGGGACCGCTCGCCCGAGCCACCCGTCTGGTTGCCGAATTGTGACTTTGAGCAGATGGCGACCTTAGGCTCCAACCCAAACCGGCGCACATGGCGGGCGGCACCGATGGCGGCTTCGGCCATGCTCTCGGGGGTCGGGCGTTGGTGGACGTGAGTGTCGGCAATGAACAAAGGACCGTTTTCCAGAATCATCATCGACAATGCCCCATGCGGGCGCAGGGTCTTGCTGCCCAGCACTTGCGTCACATAACTCAGATGCCAGGTATATTCGCCGAAAGTGCCGCAGATCAGGCTGTCGGCGTCGCCCTGTTGTACCATGATTGCGCCGATGGCCGTGGTATTGGTGCGCATGATCGCCTTGGCCAGATCGGGCGTGACACCGCGGCGCTCCATCAGCTTGTGATAGGCGTTCCAATAGTCGTAATAGCGTGGGTCGGCGTTGGGATTGACGATTTCAAATTCGCGGCCCGGGCGGATATCAAGACCAAGCTTGGCACAGCGTGCCTCAATTACCTCGGGGCGGCCGATCAGAATTGGGGTTTCGACGGTCTCTTCCAGAATTGCCTGCGCCGTGCGCAGCACCCGTTCGTCCTCGCCTTCTGCAAACACCAGACGACGTTTGGCGGTGGCGGCGGCTTCGAACACCGGGCGCATCAGCAGGGCGGATTTGAACACCGTCTGGTTCAGGCATTTGACGTAATCCTCCATGTTATCAATCGGCTTTGTCGCCACACCACTTTCCATCGCCGCGCGCGCCACCGAGGATGAAACAACGCCCACAAGACGCGGATCAAACGGTTTGGGGATCAGGTAATCCGCCCCGAATGTCAGCTGTTCACCGCTATAAGCCGCTGCCGCTTCGGCGGATGTCGTGGCGCGGGCCAATTCGGCAATGCCGTCGATACAAGCCAGCTCCATGGTGTCGTTTATCTCGGTGGCGCCCACATCCAACGCGCCGCGAAAGATGAACGGGAAACACAGCACATTGTTGACCTGATTGGGGAAGTCGCTACGTCCGGTGGCGATGATCGCATCCGGGGCCACGGCGCGGGCGTCATCCGGCAGGATTTCAGGGTTGGGGTTGGCCAATGCAAATATAATCGGGCGCTTGGTCATCCGTTGCACCATTTCCGGTTTCAGCACATTTGGCCCGCTCAGGCCAAGGAACATGTCGGCCCCATCAATTACATCATCCAGCGTCCGTTTATCCGTCGCTTGTGCAAACGCCGCCTTATGCGGGTTCATGTCGATTTCGCGTCCCTCATAAACCAGCCCGTGAATGTCACACAACCAGACGTTTTCGCGCTTCACGCCCAGCTTCAAAAGCATATTCAGACAGGCAATTCCGGCAGCACCGCCGCCGGTCGACACAATCTTGATATCGCCAAATTCCTTACCGGCCACAAACAATGCGTTTTTCGCCGCCGCACCGACAACAATCGCTGTGCCATGCTGATCATCATGAAAAACCGGGATATTCATCCGCTCGCGACAGATTTTCTCGACAATGAAACAATCCGGGGCTTTGATGTCCTCAAGGTTGATCGCGCCAAATGTCGGCTCCAAAGCGCAAACCAGATTGGCCAGTTTTTCGGGGTCGGCCTCATCCAGCTCAATATCAAAGCAATCAATATTGGCAAACTTCTTGAACAGAACCGCCTTGCCCTCCATCACCGGTTTGCTGGCCAATGCGCCGATATTGCCCAGCCCCAGAACGGCGGTGCCATTGGTCACCACCCCCACCAGATTGCCCTTGGTGGTATAACGCGACGCAGCCGAGGGATCGGCCTTGATCTCCAGACAGGCCTCGGCCACGCCGGGCGAATAGGCCAGCGACAGATCCCGGCCATTGGCCATTGGCTTGGTGGCGCGGATTTCCAGTTTTCCGGGCTTTGGATACTGGTGATAGGCCAATGCGGCCTGTTTCAGGGTTGGTTTCTCGGACATAAATCGCTCCTCTCGGGGGTGCGTCAGGAATTTAGTTTAATATTAAACTAGTTTTTGACCGATGCAAACCGGTTCCGTTCCATACAACGCCGTTGTTATCTTTTAGCTAAATTTATACGCCTTGCGGAAGTTTTTTCTATGGGTCACAGTTCTGGCGTAAGGGGAATGACAATGACCGACATAGTTGCCGAAATGCGCCTGCCAACGCAGGAATTGCGCGATGACCTGCCATTTTACACCAAAACGCTGGGGATGCGGCTGGATATGATCTTTCCGGCTGACAACCCGATCACGGCGGTTTTGTCCGGGCATGGGCTTCGGCTGCGGATCGAAAAAGGCGCGCCCGAGGCACCGGGAACAATTCGGATACTGACAGACAACCCAGACGGGTTTGCCGAAGGTCAGCGGCACCTGACCGCGCCCAATGGCACCAAAATTGAGATTGACGACCTGCATCCGCCCGTGGTCATGCCGGTGACCGAACACACCTTTGCGGTGCGTCGTCTGGCCGATCAGGCCCCGTGGGTGATTGGCCGGGCGGGTATGAATTACCGCGATCTGCTGCCATCGCGTCTGGGTGGGGCGATCATCGCCAGCCATATCCGCATTCCGGGTGGCGGCAAGGTGCCGGATATGGTGCATTTCCACCGGGTCGGGTTTCAGTTGATATTCTGTTATCGGGGCTGGGTCGATGTTGTGTACGAGGATCAGGGGCCAAAGATTCGCCTGACCGCGGGTGATTGCTTTATTCAGCCGCCCGAAATCCGCCATCGTGTATTAGAGGCCAGCGAAGACATCGAAGTGATCGAAATTGGCGTGCCGGCCGAGCATATAACCGAGATTGATCATGACATGAACCTGCCGACCAAGGTGCATCGCCCCGAACGGGAGTGGCAAGGGCAAAGGTTTGTATTCAACCGCTGTGAAGGCGCCGATTGGGTCCCTTTCCGCCTGCCGGGGTATATGTGCCGCGACACAACCATTGCCGGGAACACCAGGAATTTGGCAGGGGTTCAGGTCGTGCGCAAAGGTGACGGCGCGCCGGTTTGGGCGGCACATGATACCGACATTATGTTTGGCTTTGTGATGCACGGGTCGGCGATCCTGGAGGGCGAGGGCAATCCGCCTTCACCGATGGTCGGGGGGGACGCGTTTGTGATCCCGCCGGGGCTAAAGACGCGGCTCACTGGGGCCAGCGACGATTTCGAAATGATGGAAGTCTCCTTGCCGGGGCGCTTTAATACGAAGCTGATGCCATGAGCCTGAAAGACGCCGCCTTAAAGGTTCGCGAAAACGCCCATGCGCCATATTCCGGCTTCAAGGTGGGTGCTGCCATCCGGGCGGCATCGGGCAAGGTTTACACCGGATGCAACGTCGAAAATGTCGCATATCCCGAAGGCACCTGTGCCGAGGCCGGGGCGATTGCGGCGATGGTGGCGGCCGGCGAGACCGCCTTGCAGGAGGTTTATGTGGTCGCTGACAGCCCCTTGCCGGTGTCGCCCTGTGGCGGGTGCCGTCAGAAGTTGGCAGAATTTGGTGCGGGCGATGTGCCGGTGCATTTGGGCACGGTGACCGGGACCGAGCAGATGACCACCTTGGGTGAACTGCTGCCTGGGGCCTTCACGGCTGAGTATATGGCCAAAGCCTAGATGGATGCCCGCGCGATCATCGCCAAACTGCGCTGCCGCGAGGAGCCGACAGGCGAGGAGCTGCGTTGGTTTGCCCAGGGGCTGGCGGACGGCACCGTCAGCGACGCGCAGGCCGGGGCCTTTGCCATGGCTGTCTGCATGGGTGGCTTGGGCGATGCGGGGCGCGCGGCGCTGACAATCGCCATGCGCGACAGTGGCGACGTGTTGCAATGGGATTTGCCCGGCCCGGTGATCGACAAACATTCCACCGGCGGGGTGGGCGATTGTGTTTCCCTGTTATTGGCCCCCGCCTTGGCCGAGGCGGGCGGCTTTGTGCCGATGATCTCGGGGCGCGGGTTGGGGCACACCGGTGGCACGCTCGACAAGTTAGAGGCGATTCCGGGGCTGAGTACCGGCGTCACCCAAGACAAGCTGGCGCAGATAGTCACCGATACCGGCTGCGCCATTGTCGGGGCGACAGCCCGGATTGCGCCTGCGGACCGGCGGTTATACGCGATCCGCGATGTGACCGGCACGGTCGAGAGCCTCGATTTGATCACCGCGTCAATTCTGTCCAAAAAGCTGGCGGTGTCGCTGGATGCCCTGGTGTTGGACGTCAAGGTCGGCAGCGGCGCATTCATGAAAAATATCCAGGACGCGCGCGCCCTGGCCACCGCCTTGACCGAAACCGCCAATGCTGCCGGTTGCCGCTGTACAGCATTGATAACGGATATGGATCAGCCGGTGGTGTCATCGCTGGGGAATGCCCTTGAAGTGGCTGAAGTCATGAGGGTTCTGACCGGGGAGGCCACCGGCCCTCTGGTCAATCTGACTGCCACACTGGGCGGCGTGGTTCTGGCTGATGCCGGCCTGGCAGACGACGTACAATCCGGCGCGGACAATATTGTCGCGGCCCTGCAGGACGGGTGTCTGGCCGAACGGTTCGGACGCATGGTGGCCGCACAAGGCGGGCCATTGGGCTTTGTTGACAACTGGGCGCGCTTTCTGCCCGAAGCCACGGTTATCCGCGAGGTTCCGGCCCACGGCGAGGGGTATGTGACGGCGATAAACGGCGAAGCCTTGGGGCTGGCGGTGGTTGCATTGGGGGGCGGGCGGCAGGTCGAAGTGGACGTGATTGACCCCTCGGTTGGATTGTCGGGGTTGGTGCGTTTGGGCGCACAAGTAGGGCGCGGCCAACCATTGGCGGTGATCCATGCCGGGCGCGAAGATGCGGCCCGGGCGGTGGAAAATGCGGTCCGGCGGGCGATTTCGATTGGGGATGCACCGGGTGCTGTGCCCGATCTGATCCACGAAAGGGTTGGCTGATGGCGCGGGCGTTTCTGGTGGTGATGGATTCGGTTGGCATTGGCGGCGCACCTGATGCGGCGCGGTTCTTTAACGGCGATCTGGCGGATACCGGGGCCAATACGCTGGCGCATATTGCGCTGGCCTGTGCTGAGGGGCGCGCCGAGGTCGGACGCAGCGGGATGCTTTACCTCCCCAATCTGGACCGGTTGGGTTTGGGGGCTGCGGTCCGGTTGGCTTCGGGTGTGGAGGCGCCGGGATTGCAGGCCGAACCGCGCGGGCTTTGGGGGGCCGCCACCGAGGTTTCGAACGGTAAAGACACGCCGTCAGGGCATTGGGAATTGGCCGGGGTGCCAGTGCCGTGGGATTGGCATTACTTTCCTGACCGGACCCCGGCGTTTCCAACGGAATTATCCGACGCGGCGGCCAAAATCGCCGGGACGGACGGAATTTTGGGCAATTGTCACGCTTCGGGTACGCAAATAATCGCCAGGTTGGGGGCCGAGCATATGCGAACCAACAGACCAATTTGTTACACCTCGGCGGACTCGGTTTTTCAGATCGCCGCACATGAACAGAGTTTCGGGCTGGAACGCCTGTTGCACCTGTGTGCCGACCTTGCCCCGCGCCTGCACGCGATGAAGGTGGGCCGGGTTATCGCCAGGCCGTTCCTTGGTACTGAATCCGACGGGTTCATCCGCACTCTCAACCGACGCGATTATGCCATCGACCCACCTGCGCCAGTGCTGAGTAATTGGGTAAAGGACGCCGGACGCCGGGTTTATGCCATTGGCAAGATTGGCGATATTTTCTCGATGCAGGGCATTGACGAGGTGCGCAAAGGCGATGACACCACCCTGATGCGGCACCTTGACGATCTGGTTGAAACGGCGGACGAAGGCAGCCTGACCTTCGCCAATTTCGTCGAATTCGACAGCCTTTATGGCCACCGCCGTGACATTTCCGGCTATGCCCGCGCGTTGGAAACCTTTGACGCAGCCCTTGGGCCGATCCTGAAAAAACTGCGCCCGGGTGACATCATGATCCTGACCGCTGACCATGGCAACGACCCCAGTTGGCCGGGCACGGACCACACCCGCGAACGGGTGCCGGTGCTGGTGGCAGGACAGGGTGCCGGTGAACTGGGGCAGGTCGCGTTTGTCGATGTGGCCGCAAGCGTTGCGGCGCATCTTGGCGTGATTTCGCAAGGGCCGGGGCGTAGCTTTATTTAGATCGCCGGGTTGCAGGCAGGCGTTGGGTGACCCAAAAGGGGGTCATGCAATTCATCTCTGGGGAGTCCTGCCATGTCTCAACATCTGACAATCGTCAATCATCCGCTGGTCCAGCATAAACTGTCTCTGATGCGGGAAATTGAAACGCCCACAGCGGTTTTCCGCCAGTTGCTGCGTGAGCTGACGCAGCTATTGGCCTATGAAATCACCCGCGAAATGCCGATGACCACCAAACCCATCGAGACGCCGATGGAAATGATGGAGGCGCCGACCCTGGCCGGGCGCAAACTGGCGCTGGTGTCGATCCTGCGGGCTGGCAACGGTATGCTTGACGGTGTGTTGGAACTGATTCCATTGGCGCGGGTCGGCTTTGTCGGGTTGTACCGCGACGAAGAAACCCTGCAACCGGTGCAGTATTACTTCAAAGTGCCCGACCGGCTGGACGAGCGCCTGGTCATCGCCGTAGACCCGATGCTGGCCACCGGTAATTCTTCGGTTGCGGCGATTGATCTGCTGAAAGGCGCCGGGGCCACAAACATCCGGTTCTTGTGCCTTCTGGCCGCCCCCGAAGGGGTTGCGCGGATGAAGCAGGCGCATCCGGATGTGCAAATTGTCACCGCCGCCCTGGATCGGGGGCTGAACGACAAAGGCTATATCATGCCTGGCCTGGGTGACGCCGGGGATCGGATGTTTGGCACGAAATAACCCGTATCATTGCTTTACTCGACCGGGGTTTTAGGCCATCCTGCGACCATATATTGTGGGGGCAGTGATGAAAATAACAAGAGCTATTGCAGTTGGCATTATGTTGAGTGCGCTTGGAATGGGCGCGCTTAACGCGCAAACATTGCGTAAATCGGCCCCGCCGGCAGAATTTCCGCCGGCCTCTTACAAGGGCAAACAATATGTCGACAGTCGCGGTTGCATCTATATCCGGGCAGGAATTGACGGCAACGTGAACTGGGTGCCAAGAGTGTCGCGCAGCCGCAAACAGGTTTGCGGCTACAAGCCGACCGCCGTGGCAGGGGCGCGGCCAACGCCCGCCCCCACGGCAACTGTCAAGCCGGTCATCATTACCGCAACTTCCCCCCCAGTAGCGACCCCCGCCCCAGTAGCGAAACCGGCCCCGGCGCGGGTGATTGCCAAGACCCCTCCAAAAGTTCACCCCAAAGTTCAAACTGTCACGGCGCGGCCCGTACCAGCAACAGTGGTTGCACGGCCCCAGCCCGCCAGAGTTGCCCAGCCCGCCAGAGTTGTGCGGCGTGTACCAAAGGTGGCCCCGGTTCAAACGCCTGTCCAGGCTCCTGCGCGTGCCCCTTCGGGCAATTGCAGCAACGCATCAGCCTTCAGTCAGCAGTTCATCAACAACCCGAACGGGCGTTACAAGGTGCGGTGCGGCCCACAGGCCGAGGCACCGGTTACCTATGGGCGCGGCGAAGATCGGTCTTCCATTGCGGTTCCTTCCGGCACCCGGGTCGTGCGGCGTCAGGTGTTTGACCGGCGTCAGAACACAACAAATGTAACAGTCCCAAGTGGCTATCGGACCGTGTGGAAAGACGACCGGCTGAATCCAAACCGGGCCGAGCGGACCCTGCAACCGGCGCAGGTTGGTGTCGGCGTTGCGGTGCCGTCCGGATATCGGCGAATAGAGGATGCGGAGGGGCGGTTGAATCCGATGCGCGGTGTCAGGTCAGTGGCAGGCAATTCGCAAACCAGCCAGATCTGGAGCAATACCGTGCCGCGCACTTTGTTGCAGGTCCCGACGTCTGGTCGGGTTGTGACTGTTCCGGTGGGATCTGCCCGGGTGCAAGTGCCACAAACAACCGTGAGCCGGGCGGCAACTGCGGTAAATCTGACAAGCACAACAGGTATTGCGCGGGCCAGTGAGAGGCGGCTTTTCGTCCGAGTCGCCACCTATGCGTCCGAAGATGATGCCAGATTGGTGGCCAAGTCCCTGGCCCGCCGGGGGCTGCCGATGAACCTTGGGCATGTCAAATCCAGTAGCAACAAGGTTGTTCTGGCCGGGCCATTTGCGTCACAGGCGCAGGCAGATGCAGCCCTTGCCCAAGTGCATGGGGCGGGGTATCGAAATGCCCGGTTGAATAAATGACAAGCCTTGTCAAAGCCGCCTGGGTGATGCGGCTTTAACCGCCACAGATGTTTTGCAAGGTCACCCAGTCCCGGTCGGGAAGAACTGATTCAAGGGCACGTCCAGCCATTGGATCTGCCTCGATCAGGCCAAGTACGCTTTCACCGGTAATATCGCGGGCATAGGCGTAAGGGGTTGAGGGAATTGCAGTCTGAGCGAATACGCTTAGCAATTGTTCGTCCGTCAAGGCGGGCCTTGGGGCCACCAGAACCTGTTCGGCGTAGCGATCCAGATCGGCAGGGGTAAGATCGCCGGTGGTCAGCAACCGAAATGTGGCAATTGGCCCGGCGCGTGCCAACAGATCCTGCAACGGATCGTTCTGCGAAACCTGGACCCGTTCTGACAGGATAAAGCCGGCCACGACTGCCGGATCGTCGTAATCTTCGATCAGCGCCTTGTTCAGCACGACGATGCCGCCGGGTAAATGCAGGGAAAAGCTGACCCCGGCACGCAGGACCACAAGTTTGCGGATGCCGGTGCGTTCGGCCAGGCGGGCCAGCACCGGTTCCGTCTGTTGTGTGATGCAGGCGGGGCCGGCGACCCGTTCAATCCGGGTCAGCAAGGCCTGGCCAATATCCTGGCGCTTGGTCTCGGGGACCACAAATATGGTGTGGCGGGTCAGGGCACCGGGCAGCCAGAACACCAGCAAACCCAGAACAGCGCCAATTGTTGCCAGCACGGCAAACAGCCTAAGGCGCCCAGGGCGGGGGCGGGCGCGTTCGATGGCTTGGTGGACTTTGTTGATGGCGTCAATCATTGGCGCTTCGGCGTCGCCGATTTCCAGCGATTCGCGCGCATCACCTTGCGGGTGGTATTGCGCCGGTCTTTCGCCGGGATTGATCCGTTCGATTGCTGCCAGCGACCAGTGGGTCAATGCCTTGCCGTTGGCATCCGATATGGTCAGGGTCGCATCACCGATCGAAACGATGACTTCGCGACGTTGATCGTCAGGGCTTGCGCGCCACAGCCCGAGTGCCTCGAGCCGTTGATATTCTTTCAACGCCGTCATTTTGACCGGGTTCGCCTGTGCCAGTTAGGTGCTCGTTTTTTAACAATCTAGCACGCAAATGCAGGCTGCGGCAAATCATTTGCCGCAGCCTGTCAGGTGTCTTTCCGGTTGGGGTATTTTTCCTAGTTGGCGGTCTTGAGGCCGAGACGGCGAAAGATCGAAGCGGCAGGGCAGAAACCGGTGAAGGCAGATTGCAGCATATTGGCACCGACAAACAGAGTTAACGCCATCCAGTTGGGTGAGACGAAATATGTCAGTGCTACCGAAAGCAGGACCATGAAACCGGCCAAGGCCATTACTGCGCTGTTGATTGACATGTGATTCTCCTTTTGAGTTAGCATTCATATAGTGGAATGTGTTTGGCTGGGCAAGAGTATTCCATAAGGGAACGGGTTTGGCCTTGGGTGGGGAATTTGAGGCGCCCGCAAAACCGGCTGTGCCCCTGCAAAGACAAAAGACGACCAAAGGTTATTTCTGGTTGGCCAATTGCCTGCGCAATTCAAACTTTTGGATTTTACCGGTAGAGGTTTTGGGAAGCTCTTGAAATATCACGCGTTTGGGGGTTTTGAAGCCAGCCAGGGTTTTGCGCATAAAGGCGATCAGGTCGGCCGCCCCCGTGTTGGCGCCGTCTTTCAGTTCGACAAAGGCGCAAGGCACTTCGCCCCATTTGTCGTCCGGGGCGGCGACGACGGCGGCCAAAAGAACATCCGGGTGGGCCATCAATACGCCTTCGACTTCGACCGACGAGATATTTTCGCCGCCCGAGATGATGATGTCCTTGGCCCGGTCGGCAATCTGGATATAGCCGTTGTCATGTTGCACCGCGAGGTCGCCGGTATGGAAATAGCCGCCCTGAAACGCTTTGGTCGTGGCGGCCGGGTTTTTCAGATAACCTTTCATCACCGAATTGCCGCGCACCATGATTTCGCCCTGATCGGTGCCGTTCCTGGTGGTTTGGGTCATGTCGGGATTAAGGACGGTGATGTCATCCATCATCGGCATGGCGATGCCCTGACGCGATTTGACCACGGCGCGTCCGGCCTGGTCCAACGTGTCCCACTTCTGTTCGTTCCACAGGCATTCGGTGACGTGGCCAAAAGTTTCGGTCAGCCCGTAAACATGGGTGACATTGAAACCCAAGGCTTCGATCTTGGACAGGGTGGCGGGGGCAGGGGGGGCACCGGCGGTAAAGACTTCGACCGTATGATCAAACGCCAGCCGGTCCGCATCAGGCGCGTTGACAATCATGTTCAGCACAATGGGTGCTGCGCCAAAGTGGCTGGCGCGCTCAACGGCGATGGCGTCATAGATCGCGGGTGCGGTGATGTCGCGGCAACAGATCAACACCCCGCCGATCAGCGGCATCATCCAGGTGTGGTTCCAGCCGTTGCAGTGAAACAGCGGTACAATGGTCAGATACCTTGGCCGCAAAACCATGCGCCAGCTGATAGGCGTCCCCATGGTCATCAGGTACGCACCGCGATGGTGGTACACCACACCTTTGGGAGGTCCGGTGGTGCCAGAGGTATAATTCAACGCCAGGCTTTCCCATTCGTCCTGCGGCATGATCCAGTCAAAGCCTGCGTCGCCACTGGCCAGCAGGTCCTCGTATTGTTGATGCCGTTTGCTGGCAGGAAAACCCGCCGCTGCGTCCGGCACTTCGATGATTTGCGGGCCGTTACCGTCCATTGCGGCGATGGCCGCTTCGGCCAGCCCGAGAAACTGGCTGTCGACCAGCACCATCCGGGCGCACCCGTGTTCAAAGATATAAGCCACCGTGCCCACATCCAGCCGTGTGTTGATGGTATTGAGGACCGCACCGCACGCAGGCACACCAAAATGCGCCTCGGCCTGGGCCGGAAGGTTGGGGATCAAAGTGGCGACAACTTCGCCAGGACGAATACCTTTTGCCACAAGCGCCGAAGCAAGACAGCTGCAACGGGCGTAATATTCGGCGTAGGTCTTGCGGTGGTTGCCATAGATCACCGCCTCTTCATCGCCAAACACCAAAGCCGCCCGGCGCAGGTGCGACAACGGTGTCAGGGGCACATAATTGGCGGTCGTTTTGTCCAGCCCGGTTTCATCCGCCATCCAGCCCATTGATAATCTCCGATCAAAATCGTCGCATGTCGTTTTCAAGCCAGAGTGTGCGCCGGGAGGGAGGCAATGGAAAGGATATGATTGTCCAGAACCCCCTTAGAGCGGCGATCGTCATGGTATGTGCCATGGCTGTGATCGGCGTGATCGACAATTTCATTATCCGCCTGGCCGGCGAGATTGGCCTGTGGCAGTTTCATCTGATCCGTTCGCTGATGGCAGTGCCGGTGATTGTTGCCTTGTCGTGGCTGGGCCTTGGGCAACTGGCCTATCTGCGCTTTTGGGCGGTGCTGTTGCGCAGTATCCTGGTCACGACTGCGATGATGTTCTATTTCAGCGCCCTGGCTCTGATGTCGATTGCCGAGGCGCTGGCCGGGCTGTTCACTTCGCCGATATTCATCCTGCTGATCAGCGCCGTGGCCTTGCGCCAGCGGATCGGCCCGTGGCGTATTCTGGCCGTTATCCTGGGGTTTGTCGGTATTTTGTTTGTGCTGCAACCGGACCCGGGTGATTTTGACACCAATATGCTTATCCCGATGGCGGGCGGGTTTTTCTACGCGTTGGGAATGATTGCAACCCGCATGTTTTGCGCCCACGAAAGCACGGTTGCCATGTTGCTGGTCAACTTCATCCTGATGGGCCTGGTTGGGGCGGTTGGGGTTATCGTGCTGGATTTATGGCCCATGGGTGGTGTGCCTGGATCCCAGGGGTTTGTCACCCGTGGCTGGGTCTGGCCAATGTGGCAGGCCCTGCCTTGGGTCGGACTGCAAGCAGTGGGATCGGTGATCGGCGTGTTTCTGATCATCAAGGCCTATCAATTGGGAGAGCCGTCATTTGTATCCGTGTTCGAATATTCGGTGATGATCTTCGGGCCGCTGTTTGCCTGGGTTGCCTTTGGGCAGGCCATTACCTTTTGGCAGATCTTTGGCATTGCCCTGATTGCCGGGGCCGGAGGGATCATTGCGGTCCGCTCGAAATAGGCTAGCGTGAACTTTATGATTTTGTCTGTGGGCCGCAAATACGTCTTTATCCATATCCCGAAAACCGGGGGCACGTCGCTGGCGCTGGCGCTAGAGGCGCGGGCGATGAAAGACGACATCATGCTGGGCGATACCCCCAAAGCCAAAAAGCGACGCAATCGGCTAAAGGGGATCAGAACGCGCGGGCGGTTGTGGAAGCACTCGACGCTGTCGGACATTGACGGGCTTGTGGCCAACAGCGTGCTTGACGACCTGTTTGCTTTTACACTGGTGCGTAACCCCTGGGACCGCGCGGTCAGCTATTATCACTGGCTGCAAACGCAAGGGTTCGACCACCCAGCCGTCAGTTTGGCCCAGGATCGGGATTTCACCGGCTTTGTGACCGACCCCCAAACCCTGTCATCGTTCCGAAAATCCCCAGCGGCGTCATATATGCGCCGTGCCGCCGGGGACGAGCAATGCAACGCCTTTATCCGTATTGAACATTTTGAAGAAGACAGCGCGCCGCTGGTGAAACATCTGGGTTTCCGCCTAAGCCTGCCAATTTCGAACGTATCAGAACGTCAGCAGGATTATCGCACATATTACACCGACCAAAGTGCAGAATCGCTTGGATTGGCCTGTGCCGTCGATATCGCCCGATTTGGCTATGGCTTCGACTGCTTCGACTGAATCCGTGATTTTGTTGCGAATTTGGGCTAAATGTTCCTGAAATCGGCTGAATGTTGGCCAAACCAAGGATAATGCCAGAAACCCGCCATAGTTCCGCCCTATGGGGGGCATGCGAATCGGGCCATGTGAGATCAACAAGTTGGTTAATCATGCGTTAAAAAATGGTAGCCGACTAAATCTGAAAAGGGAAAAGATCATGTTTGGCTGGAAGAATAAAATGACATCAATTACCACCCGTACCGCCGAAGTCAGTGGCGCAATTGACGGCATGTTGATCACCGGGCAGGGCGGATTTATTTCCGGCACTCATGTGGCGTCGAACCTGGGCTGGCGCACAGTCGAGACACTCAGCGTTGGTGACAAGGTGCTGACGTTTGATCGTGGGATGCAGACCGTTATCGACATCCAGACCGAGACATTGTTTGCCCCCGAACACGCCTTGTCGCCGCACCAATGTCCGGTACTGGTGCCGGAAGGGGCGTTGAATAACCGTCGCGACATGTGGCTGATGCCGGATCAGGGCATTCTGGTCGAAAGCGACGCGGCCATTGACGCGATGGGCGACCCGTTTGCCGTCATCCCTGCCAGTGCTCTCAAAGGGTTCAAGGGTATTGGTTCAGCGTCGGGAATGGATCGGCTGAAAATTATCACCCTGGCGTTTACCAATGACGAAGTGGTTTATGTCGAGGGCGGCCTGTTGGGGTTCTGCCCGCGTCCGCGCAGCATTCTGATGGGAACACCCGATGATGAGGGCGAGCTTTATGATGTGCTGGATGCGCAATCGGCGAAATTCCTGGTCGAATGCCTGATTGAGGAAGACGACGAAGCCGCACTGGTGTGTGACCCGGATCAGATTGCCGGGGTGATCGCCCATGGTCGGGTTCAGTCGCGCCTGTCGCCTGCCTATGCCTGATACCTTTGATGTGGTCCCGTCTGCGCCGGGTTATGACCAGCCTGTAAGGTGCGCAAAATGCGCACCTTACAATTCAGACTGACCAACCAATTCAGGCCGCTGCCGCTGCCTCGGGGGCAAACCGGCCATAAAACGTCTGGCCCTTGTCGGCCATTTCCCGCAACAGATCAGGACAGGTAAACCGCTCGCCGAACTTTTCGGTCAACTGGTCACAGCGTTCCACCGCATAGGCCGCCCCGATGATATCCAGCCAACTGAACGGCCCACCCGACCACGGCGCAAAGCCCCAGCCAAGGATCGCGCCAACGTCACCTTCGCGGATGTCTTCCAACACGCCTTCTTCCAGTGCCCGCACTGCTTCCAGTACCTGAGAGAACATCAGCCGGTCCTGAACTTCGCGCAGATCAGGCTGAACGTCGGCCTTGGGGTATTTGTCGTGCAGACCGGGCCAATAGCCTTGCCGCTTGCCCTTTTCGTCATAATCGAAAAAGCCCGCGTTGACCTTGCGCCCCAGACGCCCCTGTTCCTCCATCCAGAAGATCAGATCATCGGCCCCGCTGGCCGGATAGGCATTGCCCATCGCCGCCTTGGTGGCGCGTGCGATCCTGGCCCCCAGATCAATGCTGGTTTCATCCGTCAGCGTGATCGGCCCGACCGGAAAACCCAACTGCCGTGCTGCATTGTCGACCATGACCGGGGCCACGCCTTCGGTGACCATCCGCGCGCCTTCGTTGATATAGGGGATGATGCAGCGGTTGGCATAAAAGAACCGTGCGTCATTGACCACAATCGGCGTCTTGCGGATCTGACGCACGTAATCCAGCGCCTTGGCCACGGCACGCGGGCCGGTTTGCGCCCCCTTGATGATCTCGACCAGGTACATCTTTTCCACCGGCGAAAAGAAATGGATGCCGATGAACAGCTCAGGACTGTTGGATGCCTTGGCCAGATCGCTGATCGGCAGGGTCGAGGTGTTGGAGGCAAAGACGCAATCGTCAGGAATAATCGCCTCGACCTTCCTGGTGATCTCGGCCTTGACGCCCAGATCCTCAAACACCGCCTCGATGATCAGATCACAGCCTTTCAGCGCGCTTAGGTCAGGCGTGGCCGTGATCAGGTCCATGACGGCCTGTTTCTTCTCCGGCGTGGCCTTTTTGCGCTTGATGCCTTTGTCCATATAATCTTCGGCATAGGCCCGGCCCCGGTCCGCACTTTCCTGATCGCGGTCGATCAGCACCACTTCGATGCCGGCCATGGCCGACACCAGCGATATCCCGGCACCCATCATGCCGGCGCCCAGAACGCCGACCTTTTTAACCCGCTGATCGGCTACATCCTTGGGTCGTACGGCGCCTTTTTCCAGGGCCTCTTTGTTCAGGAACAACGACCGGATCATCGCGCCGGAACTTGGGTTCATCAACACGGATGTAAACCACCGTGCTTCGATTTTCAGGGCAGTATCAAAATCCACCAACGCCCCTTCATAGACCGCACTCAGCAGCGCCTTGGCGGCTGGAAACGCGCCTTGGGTTTTGGCGTGTACCATGGCCGCCGCGCCAAGGAACGTCATGAACCCCGCCGGATGATAGGGCGCTCCGCCCGGCATCTTGTATCCCTTGGCGTCCCACGGTTTGACAATATCCGCAGGCGTCGCGTTCAGCACCCATTCGCGCGCGGCCGCCAGCGGGTCATCCACCACCTCGTCAACCAAGCCGCCGGATTTGGCCTTGGCCGGGTTGACCATCTTGCCTTCCAGCAGGAACGAAGACGCGCCCATCGCGCCCAGTTTGCGCACCAAACGTGTGGTGCCGCCAGCCCCCGGAAAGATGCCAACCATGATTTCCGGCAGGCCGATGCGTGCCTTGGGATTATCCGCCACAAACACCCGGTGCGTGGCCAGTGGCAATTCCAGCCCAATCCCGGCGGCGGTGCCGGGCAGGGCGCTGGCAATCGGCTTGCCGCCCTTGTTGGTCTTGGGGGCCATGCCTGCGCGTTCAATCTTGCGCAACAGGGCGTGCATCTGCATCACCCCGTCAAACAATCCGCGCGCCGGGTCGTCGCCCGCGTCTTCTTTCATCTTGGCCAGCAGGTTCAGATCCATACCGCCCGCAAAAGACCCGTCTTTGCCTGATGTGATAACGATGCCCTTGACGGCGTCGTCGGCCAATGCGTCGTCAATCGCCGCCTCAAGCTGTTGCAGCCCCTCCAGGGACATCACGTTCATCGACTTGCCGGGCACGTCCCAGGTGATGATGGCAACGCCGTCAGCGTCTTTGGTCATGGTGAAATCAGTCATGTCTCTTCTCCCTCAAATTTCCAGAATGCCAGTGGTCCCGGTCAGCTCATCCTCGTACGGCATGCCGTCCTTATGGGTGAATTGCCGCTCTCCACCTTCTCGGGTGTAATGCAGGTCAATATCGGGGTACGTCACCTCGTCCTTGTCGGCGCGACTGCCGACAATGATATAAAACACCGGTTCTTGCGAACGGTTGATCAGATGGTGCGCATTGTCCTCGCCGGCCTTCCAGCCCACGGCGTCGCCTTCTTTCAGCACATGTTCGCCGTCGTTTTCGACCAGAATGGCCTCGCCGGTCAGCATATACAGGAACTCGTCCTCGTTGGCGTGCCAATGGCGCTGGGATGACATGCCACCGGGCAGCAATTTTTCGATATTGACCCCGAATTGCGTCAACCCGGCGGCTTCGCCCAAGGCGGCCATTTCGTATTGGTCACAGCCCTTGTCGAACGGGGCAGGGTAACCGATGCTGTCTTCGCCCTTTTGCAAAGGCAGTTCTTTGATTTTGATAATGGGCATTTAAACTCTCTCGATCATTGTGGCGGCACCCATGCCGGATGCAATGCACAGCGTGGCCAGGCCGATTTCCTTGTCTGACCTTTCAAGCTCATCCAGCAATGTGCCGATGATCATCGCGCCCGTCGCGCCCAACGGATGCCCCATGGCAATCGCCCCACCGTTGACGTTGACCAATGCCGGGTCCACGTCAAACGCTTGCTGGAACCGCAGGACCACGGCGGCAAATGCCTCGTTGACCTCGAACAGGTCGATGTCCTTGATATCCATGCCATTGTCAGCCAGGATTTTGTGGGTCACAGGCACCGGACCGGTCAGCATGATGGTGGGATCGGTGCCAATCTTTGCGGTGGCCTTGATCCGTGCCCTTGCTGTCAGCCCGAATTTCTTGCCAAATTCCTTGTTGCCGATCAGAACGGCGGCAGCCCCGTCAACGATGCCGGACGAATTGCCCGCGTGGTGGATATGGTTGATCTTTTCCAGATGCGGGTATTTCATCATCGCGATCTTGTCGAAACCGGGCATCACTTCTCCCATCATCTGGAACGCCGGGTTCAACCCGCCAAGGCTTTGCATGTCGGTCTGGGGCCGCATGTATTCATCACGGTCCAGAATGGCCAGACCGTTCTGGTCGCGTACGGTGATCACCGATTTGGCAAAGCGGTTGTCGTCCCACGCCGCCTTGGCGCGAACTTGCGATTCCACGGCCAGCGCGTCGGCCTGTTCGCGGGTAAAGCCGTATTCGGTGGCAATGATGTCGGCGCTCACACCTTGCGGCACGAAATACGTCTCCATCGCAATCGACGGGTCCACGGCAATCGCCGCGCCGTCGCTGCCCATGGCCACCCGGCCCATCATTTCAACGCCGCCGGCGATATAGGCATCACCTGCACCACCTTTGACCTGGTTGGCCGCAATGTTCACAGCCTCCATGCCGCTGGCGCAAAAACGGTTGATCGCAAGGCCAGGGATTGATTGGTCCAGATCCGAGGCCAAAACAGCACTGCGTGCCAAACACCCGCCCTGTTCCATCACTTGGGTGACATTGCCCCAGATCACGTCCTCGACTGCGTGGCCATCCAGATTGTTGCGCTCTTTGAGGGCGTTCAGGGTCAGCGCGCTCAAACGCAGGCTGGTTACTTCGTGCAAGGAGCCGTCTTTGCGGCCCTTGCCACGCGGGGTGCGCAGGGCGTCATAGATATAGGCTTCGGTCATGTCGTGGGTCTCCTTCAGGTGCAGAATCAAGCTCTGTCAGCGGGGCTGCCGGGCATCAGATCATAGGGGGCTTTCCAGCCGGGTGTTTCAGACAGGCGGGTAAGCCATGCGTCGATGTTGGGCCAATCCGCGCGGTTAAATCCGAACGGTTCAGGGTAATAAAGATAGCCGCAGCAGCTTAGATCGGCGTTGGTGATACCATCACCGACGATCCATTCGCGACCCTCAAGGTGTGTGTCCAGGGTTTTATACGCGCCTTTCAGGCGACCCTGAGTAAAGGCGATGACCTCTTTGGGTTGCTTGTCCTCGGGCAGGAAGTTCATCAGGAACCGGGTTAGGCCGCCGGGCGAACTTAATTTGTGATTGTCCCACAGTATCCAACGCAACACCTCGCGATGCTCGGCTGGGGTGGTACCACCGAATTTGCCCGATTTCTCGGTTATGTAATCCTGAATGACCCCGGATTGCGACAGGGTGATATCGCCGTCCTGCATCACCGGAACCTCGCCCATCACGCTTAGATTAGCGCGAAACTCGGGGCTGCGTGCCGCGCCGCCGAAGAAATCGACATAGACCGCTTGCCAGTCCAACCCGCTTAGTTCCAGCGCCAGGGCTGCTTTGTAGGAATTGCCGCTTTCGCCAAAACAGTGGAGTTTTATCGTCATATCGGTCTCTTTTTCTTTGCGGTCGGAGTGGGGGTTTCACACCCCCACACCCCCGTGGAGTTTATTTTGCAAGATGAAGCAAGGGAGATTCACCCTGTATTAACTATAACGCGCCTAATCTACATGTGTGTCGCAGGCTGGAGAGCTGAGCGGCATGCAAGGTGAAGCTCTGGTTTTCCGGCTTTGGTGTATCGCCACGTTGGGAAAGCAGAGTGGAACTCCTGTATTTGAGGCCAAGTGAAAAGGTATGGGACTCATAGTGACCTCGCAATCAGTTCTTTCATGATTTCGTTGGTGCCACCGTATATCCGTTGCACCCGTGCATCTGCCCACATTTCGCCAATCGCGTATTCCATCATATAGCCATAGCCGCCGTGCAATTGCAGGCATTCATCCAACACTTCGCCTTGGGTATCAGTCATCCAGTATTTTGCCATCGCCGCCTTGTCGACGCTAAGCTTGCCGGCCAGATGCTCGGTGATACATTCATTCAGAAAGGCGCGCGCCACGATTGTCTTGGTTTTGCATTCGGCCAGTTTGAAACGGGTGTTCTGGAATTGTGTCAATGGCCCGCCAAAGGCTTCACGTTCCTGCGTATATGCGATCGTACGTTCCACCGCGCCCTGCATCGCCCCAACAGCGCCGCAGGCAATTGACAGGCGTTCCTGAGGCAATTGCTGCATCATCTGATAGAAACCCTGACCCTCAGCACCACCAAGAATGTTCTCGGGCGGGATTTCCACGTCATCAAAGAACAGCTCGGAGGTATCCGCCGCGTGAAGGCCGATTTTCTCAAGATTGCGGCCCCGTTGAAAGCCGGTTGCACCATCAGTTTCCAGTACCACAAGTGACACGCCCTTAGCCCCGGAACTTGGGTCAGTTTTGGCGGCAACGATGATCAAATCTGCCTGCTGTCCGTTGGAAATAAAGGTTTTCTGCCCCGACAGACGGTAAGAGTTCCCCTCCCGTACTGCCCGTGTTTTGATCGCCTGCACATCCGACCCCGTGCCCGGTTCGGTCATTGCCAAAGCCCCAACCATTTCGCCAGATACCATTCGCGGAAGCCAGCGCTTTTTCTGTTCTTCGCTGCCAAAGGCCAGGATGTAATGCGCCACAATCGGTGAATGGATCGGATAGCCCCATGAGGCCAGATTGGCCCGGGTCGATTCAATCATAATCACCGCTTCATGGCCAAAATCACCACCAGGTCCGCCGTATTCCTCGGGCACCGACGGGCAGAGCAGGCCCAGGGCACCAGCCTCGTTCCAGGCGGCGCGGTCAATTTCACCGGCCTTGCGCCAGGTGGCAAACTTTGGTGCCCATTCGGTATTGATGAACTGGGCCGTCATGTCGGCCAGCATGTGATGTTCGTCACTCATCCAGGCCGAGGTGGCGCTAAACTGATCTGCCATTTTGCTCCTCATTTCAGCGCTTGCGCGCCTCAAGATCGGTATTGAACAGCCGCAAACGATGCGTCAGGTTTTCTTCATTCGTTACGGAATCGAAATTCTCGAATAGAAACGACAAAGCCTCGCCTTCGTCCAACCCTGCCTCTGATGCAAATCGTTTCAGGCGACGATAGCCGTCTTCAGTCATGGCAATTGGCAACCTTCGCGTCAGACGAAAACGTTTTGGCATGTCACTTCCTCAATATCATCCGTAGGGCGGGGTTTCACCCCGCCGCCCCCCTAAAATTGATCAGCGTCCAACGCCATCACTGTATCCGCACCACTTTCAATACGCGCCAGATGCATCGCCGTCGCAGGCAGACGCCGCGCCATGTAATACCGCCCCGTTGCCAGCTTTGTCTCATAAAATGCCGCGTCAGTGGCACCACCCTCAAGCGCTTCACGTGCCGCCAACCCCATGCGTGCCCACATCAGGCCCAGGCAAACATGGCCAAACAGGTGCAGGAAATCGGACGAACCGGCCAATGCGTGATTGGGGTTTTTCACGCCATTCTGCATGAAATACATGCCCGCCGCCTGCAAATCCTTTGACGCCGCCTTCAATGGCTCAAGGAAATCGCGATCAAACGCTTCGTCCTTGCCTTTGTTTGTCTTGCCGAACTCCATCACCATGGCAAAAAACGCCATCACATGTTTGCCGCCATCCTGGCCAAGCTTGCGCCCCACCAGATCAAGCGCCTGCACCCCGTTGGCACCCTCATAGATCATCGCAATCCGGGCATCGCGGGTGTATTGCGACATGCCCGATTCCTCGATGTATCCATGCCCGCCAAACACCTGCTGTGCCTGTACGGTCATGTCATAGCCCTGGTCGGTCAGGAAACCCTTGATTACCGGGGTCAGCAGCGACACCAACCCTTCGGCGTCCTCGTCATCTGCCCGGTGCGAGGCGTCGATCATTGACGAACCCCACAGCAGGAACGCGCGCGCGCCTTCGGTGAAGGACTTTTGATCCATCAGTGATCGGCGGATATCGGGGTGAACGATCAAAGGGTCGGCCGGGCCATCGGGGTTTTCATCGCCCGTCACCGCGCGCCCCTGAAGCCGCTCTTTGGCGTATTCAACCGCATTCTGATAGGCCGCATCGGCCTGCGACAGCCCTTGCATGCCGACACCTATGCGCGCCTCGTTCATCATGGTGAACATCGCGCGCATGCCTTTGTTTTCTGCGCCCAGAAGATAGCCAACAGAACCTTCATAATTCAACACACAGGTCGAATTGCCGTGGATGCCCATCTTTTCCTCGATGTTGTCGCAGGTAACCCCGTTGCGCGCGCCCAGCGACCCGTCCTCATTGATCAGAAACTTGGGTACGATAAACAGGGAAACACCGCGGATGCCCTCAGGCCCGCCCGGGATTTTTGCCAGCACCAGATGGATGATGTTGTCGGACATGTCATGATCGCCGGACGAGATGAATATCTTCTCGCCGCTGATCTTATAGCTGCCATCATCCGTAGGCACCGCCTTGGTGCGCATCAACCCCAGATCGGTGCCGCAATGGGATTCGGTCAGGTTCATCGTGCCGGTCCAGTCGCAGGTGATCATCTTGGGCAGATAGGTGTCTTTCTGCGCGTCCGTCCCATGTGCCAAAATCGCCGATGCTGCCCCGTGGGTCAGCCCATGATACATGGTAAATGCCTGATTTGACGCCGAAAACATCTCTCCTACAGCGGTGCCGATGACATAAGGCATATATTGCCCGCCATATTGTTCAGGCATATCAAGCCCGGGCCAGCCGCCGGTCCGCAGCTGATCAAACGCGGCCTTGAACCCTTTGGGCGTGCGCACTACGCCGTTCTCCAGGGTGCAGCCTTCGGTATCACCGACCATGTTCAGCGGGTGCAGCACTTCGGTGCTGATCTTGCCGGCCTCTTCCAGAATGGCCCCGGTGAAATCCGACTCCAGGTCGCTATAACCGGGCACAGAAGACTCGGTGATTTTCAATACCTCGTGCAGGATGAACTGGGCGTCTTTGGTCGGGGCGGTATAAATCGGCATGAATCTGATCCTGTTTTCTGAAGTCTTGGCTTGGGTTGGTGGCTAGTCGGTTGTTTTGCGGCTTTCACTCTGCTTTCACTCTGCCTTCACTCTGCGGCCTCACCTTGCAGGGCCGTTGTTCTCAACATGCGCTCGCCCCATCCGAGTTGATCTTTGAGGTCGGCAATCGCCTCGCTCAGTTCGATCTGGCGGCGTTCCATGTCAGCAAGCCGTTCCCGGCCAACGCTGACACTGCGCGACAGTTGTGTATGTTGCTGGTCGCCGACATGGTACAGGTCAAGCAACTGGCGGATTTCTTCCAATGTGAAACCAAACCGCTTGCCGCGCAGGATCAACTTAAGCCGCACCCGGTCACGTTTGGAAAACAGGCGTTTTTGGCCGTCACGTTGTGGGAACAGCAGCTCTTTGGCCTCATAAAACCGCAAGGTGCGCGGGGTCACGTCGAAAGCGTCGCACATTTCGCGGATCATCATGGTTTGTTCGGTCATGGCTTTAGCTCTCATCATTTGCGTCTGAGGGGCCATTTGTGAGGGGCCATTTGGAGGCGATTGAGGGGAATACAACACAAAGTTGACGTTAACGTAAGTTGAACGTTACGTCACCTTCGCGATTGCCGGTATTCTGCCTGATAAAGGCAGCAACCGCCCGCAGCCAGACCCGGACTTCGATAGGCATCTCCATTTATCAGCCGTTCAGGCAGGCCCTGTCATCTAGCTCCTGCTCGCGACCCTCTATAGGTAAATTTACATGCTTCATGTCGCGAAGTTGCCTGTGCTTTTTGCGGGTCCTGACAGACGCGAGGCTCGGTCGCTTCCAACCCACCCGGGCCGGTTCACAAGGCCGGTCAGTGCAATAAAGGGGATGAAAATGCGAAGAAACTGGCCATACCCTGATCCTACTGTTTCTGGATATTTGTTTGGCCCGTTGTTCAGGGCCGACTGATTGCAACATTGTGCCGGGGGTGCGCCGGGATCAACTGTGCCACCGGAACTGTCACGCAAATCTGAAATGTCGTGCTGGCCGGGGGCATCAATGGCGGGTGGCCGGGCGTTGACGGCCTCAGGTCGCCCCTTTGGCCGCCACGGCGCGCAATGCCGCAAGTTCGTGCATCGCCTGGTCAAGTTGCTGACGTTGCTCTTGCAGTTCCTTCATCTGGCGGTCGGCCATTTCGACAAAGGCCAGCATTTGTGCCGAAGTGCCGTCGTTTTCATAAATCAGCAGCCATTGGCGGATTTCTTCCAGCTGAAAGCCGAATTTGCGCCCCCGCAGGATCAGTTTCATCCGCGCGGATTCGCGCAAGCCGTAAAACCGTGAACGCCCTTCGCGGTCCGGTTGCAACAGTTCGATGTATTCGTAATATCGAAGCGTACGCGGGGTCACGTCGAATTCGGCGCACATTTCCTTGAATGACAAACGCGGCTCTGACATGGTCCCTCTCGTGTTCCCTCTCAGTTGTCTGCCAACGGTAAGACGCGGCAGGCCCAAGCGCAACCAATGGAATAGATCGTTATGGTAGACAAGTCAGTTATGGCCCGACAATTCATCGAGGCCATTCCCCATGCCAAAGCCCTGGGCCTGAAGCTGAAGGATATTGGCGATGGCATGGCGGTGATTGCCATGCCTTACGATGAAAAGCTGATTGGTGACCCCAAAACCGGGGTGATCCACGGCGGGGCGGTGTCGACGGTGATGGATACCTGTTGCGGTGCGGCCGTAATGAGCCATAAAGACGCGCCCGGGGGCACGGCGACGATTGATCTGCGGATTGATTACATGCGCGCGGCCACGCCCGGGCAGACGATTGTCACCACCGCGACCTGTTATCATATCACCCGCAATGTGGCCTTTGTGCGGGCTGTGGCGGTGGACGATGATGCCGACAATCCGGTGGCGACGGCGGCCGGGTCCTTTACTGTGGAGGCGATGTTTTGAGCCGTAAACGCCCTGAACCGATGCAGGTTGTTAAACAGCGACGCGATGCTGCGTTGCGGGCACTGGTGCAGGGGGTGCCATATATTCAGTTTCTCGGGATCGAGTTCGACCGGCGCGGCGACGAACTGACGGGTCTTTTGAATTTCAACGAAACGCAAATCGGCAACCCGTTCCTGCCGGCCATCCACGGTGGGGTGACGGCGGCGTTCCTTGAGGTCACTTCGATCATTTCTCTTAGCTGGGCATATCTGTGGCCGGACATCGAAAACGGTGCGATTGATGTCGAGGCAATGGCCAGGGGTGAAATGCCCGGCCTGCCCAAGACCATTGGTTTCACGGTGGACTATTTGCGGTCCGGCCTGCCGCGCGATGCCTATGCGCGTGCCATCATCAGCCGGTCGGGGCGGCGCTATGCCACGGTGCGGGTCGAGGCCTGGCAGGACAATCACACCAGGCTGTTTGCCCAGGCGGTGGGGCGTTTCCGAATGCCGCAACCGGCCCGAGAACCGCGTGACTGAGGCGGGGGCCAAGATCACCCATCGCAGGGTTCTGACCCTTGCCTTGCCGATTGTGCTGGCCGGTGCGACGGTGCCCATTCTGGGTGTTGTCGATACCGCTGTGGTGGGTCAGTTGGGCGAGGCGGCACCGATTGGCGCGGTGGGCATCGGCGCCATCATCCTGACAGCACTCTACTGGTTGTTCGGATTTTTGCGCATGGGCACAGTTGGGCTGACCTCTCAGGCGCGCGGGGCAGGGGACGAAGGCGAGGTGGTCGCACTTTTGGTGCGCGCCCTGATGATTGGCTGCGGCGGCGGGCTGGCAATTATTGTGTTACAGGTGCCGCTGATCTGGGCCAGCTTTCAGGTCTCGCCTGCCAGCGCCGAAGTCGAGACGCTGGCATCGGGTTATATGCGCATTCGCATCTGGTCGGCCCCGGCGGCGGTGGCGATGTATGGCATTACCGGCTGGCTGATCGCGCAGGAACGGACCCGCGCGGTGATGGTGATGCAATTGTGGATGAACGGGCTGAATATCACCCTGGACCTGTGGTTTGTCATGGGGTTGGGCTGGGGCGTCAATGGCGTGGCGATTGCCACGTTTCTGGCCGAATGGTCGGGGCTGGCCCTGGGCCTGTGGTTTTGCCGCGAGGCGTTTCAGGGCACGCGTTGGCGCAATTGGGCGCGGGTGTTTGACGGCGTCAAGCTGCGGCGCATGGCGGTGGTCAACACCGACCTGTTGATCCGGTCGCTGATGATCGAAGCCATATTCGTCTCGTTCCTGTTTCTCGGGGCAGGGTACGGCGATGCGACCCTGGCCGCCAATCAGGTGCTGATGCAGTTTCTGTTTGTTATCGGCTATGCAATGGACGGCTTTGCCGCGGCGGCGGAAACCCTGGTGGGCCAGGCGATGGGCGCGCGGCAGCGTCTGGTGTTGCGCCGCGCGGCCTGGATGACCAGCCTCTGGGGGCTTGTCACAAATATGGGTCTGGCGCTGGTGTTCGCGGTTCTGGGAGGTTGGATCATTGACGTGATGACCACCTCGGACGAGGTGCGCGAAGTGACCCGCGTTTACCTGCCCTACATGGTGGCAGCACCGTTGCTGGGCTGGGCGGCATGGATGCTGGACGGGATATTTATCGGCGCGACCCGGTCAGCCGATATGCGCAACATGATGGTGGTCAGTTTCGCGATCTACGCGGTTGCGGCCTGGGCTTTGACGCCAATCTATGGAAACCACGGGCTTTGGGCCGCACTGCTGATTTCGTTTGTGGTGCGCGGTATCACGCTGGCTCTGCGCTACCCGGCACTTGAGGCGCGGGCCGGATAGGGCGCGCTCATCAAGCCCGAAAAGGGCTTTCTTCGCACATTACTCCCAGCGGGCCGCGTCGGTTCCCACGGCATCGCTAACGCAGGCAAAGCCATCGCGTTCCAGCAAGCCATCCAGATCGCGGGCGATTTTGCCGACCAGCGACAGGCCGCTGAACACCAGTGCGGTATACAACTGAACCGCCGAAGCTCCGGCGCGAATTTTGCTATACGCCTGCTCGCCCGAGGCGATACCTCCGACACCAATCAGCGGAATTTCACCATCAGTCATCCTAAACATCTGCGCCAGCACCCGGGTCGATTTGTCAAACAACGGCGCGCCAGAAAGCCCGCCCTTTTCCCGCGCCAGCGGGCTGGCAAGCCCGCCCCGGTCCAGTGTCGTATTGGTGGCGATGATTGCATCAATCCGAACCTCGCGAGCGACCTCGGCAATGTCCGCCAACGCGTCAATGCCAAGGTCAGGCGCGATTTTCAGAAACACCGGTATCGGCCGTACCAACCCGTCCCGCACCGCAATCACCCCCTGCAACAGTGCGCGCAACGCGGCTTTACCCTGCAAATCGCGCAGGCGCTCCGTGTTGGGGGACGACACATTGACCGTGGCAAAATCCAGATCCGCGCCGCAATGCGCCAATACCCGGGCAAAATCACCGGCGCGGTCATCGCTGTCCTTGTTCGCCCCCAGATTAAGCCCGATCAC
>JAKITO010000047.1 GCA_021648025.1 Paracoccaceae bacterium
CAATCGCGGTTTGCCACGCTTTTGGCTGACCACGGGGACAAGGATCACTTGCACGAACGGCTGTTGGCGGCCGAACGGCGCAACCTTGGGCGATATGGATACGGGGTCAAAGCCTTTGTTCTTTCGATGATCGAAACCGCGATTGAAGTCACCGATGCAAAGGTCCCAGCCCAGGTGATATCCGAATTGATCGAGGCCGGGCGTGAAATGCTGGCCTGTCCGATCGACCTGCTTCCCCATGCGCGTGATGCGGTCGAGATGGCATCACAAACCCACCGGGTGCTGCTGATCACCAAAGGCGACCTTCTGGATCAGGAACGCAAACTGGCACAATCGGGCCTGGGTGATCTGTTTGACGCGGTCGAAATCGTGTCGGACAAAACCCCGGCCATCTATGCGACAATATTTGCCCGACACGGCAATGGGTCGGGCAACGGACTAATGGTCGGCGATTCGATGCGCTCGGACGTGGTGGCAATGATTGATTCGGGCGGCTGGGGCGTTTTTGTGCCACATGGGCCAATTTGGGAACTCGAACACGCCGAGCCACCCCATTCCTCGCCGCGGTTTCACGAGATTGCAGACCTGGGTGGGTTGGCTGATGTCCTAACAGGTCTTGGTTGAACCGGGCCTTCACAACGAATACGCAAATTGCCACATTCCTGCCACAATGACAGGTCTGGGAGGTTGGCGCACCTTACCCCCAAGATGTAGATGGAACCGCCTGTGGGAAATGCACAACAGCCTGCAAGCTACGGGTTTATTTTGATAAATTCCTGTGCTAGCCTTACTTCAAATAAGACGTCAGCCGGAAAACCGGCGGCAACTGAGGCAGACAAAGGCAAAATCATATGCAGGTTCGGCGCATTGGCCCGGTCCGTTTAGGGCTATTTATTCTAACGGCTTTGTGGTTGTGCGTTTTGGTGCCTTTAAGCGCCGCCGCCGCCCCTTATGCCGCAATGGTGATTGATGCACGCACCGGCGAAGTGCTGCATTCGCGCAATGCCGATACACGGCTGCATCCTGCATCCCTGACCAAGATGATGACCCTGTACATCGCCTTTGAAGCTGTCAAGAACGGTGAAATTTCACTGGACCAAAAGATACGCATTTCGCGCTTTGCCACGTCTGAACCACCTTCAAAGCTGGGGCTGAAAAGCGGTCAACGTATTGCCTTTCGCTATTTGATCCGCGCCGCTGCGGTCAAATCGGCCAATGATGCGGCCACCGCCATTGGCGAAGCAATCAGCGGTTCAGAGGCCGCATTTGCCCGGCGTATGACCCGCACCGCAAAGGCGCTTGGCATGTCGCGCACCACATTCAAAAACGCCCATGGGCTGACCGAAACCGGACACATGTCAACCGCAAGGGACATGACCACCCTGGGGCGGCACCTGCTTTATGATTACCCCCAATATTACAACCTGTTCGCGCGTAAAACGACCCATGCGGGCATAAAGACCGTCCCTAACACCAACCGCCGCCTTCTGGCCGCCTATCGCGGCGCCGACGGGATCAAAACCGGCTATACCCGTGCCGCAGGTTTCAACCTGGTCGCTTCAGCTCAGCGCGGCAACGAGCGGGTGATTGCCACAGTGTTTGGTGGCAAATCCGGTGCTTCGCGCAATGCACGGGTGGCAGAGCTGCTTGACCTCGGGTTTCGTCGCGCACCTTCCAGTGCACCAATCCGCAAACCCGCACCGCCAGCCTATACCGGCCCAACGCCAAGCACGTTTGTTGTGGCAAATGCTGTCATCAAAAGCCTGAGACCCAAAGCACGCCCTTTGCGGGCTCTGGTTCAGGTGGCGCAAGCGGCGGCTGGCGATCAGGCCAAATTGCAGGCAGGTATCACTGCGGCTATGGCCGAAGCCACCAAACCTGATCCTGCCGTGACCACGGCTACGGCCTTGGTCGGCGTTTCCGGTCAACGCCCGACCCAACGTCCCAAAGACCTGGTTCTGGCCTCTGCCGGACAGTCGGCAAACCCGACGCCCATACAAGAAGTGGTGACACGTCTGTCCACCACTGGTGGCCAGTTCTGGGGGATCAACGTAGGTCGCTTTACCACCCGCTATAAGGCGGAAAAGGTCCTGCTACGCACGGCTTTGGCCGAGATGACAACCCTGGATGGAACCCGGCGAAAGGTGGTGCATACATCGCGTGGGTTTGATGCCAATTTCATGGGGCTGACCCGGGAAACCGCCGCTTTGGCCTGTCGTCGGCTTGAAGCGCGCAATGTGGCGTGTTCAACTATCGGCCCATCCTGAAAGCTGCGAAGAAAGCCATTCATGGCTTGATGAGCAACCTCTCAACCCGCCTTAAGGCTTGGGATGGTCATCCCACTCATCCGACAGAATACGCCGACTGTCCCCTTCCGGATCATCATACTGATTTGATCGAACAGTATAGATAAACCCGACAAGGCCAACAGCGCCAAGGATCAGGGAAATTGGGATAAGATAAGACAATACCTGCATTACCGAAGCCTCAGTGCGTTTAAAGATACCGTTATCGACGAGGCCGACATGGCCAGCGCCGCAATCAACGGCGTTGCCAGTCCGGCCACCGCCAATGGCACCGCTATCAGATTATACACCGTCGCAATACTAAAATTTTCGCGAATGCGCAGCGTAGCACGCACGGCGATATCGCAGGCATCAGCAATCGGTGCGAGGTCCTGCCCCAGCAAAACAATATCCGATGCAACCCGTGCCGCATCCAGCGCAGATGCAGGCGAGATTGAAACATGCGCGCTGGTTAAAGCTCCGGTATCGTTCAACCCGTCCCCCACCATCAATACCTTGTGACCCTGCCCCGCCAACGCGGCAATCCTTGCCACCTTATCCTCGGGCAATGCCCCTGCCTGCCAATCTTCGATCCCCAACCGTACCGCCATTGCGCCAACAGCGCCTTTGGTATCGCCAGATAATAACAGAACCTTCTTGCCCGCCTGCTTCAACGCCTCAACCACCTCAGACGCACCGGGGCGCAATGCATCCGAAAAGTAAAACGCCTTAGCTACCTCATCGCCTACTCTCAACCATGTCGCCGTTTCTTCGCCCTGCTCAGCCCCAACCCAACTGGCCCGACCCAATCGGACCCTCACACCCAGGCACAGGCCTTCAATACCAAAACCCGGCTTCTCTTTGATTTCGGAAACTTCGGCCATTTCCACATTCAACGCTTTGCCAAGAGATACGGCCAACGGATGTGACGACCCTTGCGCCAATGCCCTCGCAATCGATAATTCATCGGGCGAAAACCCATCCATATTGGTCAGCTCGGGCACCCCAACCGTCAGGGTGCCGGTCTTGTCAAACACCACCGTGTCAACTTCGGCCAACCGCTCCAACGCCGTCGCGTGTTTGATCAGCATGCCGCGGCGAAACAATCGCCCCGACGCCGCAGTCGTTACCGCAGGCACCGCCAGCCCCAATGCACACGGACAGGTGATGATCAACACCGCCGCCGCAATGTTCAGCGCCACGCGCATGTCGCCGGTCCACACCAACCAGCCAAGAAAACTGAACGCCGACAAAATATGCACCCCAGGCGCATAAAGTCGCGCCGCCCGGTCTGCCAGTGACGTATACCGCGACCGCCCCGATTCAGCGATTGCCACCAGATCTGCCATCCGGTGCAGCGATGTGTCCTGCCCAACCGCCGTGGCGCGAATGGTCAAAGGTCCGGTCAGGTTGACTTCACCGGCACTCACGGCAAGGCCCGGTTCAGCAAACAACGGCAAAGTTTCCCCGGTCAAAAGCGACCGGTCCAGCTCTGAACACCCGGTGACAATCTCTCCGTCAACCGGCATCCTGCCTCCGGGGCGTACCAGCACCAGATCACCTATCGCAAGCTCGGCCACAGCCACCTCCTGCTCTTCTGCGTCCCTGACCCGAATGGCGCGCGGCACCTCAAGGGCCGCCAGCTCAGAGGCCGCCGACCGGGCAATCGCCCTTGTGCGAAAGTCAAGATAACGCCCGGCCAACAAGAAAAATGTCAGCGCCAATGCCGCATCGAAATAGGCATGTTCACCCGAGAGCGACGTCTCCCAAAGCGAGGTGATCAGCGCCAGCACAATCGCCAGCGTAATTGGTACATCCATATTCAGCCGCCGGACAGACAGCGCCGCCCAGGCATTGCGAAAAAACGGCTGTGCGGAAAAACCAATCGCAGGAATGGCAATTGCCGCCGATATCCAGTGGAACAAATCACGCGTCGCATCCGTGGCCCCGGCCCAGACCGACACCGACAACAACATCACGTTCATCATCGCAAACCCGGCCACCGCCAGTCGCATCAGCAATTCGCGCCCCGCCTTGTCCGTGCCCGTCACGCTCAGCGCGCCGGAGTCAAGCTCGTGCGCCTCAAACCCCAACCCCTCCAGGACCGGGATCAGATCGCCTGCGCCCAGCCCCGGTTCGGCCTCGATCATCGCCCGTTTCAGCGTCAGGTTAACCCGTGCATTGCGCACCCCTGGGTGCGCATTCAGCCCGCGCTCAACGGCGGAAATACAGCCCTGACAGTGGATCGTTGGCAAAGACAACGCAATCTGCGCGTCTTTCATATCTGGCTCAACAACCGTATCTGACAGGCCCACACAACCGGGACAAACGGCAATCGAAGGGGTCTCGCCACCCATGGGTCTTCAACCTTTGACGTGCAGGATAACCCGCTGGGAAAACTTGGTTCCATTGTCGGATATCGCCACCATGCGGATATTCCAGTTGCCAGGCCTCAACTCGGCCGGGGCCACATAGGCGGTGCCGTCAAACTGAAAATCAGGGCTCGTGTCATCCTTGACATGGGTTGCCCGCCCCACCGTCGCATCCAGCTTGGCCACCCGGACAGGTGCGCCCTGCGCGTCCGTAATCGACAAAATAACCAGCCCGCCGACCGCCCTGGCGGAAACCGCCCAGCCCAACGCCTCCTGGGCCTCGCGCCGCACATCGAAATGTTGCGACGCGACGTAAGAGTTGCTGACCTCAAGCCCCGGAAACGTGCGCACTGCACTGAACGCCAAAAACAGATTGACGCCAATGATCACGGTAAACGCCCCGACAAATACCATCCCCATATGCCGAGCAGTAAATTCGCGTTTCATCATCATCCTAGTTCCCTTTGCCGTTGAAAGTGGTATCTTTATACGCCCGCTCTCCGGTACTCATATCTTCGACCCATAACCGAAACTTTGTCGCTTCGCCCAAGGACGGTGCCGAATCCGGCGATGAAATTACGTATACCCGTTGTAGCAGGGATGTATCGGCCGGCACAGACACAACAACCTTGTCATGCCCTTCCAATTCAACCTGCAACGTTGGATCGCCTGCAACCGAAAGGCCGAACAACTGCGGTTCACCCGTCTTATTGCGCAGCCTCACATCATAAGTGTTGCGGATTGACCCGTCTGACATTGTTACATACGTCGGGTTGCGAATCGGCGCCACGGTCATTTCAATGTCAGGACGAATGAACAGAGCAAACACGATACCAAGTCCGACCAGCGCCCATAGCACCGTATAGGTGATCGTACGGGGCCTTAGGATATGCGACCAAATCTGACGTGGCGCATTGCCGGCCTTTTCGGAAGCCTCATCGCCGACAGCCAGATAGTCAATCAACCCGCGTGGCTTGCCGGTCTTTTCCATGATCTCGTCGCAGGCATCAATACACAGCGCACAAGTGATACATTCCAACTGCTGCCCATCGCGGATATCAATCCCTACCGGGCAAACCGTGACACAAGCCATGCAATCAATGCAATCGCCCTGCGTCGCGCCTGCCTTGACCTCTTCTGAACGTTTGCGCGGTTCGCCACGCCAGTCGCGATAGCCGACGGTCAGGGTTTCTTCGTCCATCATCGCCGCCTGAATGCGTGGCCATGGACAGGCATAGATACATATCTGTTCGCGCGCGATACCGCCAAAGAAGAACGTGAAAGACGCCAGTACAAACATGGTAATATAGGCCACGGGCGGCGCGGTTAAATGCACCAGATCATACAGCAGCGTCGGCGCATCAGCGAAATAGAACACCCAGGCCCCGCCCGTTGCCAAACCGATCACCAACCAGACAAACCATTTGGTTAGTCTAAGCCGTACCTTGCGAAGGTCCCATTTCTTTTGGCGATGCAGCCGCAATCGTGCGTTCCTGTCACCCTCGATCCAGCGCTCCACCAGAATGAACAGGTCGGTCCAGACCGTCTGTGGGCAGGCATAGCCACACCAGACCCGACCCAACGCCGAGGTAAACAGGAAAAGCCCCAGCCCGGCCATGATCAGCAAGCCGGCCACAAAGTAAAACTCATGCGGCCAAATCTCGATCATGAGGAAATAAAAGCGTCGCCCGCCCAGATCAAGCAGGATCGCCTGATCCGGCAGGTTTGGCCCGCGGTCCCAGCGAATCCACGGCAACAGATAATAAAGCCCCAACATGCTCCCCAGCAGGACCCATTTCAGATTGCGGAACCTTCCTGTTACGCGTTTGGGAAAAACCGGCTCTCTCGCCTCAAACAGTTTGGGGGCTGGTTCACTTTCGCTCACAGACATACTCCGGTTTGGCTGGCATCATTTCGAATCGTTCTGTCAGATTCGCATTGTGTTAACTTTGATTTGGGTCAATAAAAGGTATCGGACAAACACCTTTATCCTTCATTAACTCGTTGACAGCGCAGCCATTGGATGAGCACCTTTGCTGATGGTCGCAGCACTCCGGGACTTGTGACGATATGGTACCCGCGTTCGTCATCTTCGCAAAACAGCTCGACAAGACGGCCTGATTTCAGGTCGGCCTCGACAAAATGACGAACCGTCAGCACCACGCCCTGCCCCGCCCTGACCCCGTCCAGCAACAAGTTACCGGGCAGTTCGATCCGGGTTTTATGGTCCTTGTGAACCACACCAAGCGTATCAAGCCAACGAGAAGATTCGTTCGTTCCCAGTTCTTCCAGCCAGGGATAATCAACCAGGTTTTCCGGTTTGATTTGTTGTTTGCCTTGCAACAACCCCGGGGCCGCCACGATGACCATCGGCGAGGGCAGCAGCATCTCAACCTCCAGCCCCGGCCAGCCCCCTTGGCCATACCGCAACGCCAGATCAATACCACCGGGTTTGAACGTGATCAGTTCCGGCGACGGATCAATCGTCAGATTAATGCCGGGATGCCTGGCGCGAAACCCCGGCAAGCGCGGCATCAACCACGACGCGGCAAACGCCGAGGTGCACGATACATGCACCGGCCTGTCGGCATCCGATTGGGTAAGATCCCCAACCGCGGCACTGATCGCGCCAAAGCCCAGTTCCAGCGCATTGGCCAATTGGCGGCCCTGATCGGTCAGCGACAGGCTCCTCGCGGAACGATCCAACAGGGCCACACCCAAATGACGCTCTAACGCGCGTAATTGCTGGCTGATGGCAGCGTGGCTAACATTAAGTGCGGCACCTGCCTGTTGTACGTTTCCCTTTTCAGAATAAGCCGAAAACGCCCTTAACGCGGGTAGTGGCGGCATATTCATCCAGTTCATATGTAAGGTACCCTAACATAGCCACTTTCCAAGTGACTGGCATTTATTGCGCCAATCATCAAGTCTGAAGTCCATAGCACACTCTTGGAAAGGATCGGATCATGTTAAATATCTATGCACTCAGCCTTATGATGGCCACCCGCACAAATACAGTCAGGCTGCGGGATCTGCCGCCCAAGCCAGCACATAGCAAGCGCCGTTGGTTACCAACCAGACATTGGTGGCCCCGCCTGGAGCGGGGCGTTGACCTGGATCAGCTTTAAACCTGCTTATCAACCGCATATTAAATGGCGAGGCGGTCAAAGTTTTGCTACAGTAGGTAAAGACAGCGGCGTCGGCTTTTCAGGAAACGCGCGAACAGATCAAAAAGCCGACGCCTGGCCCTCGGGCTGCCACAGGCCGCCCGAGGGATCCTTGCAAGCACCGGTTATTCGCCACCGCCCAGCTGATGGACGTAGATGGAAACGGCGCGCACCTGTGCCTCGGTGAGGCGCGTATTCCAGTTGGGCATGACACCGAACCGGGCATTGTCGACGCTGCTTTTTATGGTGTCATAGTCTCCGCCATACAGCCAGATCGCGTCGGTCAGGTCCGGCGCCCCCTGTTCCCGGTCTCCGGAGCCGTTTTCCAGGTGACACGCGGCGCAATTTTCCTCAAAGATAACCGCGCCCGCTGCAACCTGAGTGGCATCCTTGGGCGCACCGGAAAGCGACATGACATAATTGACGACCTGAGTGATCTCGACGGTTTCCAGCAATTCGTCCTTGCCGTAGGCGGGCATCTGGGAATAACGCGCATCGTCGTCCTCTTCGGTGCGGATACCGTGGGCAATAGTCAGGTAGATCGCTTCGATATCACCGCCCCACAACCAGTCATCATCCAAAAGGTTGGGATACCCTTTAGCCCCCGCAGCCCCCGAGCCGTGACACTGGGCACACCACGTCAAGAACACGGCCGAACCGGAAGAAACGGCAAAGGTGTTCAACTCACCATCATCGCCAATTGCTGTCAGTTCTGTTGAGGCAAGACGCGCGTTGATCGCCGCGTTGCCTTCGTTCACCGCGTCAATTTCAGCCTGCACTTCGCCACGTGTCGACCAGCCAAGCAACCCCGGCGTCGCGCCTTTGATCATTGGCCAGGCAGGATAGGCAATTGTATAGGCAATAGCCCAGAATATGCAGACATACAGCGTCCAAAGCCACCAGCGTGGCATCGGGTTGTCAAACTCTTCGATACCGTCCCAGACGTGGCCGGTGGTATCAGGATCACCTTTTTGCTTTTTGGATGGTTTGCTCATTTGCCTGCCTCCTTCGGTGTGGCGGTCAGTGCATCGTCCTTGGCTACCAATGGCCTGTCGCTATTGCGAAACGGAATGTTCGCGGTGTCGCGGTATTGCTTTGTGGCACCGGGCCGAAGCACCCAAAGGAAAACCCCGATCAGGAAGGCGAACAGCGCCAGCAACGCCCAACTATCGGCAAGTTGGCGCAGAAATGTATATTGTTCCATTAACTCATCCTCCTAGCGGCTGGCGTCAGGCGTGAAAGTCGAAAAATCAACCAACGTGCCCAGCATTTGCAAATAGGCGACCAAGGCATCGGCCTCGGAAATTCCCGGTTGGGCGTCAAAGTTCCGAACCTGCGCGCCGGGGTAGCGTTCCAGCATATCGTCATAGTCAGCATCGGGATCAGCCTGCGCCAGGAAATCAGCGGCGGCATTTTCGATCATCGCCTCATCATAGGGCACGCCAACCATCCGGTGCGTTTTCAGCAGATCCTGCACATATTTCCCGTCTATCATCCGGTTTTCCAGAAAGCCGTACTTGGGCATCACCGATTCCGGCACCACCGACTGCGGATCACGCAGATGGTCAATGTGCCATTCATCCGAATAACGCCCGCCAACCCGGGCCAGATCAGGCCCGGTTCGTTTGGAACCCCACTGGAACGGATGGTCATACATCGATTCCGCCGCCAGCGAGTAATGGCCATACCGCTCAACCTCATCCCGCATGGGGCGGATCATCTGGCTATGGCAGACGTAACAGCCTTCGCGGATATAGATATCACGCCCGGTCAGTTCCAGCGGTGAATAGGGCCGCATGCCATCGACGTCTTCGATAGTGTTTTGCAACCAGAACAACGGCAGGATCTGTACCAACCCGCCAATGCTCACCACCAGGAAACTAAGCACCAAAAGAAGGGTTGCATTGGTTTCAATGAACTTATGCTTATCCAAGATACCCATTTTTCATACCCTCCTTATTCTGCCGGGACAGCGACGGACAGGCTGGCCTCTTTGGCCGGTGCCCGCCGGACGGTCATCCATAGGTTGTAACACATGACGATAGCGCCAGCGAGGAACATAGCCCCCCCCAATCCACGCACAACATACATCGGGAACTTGGCCGCCACGGTGTCGGCGAACGAATTGACCAGGAAGCCGTTGGCGTCCACTTCGCGCCACATCAGGCCTTCCATGATACCTGTGACCCACATCGACGCCGCGTAGAGGACGATGCCGATAGTGGCCAGCCAAAAGTGCCAGGAAACCAGGCTAAGCGAATACAGGCGCTCGCGCTTCCACAGCACAGGTACCAGATAATACAGCGCGCCAAAGGTGATCATACCGTTCCAGCCCAAAGCACCGGAATGCACGTGGCCAATGGTCCAGTCGGTGTAATGCGACAGCGAGTTCACCGCGCGGATCGACATCATCGGACCCTCAAAGGTGGACATGCCATAAAAGCCGACCGAGATCACCATCATCCGGATCACCGGATCGGTGCGCAACTTGTCCCAGGCGCCCGAAAGCGTCATCAGACCGTTGATCATGCCACCCCAGGATGGCATCCACAGAACGATTGAGAACACCATGCCCAAGGTCGAGGCCCAATCAGGAAGGGCTGTATAGTGCAAATGGTGCGGACCGGCCCAGATATACAGGAAAATCAACGACCAGAAGTGAATGATTGACAGCTTATAGCTGTAAACCGGGCGTTCGGCCTGTTTCGGGATGAAATAGTACATCATCCCGAGGAACCCTGCCGTCAGGAAGAAGCCAACGGCGTTGTGGCCATACCACCATTGCACCATTGCATCCTGCACACCGGAAAACACCTGAACCGATTTGGACCCCCAGATCGACACGGGGATCGAGATGTTGTTGACCACATGTAGCATCGCCACAGTGACGATGAACGCCAGGTAAAACCAGTTGGCGACATAGATATGCGGCTCTTTGCGCTTGATCAGCGTTCCGAGGAACACGGCCAGGTAAGCCAGCCAAACGACTGTCAGCCACAGATCAACGTGCCACTCCGGCTCGGCATATTCCTTGGACTGGGTCACACCCAGAACATAGCCAGTCGCGGCCAGAACGATAAATAACTGATAACCCCAGAAGACAAACCACGACAGGTTACCGCCCCAAAGTCGGGCAGCACTGGTGCGTTGAACCACATAAAACGACGTCGCGATCAGCGCATTACCACCAAACGCAAAAATCACCGCCGAGGTGTGCAGCGGTCGCAGTCGTCCGAAATTGCCATACCCTTGCAAGAAATCGAAATTCAACGCGGGGAACGCCAATTGAAAGGCGATCACAACCCCGACCAGAAATCCAACCACCCCCCAGAACGCGGTGGCAATCACACCCGCACGCACCACGCCATCAGCGTATTCATTAGGGTTTGCACCGGCAAAGGCCGACGCTTCGGTCTGGCGTAAAGTGTACATAAACATTCCCGCTGCAACCAGCAGAACAATGATCCCATGCACCATAAACCCGATATCACGCGCAAAATTGATCGCCATCATTGCGAAAAGCGCGATCAACCCAAACGTAATCAGCTTAAGGTAGTTTGACATAATTCGTCCCTTCGTCATGCCTGTGCGCGCAAGGATAGCGCAAAGTCGCATTATTCAGTCTTGGCGTTTGATGCAAGCCCGACCGGTGGGCCGCTTTGATCTGCATCAAAACACATCGATAAATTCTGTGACATTCATCCTTTGTATCAGATGGTCGCCATCTGCGATCATATAGCTCTAAAAGTTGACGAGGTCCAAATGGCATACAAGTCTTTGTTGAGTGTCCTTACGGATTCAAAAAATGCTGACACATCTTTACGTCAGTTGATTGCCCTGGCGCAAAGTCAGGACGCCCACGCAGATGTGCTCTGTCTTGGGGTCGACCGGACTCAGACTGGGTATTACTACGCAGGTGCCAGTGCTATGGTTTTACAGGAATCTTTGGCGCAGGCCCAGGATGAGGCAACTCAGATTCTGAACAAGGCAACCGAAATACTTGCGACCTCAGACGTGCGATGGAGCGCCGATGAAGGCATCGCCCAAATCGCCGATTTGGGGCGTCATGTTGCACATCGGGCCCGGTTTTCGGATCTGGTCATATTGCCGCGCCCCTACGGCGACGGGTGTGGTCCAGAGATTGAAACAGTTGTCGAAGCCTCTCTTTTTGAAGGCCACTCGCCGGTATTGGTGATGCCGAATGACCATGAACCGCAAGGACGACCTGCAACGATCATGGTGGCCTGGAACGAAAGCGAGGAATCGCTGACTGCGATTCGCCAGGCGCTTCCGTTTCTGGTGGCCGCTGATCAGGTGCGGGTTGTCGTGATTGATCCGCCGACCCACGGGCCGGAACGCTCGGATCCGGGCGGGATGCTGTCACAAATGCTGGCGCGCCACGGAGTGCGTTGTGAAATTGACGTTCTGAGTAAAACAATGACGCGGGTTTCAGACGTTCTTAACCGTCATGCCATGGATACCGGCGCGGACATGATCGTCATGGGTGCCTATGGCCATTCCCGCTTGCGCGAGGCGATTCTGGGCGGGGCCACCCGCAACATGCTGGAACATGCCAAAATACCGGTTTTCATGGCACATTGATCTTTAGCCAAGGCACATGGGTGAAAATCCGCGCTGTCCGGGCCTTATTGGCGCACAAAATGCATTCCCTGAAACCCGGCCCGGAAGGTTGCTGTGCGTTCGGCCACGGCGGACGGATCGTTTGAATTCAAGCCCGCTGCTATCAAGGCCGCCAGTTGCGGCGCATCCGTTGGGCTAACCCCGCGGCGCACCAATTCTGGCGTGCCAATGCGCAACCCGTTCATATCACCCCCAACCGCATCAATCGGCAGGCCAATGCCACAGGCCAGAAACCCGGCCTGACGCAGGGTTTTCGACCCGGTTTGCCCACCACCAAACCGGGCCGCCTCAATGGCAAATTGATGGGACGTCGTGGCACCGCGCTCTGCCGCAAAAACCGGCAGGCCTAGCGCCCCAAGCTCGGTCGCCAGCGCCTGCGCCAGGTCAACCATCGCCTGCGCATATGCCGGGCCATATTCGACCCAATCCAGCAGGCCTATCGCCAAAGATGCCGATTTTGCCGCATCAAAGTTGGCCGTCATGCCGGGAAAAGCTATTGCATCCAATTGCTTGGCGATATCCGCCTCGTTGGTAACGATCAAACCGCCCGCCGGGCCACCAAGGCTTTTATAGGTGCTCATTGTCATCATATGCGCCCCTTCCTCCAGCGGGTTGGCCCAAACCCCGCCGGCAATAATCCCGCATTGGTGGGCTGCATCAAACAACACTTTTGCGCCAACCTCATCGGCAATCATACGGACATCACGCACCGGATGGGCAAACAAGTTCAGACTGCCACCAAGGGTGATCAGCTTTGGCTTCACCCGTTGCGCCAAATCTCGTAACCCATTCAAATCAATGCTGTAGCCATCTCTGTCAACTGGTGCCGCATGGATTTTCAGCCCATACAAACCGGCGCAGCCATCGTCGTGATGCGTGACATGGCCCCCAATCGACGCGGGTGGCGCGATGATGACATCGCCCGGTTTGGTCAACGCCATGAACCCATAAAGGTTGGCCATTGCACCCGAAGCCACCCGAATTTCGGCGTATTTGGCGTTAAACACCTGGGCCGCCAACTCTGCGGCGATCACCTCGATCTCTTCAATCGCCTCAAGCCCCATTTCGTACTTGTCACCCGGATATCCCAACGACGGGCGGCTGCCCAGACCAGCCGACAAAACCGCCTCGGCGGCGGGGTTCATTACGTTGGTGGCCGGGTTGAGGTTAAAGCACTGAACATCATGGATTTGGCGGTTGCGATCGATAAGTTGACCGATTTGTACCGCAATCTGACCCGGGTTGGTCTGTTTAGTACGTTCTGCAATCTTTTGTACAAAATCCTCGCATTGGGTCGGAACCCAGGGACGACGGGTCAAATTTGGCATGAAACACTCCGCAGTTTTACGCGGGCAGACTTGCAGGGAACTGCCCGGGAATCAAACCAAATAAACCGCGATCACACCAGGAATCCTCCATCGCTGTCATCCCCCGCCTCTTCCATCAAACGGCCAATATCAGGTACGGACACGTGGCGCTTGCCCTGCAGAACAATCACCCCGTCCTTTCTCAGCGCCGAAATCTGCCGACTGACCGTTTCCAGCGTCAACCCGAGATAATCCGCCATCGCCTCGCGCGTTAGCGGCAGGCGAAATTCCAGCGGCCTGACCAGCCCATCCGGGGTTAGCGACGCATCGCGCCGGGCCAGGATCGTCAGCAGGCTCGCGATTTTTTCGCGCGCAGTCTTACGCCCCAGAACCACCATCCATTCGCGGGCTGCATCCAGTTCGTCCAGCGTCATTTCCAGCAACCGATGGGCGATATGTGGCGTTTCAGCCATCAGTTTTTCGAACGGCCTTTTGCGAAAACAACACATGACCACATCACTTACCGCCACCACATCATACGCCGCCCCATCCCGCCCGGGCCGTCCGACGAAATCGCTTGGCAACAACAGGCCAACCATTTGGGTGCGTCCGTCTTCCATGGTCTGGGTCAGCGTGGCAATGCCGGTGACAACACTGCCGACAAACTCCATCTGGTCGCCGCTCCAGACAATTGTCTGGCCCGCCTCAAATCGCCGGTAATATTTTATCTTGTCCAACTCGACAAGCTCATCCACCTCGCAACCTGAACAAACGGCACGATGGCGGATCGGGCAATCGCCGCAATCAATGGAAACAGAGGGTATTGTCATGCTTGGAACCGGGCGAATTGATCTGTGTCATGGAAAAGCAGAGGAGACATCCCTTACTCTATCCAAATGACAACCAAAGCACAATTGGCCAAGCTCGGGCTTTTTGACGCCAAAGTACCGCGTTACACCAGCTATCCCACCGCCCCGCATTTCAACGCTGAGGTGGGCAGTGGTCTTTTTGCCAAATGGATCGAGGATATTGCGCCTGACAGTTCAATTTCTCTATACATCCACGTGCCGTTCTGCCGGAACCTGTGCTGGTTTTGCGCTTGTCGGACCCAAGGCACCCAATCGGATGCGCCGGTGGCGGCCTACCTGAAGGTTCTCAAAGCCGAACTGGAGCTGTTGCGGGCCCGTCTTCCCAAGGGTGTCACCCTGTCCCGCCTGCATTGGGGTGGTGGCACTCCGACGCTTTTGAAGCCGTCGATGATGCAGGAGTTGGCCGGGCTGATTGCCGAAATTGTCCCATTTGCCGAAGGTGCCGAATTCTCGGTCGAGATTGACCCGAACGAGATTGACGAGGCACGGCTTGACGCTCTGGCCGGTGCTGGCATGACCCGCGCCTCGATCGGGGTTCAGGATTTTGACCCGGATATCCAGAAAACCATTGGCCGCATTCAGAGCTTTGATCTGACCCGTGATGCCGTTGAAATGATTCGTGCCCGTGGCATTTCAAGCCTGAATGCCGACATCCTGTTTGGCCTGCCGCACCAGACCCGTGAGCGAATGACGACAAGCGTGCAAAAACTACTGTCGCTGGAGCCTGACCGCGTGGCGCTTTATGGCTATGCGCATGTGCCCTGGATGGCCAAACGCCAACAGCTGATCCCCTCCGAGGCCCTGCCGACACCCGAAGAGCGGTTGGAATTGTTCGAAACTGCGCGCAAGCTGTTTCTTTGGGACAATTACGCCGAGATTGGCATCGACCATTTTGCCAACCCCAGCGACGGGCTGACGATTGCCCATAAGGCCGGGCGGCTGCGGCGTAATTTTCAGGGCTACACGGATGACACATCGGATGTGTTGATCGGCATTGGCGCGTCTTCGATTTCGCGTTTTCCGCAAGGCTATGCGCAGAATTCCCCGGCAACATCGGCCCATGCCAAGGCAATTCGTGCGGGCCACTTTTCAACCTCTCGCGGGCATGTGTTTCAGGGCGAAGACAAGCTGCGCGCCCGTCTGATCGAGGCGCTGATGTGCGATTTTCGCATTGATGCCGAGGAAATAATTCAGCGATTTGGCGTCAGTCAGTCGACAATTGATGCCATGTTCATGGCCGCAAATCAGGCATTTCCCAACATTCTGAACATCAATAAAAACACCCTGAGCATCCCCGTGGACGCCCGCCCCCTGACCCGGATCATTGCCCACAGTTTCGACGCTTTTGATCTTAGCAAGGCAGGGCACAGTTCGGCCATTTGACCTGCTATATTGTTACCCGGCAGCAGCGATCAAGGCGCGGGTATATTCGGTCAACGGGTTCTCAAACAAATCCTGTGCGGTTCCGGCTTCGATCACATCGCCCTGTTTCATCACAATCACCTTATGCGACATTGCCCGGATCACCCGCAGGTCGTGGCTGATGAACAGATACGCCAGCCCGTATTTGCGTTGAAGTTCACGCAGAAGGTCAACGATCTGCACCTGTACCGTCATATCCAGCGCCGATGTCGGTTCGTCCAGAACCAGCAGTTTTGGCCTTAAGACCATCGCCCGTGCGATGGCAATTCTTTGCCGCTGGCCGCCGGAGAACTCATGCGGATAACGATCCATCGACGCAGGGTCCAATCCGGTTTCCACCATCACGTCGCGCACCAGGTCACGGGGCGCGCGGGTTGGGTCCACTTTGTGGACCTCCAACCCTTCACCGATGATCTGCGCGCAGGTCATGCGCGGTGAAAGCGAGCCAAAGGGGTCCTGAAACACGATCTGCATGTCTTTACGCAACCGTCGCAATTCACGGGTGGACCATTTGCGAACGTCCTGACCCTGAAAGCTAATTGCACCTTCGGAGGCGATCAGCCGCATGATCGCCAGCGCCAGTGTCGTCTTGCCTGATCCGGATTCGCCGACGATGCCAATGGTTTCCCCAACCCGCACGGCCAAGGTCGCGTCATTGACTGCCTTGACGTAGCCAACCGTGCGTTTCAGGAACCCGCGCTGAATCGGGAACCATATTTTCAGGTTTTTGGTATGGGCAATCTCAGGCGCATCCGCCGCTACCGGCGTCGGCTCTCCCGACGGTTCTGCCGCCAGAAGTGTTCGGGTATAGGCATGCTGGGGATTGTCGAAAATCTTAGCCGTTGGCCCGGCTTCGACAATCTTTCCACCCTGCATCACGCACACCTTGTCGGCCACGCGGCGCACGATACCAAGGTCATGGGTGATGAACAAAAGCCCCATGTCCTCGGATTTTTTCAAATCCGCCAGCAGGTCCAGGATTTGCGCCTGAATGGTCACATCCAGAGCCGTTGTCGGTTCATCGGCAATCAGGATATCGGGCTTGTTGGCCAGCGCCATGGCGATCATCACCCGCTGCCGTTGGCCGCCCGACAATTGATGCGGATAGGCATCCAACCGCGATTCTGCGTCGCGTATGCCGACCTTGTCCAGCAGTTCCAGTATTCGCACCCGCGCCGCGTCACCCGTCAGCCCCTGATGCAGCCCCAGCGATTCCCGCAGCTGTTTCTGAATCGTGTGCAGCGGGTTAAGCGAAGTCATCGGTTCTTGAAAGATGAAACTGATGTCGTTGCCGCGCACCTTGTGCAGCAGTTTGGCATCCGCGCCGATCATCTGTTGCCCGTCATAGGTGACAGACCCTTCCACGGTCGCGCTATCGCCCAGCAAGGCCACGATGGACAGCGCCGTTACCGATTTGCCCGACCCGGATTCGCCCACCAATGCCACGGTTTCGCCCCGGCCCACGGTGAACGACACGCCTTTGACCGCCATGTTTGTCTGGCCGTCCTGGGTGAAAGATACACTCAGGTTCTTGACCTCTAAGAGCGCGCTCATAGGAATGTCTTTCTGGGGTCAAACGCATCGCGCACGCCCTCAAATATGAACACCAGCAGCGACAGCATGATGGCAAAGGTAAAGAACGCCGTGAACGCCAGCCACGGCGCTTGCAGGTTTTGTTTCGCCTGCAAGGTCAGCTCTCCCAGTGACGGCGACGAGGACGGCAGGCCAAAGCCGAGAAAATCAAGCCCGGCCAGGATTGAGATTGCCCCGGTAACGATAAACGGCAGCATGGTCAGTGTCGCCACCATCGCATTGGGCAGCATGTGGCGGAACATGATCGTCATGTTACCCACGCCCAGCGCCTTGGCGGCACGGACATATTCAAGGTTGCGGGCGCGCAGAAATTCGGCGCGCACCACGCCCACCAAAGCAGTCCAACCAAAGGCGATTGAGATCGCCACCAACAACCAGAAACTGCGCGGCAGAATAGAGAACATGATGATGATCACGTATAATTGCGGCGTCGCCCCCCAAATTTCGATGAACCTTTGGAACACCAAATCCAGAACCCCGCCGAAATACCCCTGAAGCGCACCGGACAGAACCCCAAGGATACTGGCCACAAAGGTCACGATCAGGGTGAACATGATCGACAGGCGGAAACCATAGATCACCCGCGCCAGCACATCGCGTTTGGTGTCATCGGTGCCCAGCCAGTTCTGCGCATTGGGCGGCAGAGGGGCGGCACCGGGGCGGTCCACGGTGGTATCGAACGAATAGGGAATGATCGGCCAGATGGTCCAGCCCTGTTCAAAACCCTCGATCCCGACCCCGTAAGAACCTTGTTCAATGGCGCTCAGAATCTCATCCGGCGTATCAAAACAATCCTCGATCCCGCCTGAGATGATCAGGCATTCGACCTCGGGATCACGATAAATCGCTTCGGTCTCAAAATCGCCGCCAAACCGGGTTTCGGGATAGAAATTGATGATTGGCGCGAAAATCTCGCCGCGATATTGCACCAGAATGGGTTTGTCGTTGGCGATGACTTCGGCAAACAGGGTGAGCCCGAAGATCACCGCGAATATCCACAATGACCAGAATGCCCGCCCGTTACGGCGGAAATTACGCCAGCGGCGCGCGTTGAGGGGGTTTAGTGCCATCAGCCTTCCCTCGCCTCAAAGTCAATGCGCGGATCGATCAGCACATACATCAGGTCGGAAATGATCCCGACCAAAAGGCCGATCAGGCCGAACACAAACAGGGTGCCGAACATCACCGGATAATCGCGCCCAACTGCGGCCTCGAACCCCAACCGCCCGATGCCATCGAGCGAGAATATCGTCTCGATGATAATTGACCCACCAAAGAACACGGCGACAAACAATGAAGGGAACCCGGCGATGATGATCAACATGGCGTTGCGGAACACATGACCATAAAGCACCTGCCTTTCGCTTAGTCCCTTGGCCCGCGCCGTCATCACATATTGCTTTTTGATCTCGTCCAGAAAGCTGTTTTTGGTCAACAGCGTCAGCCAGGCAAACGCGGCAATTGACGAGGCAAAGACCGGCAGGGCGATATGCCAGAAATAATCGGCGACCTTGCCCAGCATGCTAAGGCTGTCCCAATTGTCGGACGTCAGGCCACGCAACGGGAAGATTTGCCAGTAAGACCCGCCAGCAAACAGCACCAGCAACACGATCGCAAACAGGAAGCCCGGCAGGGCATAACCGACGATGATCAATGCACTGGTCCAGGTATCAAAGGTTGATCCATCGCGGATTGCCTTGCGAATACCCAAGGGAATCGAGATCATATAGGCAATGAGGGTTGACCAAAGCCCGAGGGTGATCGACACCGGCAGCTTTTCCATCACCAGTTCCAGCACACCGATCTTGCGGAAATAGCTTTCGCCAAAATCAAGGCGCATATAGTTCCACATCATGTTCAAAAACCGCTCTAACGGCGGTTTGTCCAAGCCATAAAGTCGCTCTAATTCCTCGATAAACTCGGGCGGAAGACCGCGCGCACCGTTATAGCGGTCAATCACACCGGTTGATTGCACTTCGATATCCGCGCCGGTGCCGGCGATGCCTTCGAACACGTCACCGCGCCCCTGCAACTCGGCAATCGCCTGTTCAACCGGGCCGCCGGGCACAAACTGCACCAGCGCAAAGTTGATGACCATGATGCCCAGCAATGTGGGGATGATCAGCAACAGACGTCTTAGAATATAGGCTCCCATGGGGCGGCTACCTTAACGCGCCGGAGGATTTCAATGCGTCAGCCTTATCCGGATTGATCCACCACAGGTCTTCGTCGCCCAGCGCATATGGCGGCAGGTTGTCGGGGTATTCATACATGTCCCAATACGCCACCCAATATTTACCCAGATACCACGTCGGCACCATAAACCGCTTGGCCCGCAACACCCGGTCCAAAGCGCGGACATTGGCGCGCAATTCATCCCCTTCGGTGGCGGCAACGATGTTGTCGATCAGCGCTTCTATGTCTGGACCGTTGATGCCGGACGGGTTGAACACCGAATACGGTGCCGCCTCCATGCCGTACATCTGGAAAAGCCCGGTCGAGGGGGTCAATGAGGTGCGATAGCCGCCTGAAATCATGTCAAAATCCCGGTCACGACGGCGCAGGGTGAATTGGGCCGGATCAATCCGGTTATATTTCGCATCCAGCCCCATGGTCTTAAGATTGGCGACATACGGCAGGATCAGCCGGTCCAGCGCCGCGCGGTCACTGACAAATTCAACCTTAAGCGTCTCGCCAGCCGCGTTCCGGCGTATTCCGTCATTGCCCACTTTCCATCCGGCCGCGTCCAGCAACTTCATGGCTTTGCGCAAGGAACGCCGGTCGGTCTGGCGCGCCGCCTTGCTGGAATGCGCACTAATCGGTTCTGTTGTCAGCACCGATGGGTCCGCTGCATCCCCCAGTGATTTCAGGATTTCCAGTTCACGCCCTTCGGGCAGGCCCGTGGCCTCGATATCGGTGCCTTGCCAGAACGAATGACGCTGCTGGAACAGCCCGTATTGCAGGCTCTCGTTGGTCCATTCAAAGTTATAGGCCAGTTGAACAGCCTCGCGCACGCGGATGTCCTGAAATTGCGGGCGGTCCATGTTGATGATAAATCCGGTTGCCGACGGAGGGTTGCCGTCTTTCAGTTCTTTCTTGACCACATGACCGTCATTCAACGCCGGAAAGTCATAAGACGTCGCCCAGTTTTTCGAATTATTCTCGGCCCGAAAGGTGAATGCCCCGGCTTTGAACGCCTCCATCGCGGCAATCGAATCCGTGAAGTATTCGATGCGGATGGTTTCATAGTTGAACCGCCCGACATTGACGTTGATGGCGTCACCCCAATAGTCCGGGTTGCGCCGGTAAACGATGCGCCGGTTGATGTCGAAATTGTCCAGCACATAGGGCGCCGAACCAACGCCCGGCTCCATTCTTGGTTCATCCAGCCGTCGGCTTTCATCCGCCTCGAACCAGCGTTTGGAATATATCGGTGTGCCGCCCACCTGGGTGATCAGCGCGCGGCGCGGAATATCCGGCGCAAAGGTGAATTTGACCCGGTAGGTATCCAGCACCTCGGCGGTCGGAATGCGTTTGCGCACCGCGTCGGCATAGGATTTCAAACCTTGATCCAGCAGGATATTGTGGGAAAACACCACATCCTCGGCGGTGACGGGCGAACCATCGGAAAACCGTGCCTCGGGACGCATGTTGAAGATCACCCAATCCTGACTTTCGGGGTACTCCAAACTCTCGGCGATCAGGCCGTAATAGGATGCAGGCTCATCATACGCGCCGATTAAAAGCGATTCGTATTGCTCGGCCGACCGCGCCCCGGCGCGCCCCTTGCGGGTGTAGGGGTTGAAATTGTCAAACGTGCCTTGGGTGGAATACGAAAGCTCTCCGCCTTTGGGTGCATCCGGGTTCACATAATCGAAATGCGCGAATCCCTTGGGGTATTTCAGTGTATCAAACTCAGAAAACCCGTGGCTTTTGATAATCACCTCTTGCGCCGCCGCCAGTCCTGTCAGCCCTGTCGCCGCAAAAACCGCAATCATGGTTAACCACGTAAGGCCAAAAAAACGCCCCCCAAGGTCGATCGTCTGGCAATGCGATGCCATGCGGGGCTGTGTCATCAGGCTCATCCTTTGTCATTCGGGCTTGCGCAGTCTTAGCGCGCAAGCCTTAACCAATATTGCAATAAGCTAAAGGTCCGGTACGGGTGTATTCAAGTTCTCAATGCATTACGAAACCGTGAACGGTGCGTACGGGCGTCGCGGCACATGTGAAAAAGGCCGCAGCACAAGGGGTGCTGCGGCCTTAAAATTTCTCGTAAGACAACGGATTAATCGTCAAGACTGTCAAGATAGGCGATCACATTGACCCGGTCGGTGGCTTTCTTCAGCCCGCTAAAGCTCATTGTGGTGCCAGGCAGGTAAGCCTTGGGTTTGGTCAGGAATGCATCCAGTTCCGCAACCGTCCAGTCGCCACCTTTGCCCGACATGGCCCCGGAATAGTCGAACCCTGCCCCGGAACCTATAGCGCGATCAACAATGCCATAAAGCGACGGGCCTACCCCATTCACGCCATCTGCCACTTTGTGGCAAGCGGCGCATTTCTTGTATGTTTTTGCACCCTTGGCAATGTCTGCGGATGCCATCAACTCTTCCAGGCTGACCTCAACCACTTCTTCCTGGGTGCCTTCAGCGCTTTCAGTGGCAATAACATAGCCCGCTTCGCCGTCGCCTTCGACCTGATAAAGGGCTTCGGCGGCCCATTTACCCAAGAGAAGCACAAGCAACGCACCACACACGGCTGCGGTCACTTTTGTAAGGGTCATCGTATCCATTTGATTGCCTGGTCCATTTGATCTCGGTTGCGCCGCTGTCTAAGGGTTCCCCTTGGCTTAGGCAAGGTATAGACACCGCGACCAAACGCCCAACTTTGGAAAATTTGCACGGAATTCAGACCATGACCAATACCATTGCCTTTCAGGGCGAACCCGGCGCCTACAGCCACGAAGCCTGCCGCAAGGCCCGCCCTGATATGCAGGTCCTGCCCTGCCGGACCTTTGAAGATGCGATTGACGCGGTAAAAACAGGTGCGGCGGATCTGGCCATGCTGCCGGTGGAAAACTCGACTTATGGGCGGGTGGCGGACATTCATTCGCTGCTGCCGCAGTCGGGGCTGCATATCATCGAAGAGGCGTTTGTACGGGTGCATATCAACCTGTTGGGGGT
>JAKITO010000048.1 GCA_021648025.1 Paracoccaceae bacterium
CCGAAAACACGCCCGCCGCTTTGCGGCATCTTGAGCAATGGCAATAGCTTAAGGATGACGGCTTTCCTGAGATTTCGAATTTCACCTTGCCGCACAGGCAACTTCCTTTGATCATCTGAATTCCTTTCCGATCAGGTGTTGATGTATGGAACACAACATGAACATACTTCAGACAGAAGAGAAACCCACTCGGGCAGAATATTCTTTGGTATCCTGAAACGCCCGAATACTTCTCGGTGCTAAAAAGCAAGAATTTGCAGCGTGCAGGATTGACCCGAAGGCTTGGTAAACCAGAGTGAAATGCGCCCCTATTGTTGAAATGTCCGGCTAACGTGTTACTGGTTTCCAGGTAGTTTCATTTGGAGGCCGGGTCATGTGGCAAGGTAAGTTGCTGAACATTCATATCGCTGAACAAGGCGGCGCCGCGATGCAGCCGCTGCAATCGGCTACGTTGCTGGCCGGTGAGGGGATCAAGGGTGATCGCTATGCCACCGGACGCGGCAAATATTCGCCCTTGCCGGATATTCGCGAGGTGACGCTGATCGAGGTGGAAACGCTGGAAGCATTGGCGCGCGACCATGAAATCGACCTTACCGCCGATGAACACCGCCGCAATCTGACGACACGGGATGTGCCGCTGAACCATCTGGTCGGCGTGCGGTTCCGGGTCGGCACTGTGGTGCTGGAAGGCGGGCGGCTGAATTTCCCGTGCCGCTATCTGGAGTTGCTGACGGGCAAAACCGTGTGTGACCTGCTCGAACATCGTTCGGGACTGAATTGCCGGATAATTGAGGGCGGCGAAATCAGGGTGGGCGATCAGATTTCGCTGGTATGATCAAAATGGGCGAGATGACGCAGAAACCGGAAAACGGGTGTGTGGGCATATTCCCGACCCTGCGCCATATTGATCAACTCAAGATGAAAGGCAATAATCTGATGCTAACCGGACCAGATGAGGCTGCGCCGGTTGCAACGCTGCAATACCCACAAGCGTTTGACGGGCTTTGAAACAGCTGGTCCTGCTTGTTTCGCTGGTAATGGTCGCTTTTGCCGCCAACTCGGTGCTGAATCGCCTGGCGCTTGCGGCTGGTGACATGGGACCGTTAAGTTTTGCAACCATCCGCTTGATTTCGGGCGCGATAATGCTGGTGGCTCTGGTTGCGTGGCGCGACAAGGGCATACAAAAACTTCGCCGCAAAATCGTATTTGACGGGCCGCTGACCCTGTTGCTTTATGTGCTGGGCTTTTCGCTGGCTTACGTGACGCTGGACGCGGGCGTCGGCGCGCTGATCCTGTTTGGCGGCGTGCAGGTCACCATGTTTGCAGGCGCAGTTCTGGCCCGCGAGGCCATTCCGCTTAATCGCTGGGCCGGGGCAGGGCTGGCGTTTGCCGGATTGGTCTGGCTGATGTGGCCTGCGGGCGCGGCCACCCCCGAGGTTCTTGGCGCGGCCCTGATGCTGGCAGCAGCAATCGGCTGGGGGCTGTATTCGCTGATCGGGCGAACGGCGAAAGACCCGCTGTTGGAAACCGCCCGGAACTTTGCCTATGCCGTCCCTCTTTGTGCGCTGGTATGGATCGTGATGCCGGACGACGCGACATTGCGCGGGGCGGGGCTGGCGATGGCGTCGGGAATGCTCACATCCGGGTTGGGATATGCGTTGTGGTACAAGGTGTTGCCCCGCCTGCCGGCCGCCGTGGCCGCGATTGCCCAACTTACCGTGCCGGTGATTGCCATGGGTGGCGGTATGGTGTTTTTGGCCGAGGTCCCGGACCTGCGGTTCCTGTTGGCGGCGGGTCTGGTCAGCGGCGGTGTGATCCTGTCGCTTTATCGCCCGCCCCGGAATCCGCCCGGCAAAGACCCTCTTTAACCCCACCCGGTTTAGCCGTATTCCCGGCGCATGAGAGTTCTGATGTTCCTGCTGATGCTTGCAGTCCCCTTTTCGGCCCGGGCTGATTGCGTCGTATTGTTGCACGGGCTGGCGCGCAGCGAGACATCGTTCCTGGTGTTTGAGGAAGTGTTGAAATCACGCGGCTATAGCGTGGTCCGCCCCGGCTATGCCTCAACCAGCGTGCCGATTGAGGAGCTTGCGAACAAAACCCTGCCGGGCGCCGTGGCGGGCTGCGCCCGGCAGGGTGGTCAGGCCGGTCAGAAAGTGCATTTTGTGACCCACTCGATGGGGGGCATTCTGCTGCGGTATTGGCTCCAGAACCATCGGCCCGCACAATTGGGCCGTGTGGTCATGCTTGGGCCGCCCAATCAGGGCAGCGAATTGGTGGATGCCTTGGGGGATTGGCAGGTGTTTGGCCTGCTTAATGGGCCTGCGGGTATGCAGCTTGGCACCGGTGCCGACAGCCTGCCGTCAGGTCTGCCTGAGGTGGATTTTCCGCTGGGGGTGATTGCCGGGAACCGCTCGCTCAACCCGGTGTTTTCCAACATCATCGAGGGGCCGGACGATGGCAAGGTTTCGATCGCTTCGACCAGGGTTCAGGGGATGGCCGATCATCTGATCCTGCCGGTCACGCATACCTTCATGATGAACAACCCAAAGGTCATCGCCGAAGCGATATTTTTCCTTGAAACCGGTCGGTTCAAGGCCGATATTTCATGGGTGGATGCAATTTTTGGCACCGTCCGTGACATCTGTGAAGAACAGGAATGCCCCGGCGAGGATGGATCATGATCCCTTTGGCGCTTGATCTGGTCGGGGCAGAAATGCTGCACCCCAAAGGTGGGCTGTATCGCGACCGGCTTTCGTTGGCCGACGGGCGGATTGTGGATGCTCCGGTCGGGCGCCGGGTGGACCTGTCCGGTTACCTGATCTTGCCGGGCATCATTGACCTGCATGGCGACGGGTTTGAACGCCATCTTGCGCCCCGGCGCGGGGTGATGAAGGACATGTCCGAAGGCGTGGTCGCGGCCGAGGCCGAGATGGCCGCCAACGGCATCACCACCGCCGTCATGGCGCAGTTTATCAGTTGGGAGGGCGGTTTGCGCGGGGCAGATTATGCCGCCGACGTGTTCGCGGCCATCCGCCGGGTGCGCGGCGAACTGGCAACCGACCTGATTGCGCAACTGCGGTTCGAAACCCATCTGCTGGATCAATACGCCGACCTGCCCGAACGGATTGCCGACTGGCAGGTGCCTTATGTGGTGTTCAACGACCATTTGCCCCACGACCGGCTGGCCGAGGGGCGCCGCCCACCGCGCCTGATTGGTCAGGCGCTTAAGGCCGGGCGCAACCCCGAGGTGCATCTTGAAATGCTGAACGACCTGCATGCAAGGTCGCACGAGGTGCCAGCAGCGCTGGATGATTTATGCCGGGTGCTGGCCCAACAGGGCATCCAAATGGGCAGCCATGATGACCAGACCGGCGCGCAACGCCAGGCATGGCGCGCGCGCGGCGTGCGCATTGCCGAATTTCCAGAAACCCCCGAGGCGGCAGCCGAGGCGCGGGCAGGGGGCGATGCGATTGTGTTTGGTGCGCCCAATGTGGTGCGGGGAAGTTCGCACAAGGGCAATGTCAGTGCGGTGGGGATGGTTGCAAAGGGGCTGTGTGACGCATTGTCATCGGACTATCATTACCCGTCGCCAAGACGCGCGGCATTGACTTTGGCAAGGGACGGCGTGGTTGACATGGGCTTGGCCTGGGGGTTGGTTTCCAGCGGCCCGGCGCGGGTGTTGGGGTTGGATGACCGGGGCACGTTAGAGGTGGGCAAACGTGCTGATCTGGTGGTGCTGGATTGTGCCACCAACCGGGTTGCCGTGACGGTGGCAGGCGGCAGGATCAGCTATCTGAACGGCGACGTGGCGGGTCGGTTCATGACCGGTTAAGTGTCGGTCAGGACCAGACCCTGGCAAAGGGCCGTGAAATGGCACGCTCAACCAGCTCCAGGCGGTCCTGACCATAAAACATGTCACCATCAATGAAATAGCTGGGCGAGCCGAACACCGACCGCTTTATTGCCTCGGACGTATTGGCCGCCAGCGTGGCCAGTGCAACATCGCCATTTGCCGCTGCAACCAACGCACCGGCGTCCAGTCCCTGTCCCGTGGCCAGTGCGCGCAGCGTCGCCTCGTCGCCAAGGTCTGCATGATCACGCCAATGTGCCTGCATGAACGCCAAGGCCAGTTGGTCCGGCTTTTGACCCTTGGACGCCGCGACAACCAGCATGGCGTTGGCCAGCGTCGAATCATTGCCGTGATTGGCCGGAATGCCGCCTTTGACGGCAACCCCGCGATGTTCGGCCCAACGCTCAATCTCGCGGCCAAAGTAATAGGCGTAATGTTCAGGACTGCGCCCGCCGAACCCTTGGGGAAGGGCGGCACCGACGACATCGCCCAACCTGACAGGGCGATGGGTGATACGCCGCCCGGTGTTTTGCGCGATCTCCATCAGGCGCGCCATACCCAGATAGGCAAATGCGGAATTTGCGCCGTAGAAATATTCGATCTCTGCCATCGGGTGCCTCGCTTGGGTCTGGTGGGGTTGGCCAAGCTTAGACAGGAAAACCGGCAATACACCAGTGATGCTTTTGTGACCCGGTTGACAAAGGGGCGCTCTGAGGCGGATGAAGGTATGCGCATGGCCGCAAGTCTTAAGCCAAAAGGGAAAGAGGACAATTTATGCAAGTTGACCAGTTCGTCACCAACGCCTGGTATGTGGCCGGGCGCAGCACTGATTTTGAACAGGTGCTGAAACCTGTCACTCTGCTGGGGGAACAGATCGTTATTTTCCGAGGTGAACAGGGCGAGGCAATTGCATTGGAAGATGCCTGTCCACATCGTAAGCTGCCGCTGTCAAAGGGTAATTTGAAGGGGTCGACGGTTGAATGCGGCTATCACGGGCTGACGTTTGACTGTTCTGGCACTTGTGTCGCCGCCCCGACCCAGGGCGATCCGATCCCAAAACGTGCCCGGGTGCGGTCGTATCCGGTGACGGATAAATACGGGTTCCTGTGGATTTTCATGGGGGCTGGCACGCCGGGCAAGATTATTGACATCCCGAATTTCGACAACCCGAATTGGGGCAAAACCGCGCTGGGGGCGCTGGCGATCGATTGCAACTATCTTTATGTGGTCGATAACCTGCTGGACCCCAGCCATGTGGCCTGGGTGCATGTCACCTCGTTTGCCGGGGCCGGGACGGGTGACCATCCGCTGGACATCGAAGACACCGAAGATGGCGTCACTGTTTCTCGCTGGATATGTGGCGAACCAGCGCCGCCATATTACCAGTCCTTGCTGGCGTACGGCGACAATTGCGATCGCAAACAGCATTACGAATGCCGGGTGCCGTCAACGGCGATCAACATGTCGGTCTATACCCGTGCGGGAACTGGCGGGCCGGGGGTGGCCCTGCCTGATGATGCGTTCATCAACATTTCCTACAATTTCATCACCCCGGTGGATGCGGATCGGTCGCTTTATTTCTGGTTCCAGCACCGCAACAGCGACCCCGACAATCAGGCCACCAATGACGCCATGTTTGCCGGGGCTGTGATGGCCTTTAACGAAGACAAAGAGGTGCTTGAGGCGGTCCAGACCGGCATGAAAAACCGAACCACGCCTTATCTGAACCTTGGTCTTGATGCCGGTGCGATGCGATTTCGCAAAAAGATCGACCGGCTGATCGCGCTCGAGAATGAATAGGAGAAAAGGATGAGCGCCTGGATCAGGATTTTAAGCGACGACGAGGCCGGTGATCGCCTGAAAGAACTGCTGGACAATGCCCGTTCGCCCCATGGCACGGTTGATACGGTGATGCGGGTGCATTCCCTGCGCCCGGAAACCATGCACGGACATGTGACGTTGTACCGGTCTGTGCTGCACGGGCAGGATAATGTCCTGGCGTTCTGGTTTCTTGAGGTTATTGCCAGCTATACCTCGATCCTGAACGATTGCACCTATTCGCTGACCCATCATTTCATGAACGTGCGTAACCTGCTCAAGGATCAACCCCGTTCGGACCGGATTTTCACCGCCCTCAAGGCCGCCCGCCCCGAGGATGAATTTGAAGGTAAGGAACTGGCGTTGCTGCGCTATGCGGGCAAGTTGACGACATCGGTGGGCCGGATGGTCAAATCCGACTTTGAGGCGCTGAAAATCGCTGGTGCATCTGACGGCGAAATCCTCGAAGTCAATCAGGTCTGCGCCTATTTCAACTATTCCAACCGGCTGTTGAACGGGCTGGGATGCACCACCGATGGCGACACGATCGGATTTTACAAGGAATAGATCAATTCCAAAAGGCCGCTTTTAGAACCACCCGTGCTGCGGATTGTAACAGTTGGCGTGATGCAATCAGTGGCGTTTCAGAAACGTCGAAACTGACCGATGCTCCCCGCCATTTTGCAAAAAGCTGAACCTGAGCTGCAACCCGCCCTCCGCCAGCGTCCGGTCGTATTGCTGCATCTCATAGCTCCCCGCCTCGTCAACGTACAACGAAAACACCGTCAGCGTGTCGCCGACAATGCGCCCCCAGACAAACGGCTCACCCTTCATTGGGTCATGCTGGACATCGTGGCCAAAGACGTTCTTTTTCATCGCCGCCGCATAGATGCCGGAACGGTCAGTGGGCACAAACTTCACCGAAGTGGACTTGGACTTGATCCGCCCGTCGGGTTTGTGGGTGCTGGATGTCCATTGAACGTTAAAGCCGTTCCCAACCTTGGAAATCTTGACATTCATGTCGCGTAGCACACTTGTTCCGTCGGAGGATTCAACCATGGCACTGCCGGTAAAGCTGCCGACAAATTGGGAAATATCGGCGGCTTTTACTGGATGAGCCAGTAAAAACATTACTGCCAAGGCAGTCCAAAGGCGCGGTAAAATCATATGTGGCTGCAAATATTTCATCGGTGATCCTCCGGTGTTCCAGGGTGTCATGATCCGCAAAAGCCGATCTGTTCGACATTCATACTAACGTAGGAATTTTGGCGAACAATGATTAAGGTCAGATTGACTGCGATATTCACCGGCATCCTTGCGGCTCCAAACCCTTACCCATATGTTGCCGCCAGTCGCACCATTCGCGATCATCTGGTAATTCCCAACAACGGAGCCCTCTCATGTCCGACACGCCGTCCGATACCCGCACCGAAAGTGACAGTTTTGGCCCCCTGGAAGTTCCGGCCGACAAATACTGGGGTGCCCAGACCCAACGGTCGATCCTGAATTTCCCCATCGGCTGGGAGAAACAGCCCATCGCCATTGTCCGCGCCCTGGGGGTGATCAAAATGGCCTGTGCCCAGGCAAATGTGACCTTGGGCAAGCTGGACGCCGAACGCGGTGACGCCATTGTCCGGGCCGCATCCGAGGTGATTGACGGCAAGTTTGACGACAATTTCCCGCTGGTGGTCTGGCAAACCGGGTCAGGTACGCAGTCGAACATGAACGCCAACGAAGTGATCGCCAACCGCGCGATTGAAATCATGGGTGGGGTGATCGGTTCCAAAGAGCCGGTGCATCCCAATGATCACTGCAACATGGGCCAGTCTTCAAATGATACATTTCCCACCGCGATGCACATCTCGGCGGCGATGAGTGCGCGCGATGTCCTGTTGCCCGGCCTGGAAAAGCTGCACAGCGCATTGCAGGAAAAAGTCGTTGAATTTGAAGGGATTATCAAGATTGGCCGCACCCATACCATGGATGCCACGCCCCTGACATTGGCGCAGGAATTTTCCGGATATACCCACCAGGTGGCCATGGGGATCGTCCGGGTTCGCGATGCCCTGGGCCGGATTTACGAACTGGCGCAGGGCGGCACGGCGGTGGGCACGGGCCTTAATACCACCAAAGGCTGGGACGTGATGGTGGCCGCGAATATGGCGCAGATCACCGGCCTGCCGTTCATCACCGCCCCCAACAAGTTCGAAGCACTGGCCGCCCATGATGCAATGGTCGAAATCTCGGGCGCGTTGAAAACCGTGGCCGGGTCTTTGTTCAAGATCGCCAATGATATCCGCATGTTAGGCTCTGGTCCGCGCTGTGGTCTGGGTGAATTGATCCTGCCCGAAAATGAACCCGGCAGTTCGATCATGCCCGGCAAGGTCAACCCGACCCAATGCGAGGCGCTGACCCAGGTGTGCGTTCAGGTGATGGGCAATGACGCGGCTGTGGGCTTTGCCGGCTCGCAAGGGCACTTTGAGCTGAATGTCTATAAGCCAATGATGTCGTACAACGTGTTGCAGTCAATGCAACTTCTGGGGGATGCCTGTTCGACGTTCACCGACAATCTGATGTCCGGGCTGAAAGCTGACGAGGCGCGGATCGACAAGCTGATGCGCGAATCTTTGATGTTGGTGACCGCATTGGCCCCCGAGATCGGTTATGACAACGCCACCCGCGTGGCCAAAACGGCGCATAAGAACGGCACGACCCTGAAACAAGAGGCGATTGCCCTGGGTCTGGTGGACGAGGCGACGTTTGACCGGGTGGTACGGCCCGAAGACATGATTGGGCCAAAGTGATGGCAAAACCGGTCAACCTGAACCGGTTTCGAAAACAAAAAGCGCGCGCAAAGGGGCGCGCGCGCGCGGATGAGAATGCGGCGGTATTTGGCCTGAGAAAAGTCGAAAAAGATCAGGATGCGGCAGTTTTGGCCAAGGTCATACGCGATCTGGACGGGCATGAAGTGGAAAGATGAGCGGGCGACCGAAAAAGCATTCGCTGACGTTAAGGGGGCACCGCACATCCGTGTCGTTGGAGGATGAGTTTTGGCAGGCATTTTGCCAGATTGCAGCCAGTGAGAAACGGCCCCTGAACGCGCTGGCTGCCGAGATTGACGCGAAACGCGGGACGGAAATGGGGCTGGCCTCGGCCATCCGGTTGTTCGTGCTGCGCCGGTTGCAGACCGGTGCCGGGCCTCGGAACCAGGGGTGGGTTGATGGGCCGCAAACCATGGCCAAAACCCGCTGCGATTGACAGGCCACCCGAAACCGCTTTAGCGCAGAATTGCGGCGATATTGCCGCCATCCACCGTTGTCACATCAGCGGTGGTTTTCATCGCCACCGCCTGATGCAAAAACGCCTGCGCCACGTCCTGCGCCGTCACTTCGCGCTTCAACAGGTTGCCGGCAAGGTAATCCGCCTCGCTTAACCCACGCGCCTGCGAGCGCGAGGCGATCATGTCATCCGACAGCAATCCGCTGCGGATACGGTCGGCATTTACGGCGTTGGAACGGATGCCATCCTGTCCGTATTCCAGCGCGTATTGGCGTGACAAAAACAAGGTCGCGGCCTTTGGCAGACCATAGGCACCAAAATTGGCACCGGGATTGATTGCCTGCTTTGAGGCATTGAACAACAGCACACCACCGGTCTTTTGCGCCAGCATTATGCGCACGGCATTCTGGGCAATGCATTGATGTGAAAAGAAATTAAGATCAAAGCTTTTGCGCAGGGTGGCGTCGTCCAGCTCTCCTATCCGGCCTTGCCACGCGGCCCCGGCGTTGGAAATGACGATATCAACGCCGCCAAACGTCTGGCAGATGGTGTCAAACGCCGCCCGGACAGATGTGGCGTCGGTCACATCACATTCCAGCCCCAATGCGGTGGGTGAAATACTGGTGGCAACCTTTGTCGCCGCTTTGCCATTCAGGTCCAGGATCGCAACCTCAGCCCCGTTTTGCGCGAACAATTCAGCACAGGCCGCACCAATGGCACCACCCCCGCCGGTGATGACGGCAACTTGTCCGGCCAGCCGGGCCTGACGTGTTTGCCCCAACTTGGCTTGCTCCAACGACCAATATTCCATCTCGAACAGGGTGGCTTCGGGCAGGGCTTCAAAGGTGCCGATGGCCTCGGCGTCGGTGATCACGTTGATGGCTTCTTCGCCCATATCAGCAGCGATTACAGCGGCTTGGCTGGTTTCACCCAGCCCGACCAACCCATGTCCGGGGATCAGAACCAGACGCGGCATCGGGTCCAGTTCGGTCTTGGGGACGGCACTGTTGCCATGGTTGTCAGCGAAATATTCGTGGCAGGCGGCGACGTAATCGTCGCAGGTTTGCGCGACAGCTTTGGCAAACCCTTCGGGATTGTCAGCGTCTGGTGGCGGCACAATCAGCGGTTTGTTTTTAATGCGGATGATGTTGTCAGGCGTCACAACCCCGCGTTGGCCATAGTCCGTCAGTGCGGCGCCGTTGACGAACGCCATGATCCGCGCACTGGTGCGAAAGTCGCATATCTGACGGGCGTGATCGCCTTTGGCATCCGGTTCGGCGCAAGCCCCGCGAATGACCGGCAGGATATCGGCAAGGGGGGCCAGACGGGCGGGCAGGGCGGCAGGCGTGAACAGCGCAGGCTTTGAGGCGGCGATGTGGGCCTCGGCCAGGCTGACCAATTTGATCATTCTCTCATAGGCTTGTCGGGCGGTATCGCCAAAGGTGAAAATCCCGTGTTTCAGCAGGATAAGACCTTCGGCATCCGGGTTCGCCCTGTACACTTCGGCCGCTTTTTGTGCCAGATCGAGACCGGAAAAGACATAAGGCACAATTCCCACCCGGCTGCCAAATACCTCGCGGCAAATCGCGGCCCCGTCGGCCTGGTCAGTCAGCGACAGGATGGCCGAGGCATGGGTGTGGTCGATGAATTTATGCGGCAAAAAGGCGTGCAACAGCATTTCGACTGACGGGGTTGGGGCGGCCGCATCCAGCAGGTTGGTGCGTTGAATTGTGATCATGTCGGCATCGTCAAGGTGGGTGCGGTGGCGCAGTTTTTGCAAGGGGACAAGTCGGACGGCAGGCAGGCCAGCGGGTTCAATCACGCTCATGTCCCAGCCACTGCCTTTGATGCACATGACTTGGGTTGGTTCGCCCAAAAGGTCGTTCAAGGTGATTTTGACCGATGTGTTCCCGCCCCCATGCAGCACCAACCGGGCATCGCCCCCCAGCAGGCGGGTGGTATAGATTCGCAAGGCGATGTCCTTGGGGACACCATCGGATGCGAAATTTGCCACCATGTCTGTGGCATCCTTTTCAACCCATAGCGATCTCATAGCCTGTTCTCCATTCCAGCCCGTTGGCTGGCTATTACAATAATCAGATAAGTATGACAAATGTCAATTGGCGGTGTCGTGGTCACAAAACGACAGATGCGGCAGGGATTTCCTTGCCGCATCAATAATTGGTTTTCAAAACTGGCCGCCCGCTTAGCGACCCGAATTAGCGACCCAAAATCTGATCCGGAAGCCAAAGCGCGATCTGCGGGTAGGCAAGAACCAATCCAAGCCCGATCAATTGCAGCATCACAAACGGCACAATGCCGGTATATATTTGCTGCATGGTCACGCTTTTGGGGGCCACACCTTTGAGATAGAACAAGGCAAAGCCAAAGGGCGGCGTCAGGAATGACGTTTGTAGGTTGACCGCAACGACGATGGCAAACCAATAGATGGTCTGCGCCTCCATTGCTGCCAAAGGCGCACCTTCCATTCCGATATGGCTGGCAAAGGCCGGAGCCAGATGGCGGATGATCGGGGCAAAGACCGGCAGGATGATCAGGGTAATCTCCAGGAAGTCAAAGAAGAACCCCATGATGAAAATCACGCCCATCAGCATGAACAGCAAGGCCCAGGGGCTAAGCGCCAAATGTTCGATGAATTCGATGATCAGGTCTTCGCCATAAACATTGCGGAAGATGGTGGAAAACGCTGTCGCCCCGACGAAGATGAAAAAGATCATCGCCGTGGTCAGCGTGGTCCGGTTCACCACCGCGCGCATCACATCCATGGTCAGGGTCCGGTTCATCCAGGCCAGCACCATCGAGCCCATGGCACCAACACCGGCCGCTTCGGTGGGGGTGGCCCAGCCTGCGAAAATTGAACCCAGGACGATGACAATCAGGAACACCGGTGGCACGAACCCTTTGAGGATACCGCCCAGCAGGGTGTTGCCTTCGCGTCGGCCCATCACGCTTGAGAACAGGAAGATCAGGATGAACGCCACCAGCGTCCAGTTGACCCCGTCCCAGATAAGCCAGTTGCCGGTCTTGGAAAGCGCGATGCAGGCAATAATGAACACCACAAACGCCACCAGATTGCGTTTGTTTATCGGGTCCAGGTTGATTTCATCTTCGCGCATGGCCGGAGCGGCGGATGGTCGTAGCACAGCAAAGACCAGGATATAGGCAAAGTACAATCCCGACAGGATCAATCCCGGAAAGATCGCGCCGATAAACAGGTTGCCCACTGACACCGCCAACAGGTTCGCCATCAGCACCAGCATGATAGAAGGCGGAATAAGGATACCCAGCGTGGACGACGCGGCAATGGTACCGGTCGCCAAGGCAGGGCTATAGCCGCGCGCCAACATGGTTGGCAGGGCCAGCAGAGTGATCATCACCACCGAGGCACCGATGATACCGGTTGTGGCGGCCATGATTGTGCCCATGACCGTGACCGACAAGGCCAGCCCGCCGGGTACCCGGCGCAGCATCACCTGCAGGATGTTCAACAGGTCAACCGCGACCTTGGATTTCTCCAACATCGTGCCCATGAACACAAAACAGGGAATGGCGACCAATATCGGGTTCTGGATCGCCCCAGACCCCCCGTCGCCACCATAGACCCGTTGCACGACCTGATAGAAAACCGGCCATTCAAGGAATTCCAGTTTGATTGCCAAAAGGGCCGTAGCAGTGGCCACGCCGCCAAGGGCAAAAGGCACCGGGATGCCGGTGAACAGAGTCAAAGCCAGAACCAGGAACATCCAGGCACCGATATAGACGTAAAGATGGTCGTAAACGGCGGTAAAAATTTCCTGCATCGTTATTGACCTTCTTTTTCGTGTACGTGTTTAACTTCATCTTCCAGCGATTGTTCCAACTGGTCGCGGATCGCGTCCAGATCGTCGTGCCCATCGGAAAATATCTGGAGCGATTGTTCGGCCTCTTTCTGCACGGCCCCGGAGCCGAACAAAAAGACAAACAACCGGCCCATGGTCGCCAGCGTGGCCATGAATATCAGAACGGTGCCGAATGGCATGGCGAATTTGATCGCCCAGCGCCAGTCGATGCCGGTCATTGAATCCGATCCTTCGCCTTGCAGCCAGGAAATGTAGAACAGGATCCAGTTATAATAAAGCAGCGTTGCCAGGAACGGCAGACCAAATATGATCAGCAGGATGAATTCATTCCATGCCTGTTTGCGCTTGGACACCAGTTCGCGGAACACATCCACCCGCACATGTGCGTTCATCAGATAGCCGATCCCAAAGCTCATCATCACGATGATCGCGTGATAATGCCATTGCAGATCCTGCAAGATGGTGGAAACCGAATAACCATACTCAATGGTGAATTCTGAGAAATAGATCCGGGTCACATCCAGCTTTCGTGTCACCACATCAAAGATAATGGTAAATATCAGCGGCAGGATCAGCCATCCGCTGGCCCGTCCGATGGCGGCGGAAAATCCGTGCATCGCCGTGGATGCCTTGAGTATTTGTTCCATTCCACCCCACATGAAAAATTAGATTTGGCTCACTACCACCTGCGCCGAAACGATTTTCCGGCGCAGGTTTGGGTTTTCAAGCGTGCGCTTTTACTTAAGGTAGCCGCGCTCGCCCCAGACTTTATAGCCTTCGTGGAACTTGTTGAACGAGGTCCAAAGTGCCTGTGCGTCAGGGTTGTCGGCGATCTCTTCGACCACAACTTCTTCCCATGCTGCACGGAAAGTATCCAGCATTTCGTCGGACCAGGTCATGTTCTTAACACCGTCTGCTTCGTTGGCAATCATCGCTTCGTACTGCGATGCTTCACCATCGGCGATCTGTACCGCGATGTTTGCGGTACAGGCAGATTCCAACATCGCCTGATACTCAGGCGGCAGGGCATTCCATTTATCCATGTTCACCAGGATTTCGTTGGTGGTCGCCTGCTGGTGCCAGCCGGGAAAATAGTTGTACTTGGCCAACTGATAGAACCCCAGCGAACGGTCGATGGCGGGCATCGAAAATTCGGTGGCGTCGATTGTGCCCAGTTCCAGCGCTGGATAGATGTCGCCACCGGCCAAAAGCTGTGTGGAAACGCCCAGCTTCTGCATCACCTTGGCCCCCATGCCAAAGAAGCGCATTTTCAGGCCCTTCAGTTGCTCGACGCTTTTGATTTCCTCACGGAACCAACCGGATGTCTCAGGTGGGATCATGCCGCACATCATGTAGTGAATGTTTTCACGGGCATAGATTTCGCGGATCAGATCTTCACCGCCGCCATATTTCAGCCAGCCAAGGAATTCGCTGGTGCCGGGGCCAAACGGCCAGGTCGCAGCAAACGCAAAGGCCGAGTTCTTGCCTGCATTTGCGCCTGGCGTACCATAGGCTGCTTCAAACGCGCCCTGACTGACCGGGTCATAATAGGCATAGCCACCGGTCAATGCGCCTGGCTCAAAAATCTTGATGTCAAAATCACCGCCAGACATGGCGCGAACAGAATCGGCAATACGTGGCCCAACCGGACCGATCACAGCCAGATTGGTGCCAAACGCCGAGTGCATTTTCCAGCGCACTTTTTCGCCGGCAGTGGCGGCAGTTGTTACCAGTGCGGACGCTGCAATCGCAGCGATAGCCCCGGTGATAAACATTTTCTTGAGGTTCATTTACTTCTCCTTGTTGGTCGTTTGTTGGTCGTTTATTATTTTTGTGCGCCCGGATCAGGGTCGGATCACTGGTTGGCCATTCGACCTGATTATTGATCTTGTTGGCAATTTCCCTATCCTGGGAGGTTTACCAAACTGGCGTTTTGTCGACATGTTATTGTTGTGTGGCTCTGTGCCCGCCCCCCCCCTGGTCCGACAGTTTATAAGAAGATTGGTAAATAGTTTTGACCAGCTTCGCAAGACTTTAGAAGACCTGTGGCTGTTTGAGCAATTCCGACAGTCGCGATTATGCATGGAAATTGTCACCCAACATCGCGTCGGTTTTGCAACAAGGCCGTTGAAATCGGTGGTTTCCAGATGGTCAGATGATTGCGTCATGTCGTGGCATAAAGTTGAGATTGATGGCCTGAACCATTGCGCCAAACTTTCAGAGCGCATAGCTTACGGCTCAAATCATATAGTGGGGCGTTCCTTTGAGTAATATTGTTTCGCGACATGTAGCAATGGCCGCTTTGGCCATTATCACGGCAATTCCGGGCGCAGGGTTCGCCCAGTCAGGACCAGGCGCTTATCTGGCAGGTCGTCAGGCTGCCCAGGACAGTGATTTTGCCTCAGCCGTGCAATATTACACCCGTGCTTTGACCCAGGACCGCGACAACGCCGACCTGATGGAAAGTGTGACCGCCTCGCAACTGGCGCTGGGCCAGATTGAACGCGCCTTGCCAGTGGCAAAACATTTGGAACAGCTTGGTCTGAAAAGCCAGGTGGCACATATGGTCGTGACGGCCAACCTGATTGCAGCCGGGGATTATGACGCGCTGCTGGCGCGGGACCTGGAAAAGGTTGGCATCGGACCGCTGGTGGACGGGCTGATCAAAGGCTGGGCGCATTTGGGGGCTGGTTCGCAGGCTTTGGCGCTTGAACAATTCGACAGTGTCTCAGCCGAAAGCGGGCTGCGTGGCTTTGCCTTGTATCATAAGGCTATGGCGCTGGCCCTGGTTGGCGATTTCCAAGCGGCCGATGCGATCTTTGATGCCGAAAACGGGCGATTGACCTCGATGGCGCGCCGGGCGGCGCTGGCGCGGGTGCAGATATTGTCACAGCTGGGCCGCAATGTTGATGCGCTCGACCTTTTGGCCGAGACCTTTGACGGGGTGTTTGATCCCGGCTTGACGGATGTTGCCGACCGGTTGGTCTCGGGCGAAAAACTGGAATTTGATCATGTCACATCCGTGCAGGACGGCATGGCGGAAGTGTTCTATATCATCGGCGCGGCGCTGGCCGGGGAAACGGCCGGCGACTATGCCCTGATCTATGCGCGTCTTGCCGGATACCTGCGCCCCGATCACATTGATGCTTTGTTGCTCAGTGCCGAAATCCTTGATGACCTGGGGCAATATACCCTGGCGGTTGAAACCTACAAACAGGTGCCTTTTGGCAGCCCCGAACATAATGCCGCCGAACTGGGCCGCGCCGAGGCCCTGCGCCGCGCCGCCAAACCGGACGCGGCGATCGAGGTGCTGGAACGGCTGGCAAAGGATTTCCCCAACCTGCCACGGGTGTATTCGGCTTTAGGAGACCTGCAACGCCAGCAAGAGAACTATGTCGCGGCGATCAAAGCCTATGACCGGGCGCTGGAATACACCGAAAGGGACGTGCGTGGTCGCTGGTTCCTGTTGTACGCTCGCGGCATCAGCTTTGAGCGGCTGGATATGTGGGAACAAAGCGAGGCCGATTTTCGCGCCGCACTGGAACTCAGCCCGGATCAGCCGCAGGTTCTGAACTATCTCGGCTATTCGCTGGTGGAAAAACAGTCCAATCTGGATGAGGCATTGGACATGATCCAACGCGCGGTCGCTGCGCGCCCTGACAGTGGCTATATTGTTGATAGCCTTGGTTGGGTGCTCTACCGGTTGGGGCGCTATGACGAAGCGGTCAGGCATATGGAAAAAGCGGTCGAACTGATGGCGGTGGACCCGGTGGTCAACGACCACCTTGGCGATGTGTTCTGGGCCGTGGGCCGTTTTCGTGAAGCCCGGTTTCAATGGAAACGCGCTTTGTCGTTTGTCGACCCTGAAGATGCGGACGCCGAGGCCGACCCCGTGCGGATCCGGCGCAAGATCGAAGTCGGGCTGGACGTGGTCCTGGCCGAAGAGGGGGCCGAGCCGCTGAAAGTGGCTGATGAAGACGGCTAAAAGTGACTGAGGTTCGTGCCCCGGCCAAAATCAACCTGACACTGCATGTCACCGGTCAACGCGATGATGGATACCACCTTTTGGATTCTCTTGTGGCGTTTTCCAGCCTTGGTGACACTGTTAAAGTGCGCCTGGGTAAAGTGCACCCGGGCAACGATCTGACGCTGACACTAAGCGGGCCGGAATCCGAACATCTTTGCGTGGCCGACAATCTTGTGCTTCGGGCTGCGCGATTGTTTCGTTGCAATCGTGGCGCCAGGATTGAGCTGGTCAAATGCCTGCCGGTGGCGTCTGGCATTGGCGGAGGTTCGGCTGACGCTGCGGCGACCTTGAAAGCCCTGTCAAGGTTCTGGGAACTGCCATTGCCCGACAAGGATGCCATCCTTGGGCTTGGCGCGGATGTGCCGGTATGTTTGCTTGGGGTCAGCGCCCGGATGAGTGGGATTGGCGATGAACTAACCCCGGTTCCACCATTGCCGGCCGATTTGGGGATTGTTCTGATCAACCCGCGCGTCGCGGTTTCAACGCCAGCCGTTTTCAACCAGTTGAAAAACAAGGCCAATGAGCCAATGCAACCAACAATTCCCGCGTTTGAAGATGCACAGTCATTTGGCGCCTGGTTGAATGATCAGCGAAATGACCTTCAAGATCCTGCAATGGTGCTAAACCCGGTTATAGGCGATGTTCTCGACGTGTTATCTGCCCAGAACCCGCTTTTGGCGCGAATGTCCGGTTCGGGCGCTACCTGTTTCGGGCTTTATGCAACCGAGTACGAGGCGAAAGCAGTTGGCAGGCTGTTGCGTGAACAACATCCGGGCTGGTGGGTAAGATGGGGCGGGCTTATTCCTCTGACGGATATCAGGGAATACTTGTCACCAACAGAAATTAGTTGAGCCGGGCGACGACGTAGTCGGTCAGATTGTGCAGGATTGTCCTTATGGGATGGTCAGGCAAACGGCCAAGCGATGCCTTGGCCTTGTCAGCCCAGCCAATCGCATCCGCGCGGGTTGCATCCAACGTCCCATATTTGTCCATCAAGGCCAGCGCCTGCTCAAGATCACCGTCCTGTTGCCGCCCCTTGGCAATGGTGCGCTCCCAAAAGGCCCGCTCCTCCGGGGATGCCATTGCCACCGCCTTGATAACCGGCAAGGTCAGTTTTCGCTCGCGAAAGTCATCGCCAACATTCTTGCCCGTCGTCGCCGCATCCCCTTGATAGTCCAACAGATCATCGGCAATCTGAAAGGCAATTCCCAAGGCATCGCCATAGTCATACAACGCCTGAACCTGATCCTCGGATGCCCCGGCAATGACCCCGCCCACTTGTGTTGCCGCCGAAAACAATGCCGCCGTCTTGCCCCGGACAATCTGGGTATACACAGCCTCATCCGTGGCCAGATCACTGGCCGCCGTCAGTTGCAATACCTCACCCTCGGCAATTGTCGCCGAGGCATTGGCCAGAATATCCAGCACCCGCAAAGACCCGGTTTCCACCATCAACTGAAAGCTGCGTGAAAACAGGTAATCCCCCACCAGAACGCTTGATTTGTTGTCCCACAACAGGTTCGCGGTTGGCCGCCCCCGCCTCTGACCACTTTCATCCACCACATCATCATGCAAAAGCGTGGCCGTATGAATAAACTCTACCGTCGCCGCCAGCTTGATGTGATGCGCGCCTTCGTAGCCACACAGCCGCGCCGCCGCCAGGGTCAGCATGGGCCGCAGCCGTTTGCCACCCGCACCTACCAGATGACTGGTCACCTGCGGGATGCGCGGCGCATGTTCAGACGCCATTCGGGCCGTGATCAGATCGTTCACCGCGACCAGATCATCCGCCAGCACATCGGCCAACCGCTCATGTGGCTTTGTCGCTTGGTTGCTCATATCACTTCCATCAAACAAGGCTCGACAAATTGCCTGCCTTGCCCTTTAACCAATCCCATGAAAGAACTTTTGCGCAGCAACGATCCGACGATCATGGCCTTTGCCTCAGCCCTTCTTCAGGGCGAGGATATAGCCTGCTTTCAGATGGACGTAAATATGAGCATTCTTGAAGGCGGCATCGGCATATTCCCGCGCCGGATGATGGTGCATGACGATGATTATGACCGCGCCGCGCGGGCCATGCGGGACAACGACATCCCCCTTAGCCAATGACGGCCTTTGCCGACACCAACCTGACAAATAACGATTTTCTCGGCGGTCGATTGCGCCTTTGGCAACCGCGCGACGGCTATCGTGCCGGGATTGATCCGGTGCTTTTGGCGGCCTGTGTCCCGGCATTTTCAGGCCAGTCCGTTCTGGAACTGGGATGCGGCGCAGGGGCGGCAATTCTGTGTCTGGCGACTCGCGTGTCCGGCCTCGCTCTGAGCGGTGTCGAAGTTCAGCCGGAATATGCCAACCTGGCCAATCGCAATGCTGTCGAAAACAATATTGCTCTGGATGTGGTGACCGCCGACCTGACCGACCTACCGTTGAAATTGCGTCAGATCAGCTTTGATCATATCATCGCCAACCCACCCTATTTTCGCAACGGTGCCCACACCAGAGCGCGTGATGCCGGGCGGGCCAAAGCACTGGGTGAAGAAACACCGTTAAAGGTCTGGGTTGAAACCGCCGCCCGCCGTCTGGCACCCAAAGGCCATTTGCATCTGATCCAGCGGATCGAACGCCTGCCCGAACTGCTGGCCGCCTGCACCGGTCGGCTTGGCTCGCTCGAAGTGCTGCCTTTTGCCGCTCGTCCGGGCCGCGCTTCGGGTTTGTTCATCCTGCGGGCCCGCAAAGGCGGGCGCGCCGGGTTCAGGATGCACGCTGCGACAATTTTGCATGCCGGTGCGACACATGGTGATGAACCAAACGGTTATACCGCTGATATTAATAAAATTTTACGCAACGGGTCGGGATTGATCTGGCCCGTGCCCCGCTAAAGCCCCGCCAACAATCGTGCGCGGGATATGGCCGATTAATGCCCCTTTAATCAAATGGACGATACCAAAGGCGTGACAGGTGGGTTTCGATATGCTCATCTGAAAACGTAACCAGACCTGAGGAGGATTGCAATGAGCTTGAACACGCACCTGACGGAGTTGAAAAGAAAGCACCAGGACCTGAGCCTTGAAGTTGAACAGGCGCAAAAGGCCCCCGGTGTTGACGGGTTGCAAGTTGTTACGCTCAAAAAACAAAAGCTGTGGTTGAAAGAGGAAATTGCGCGACTGTCAGCTTAAGCGCGCAGAAAGTTAAGACAGGCTGGCGCGCGCGGCGATCAGCGCACCGCCGGTGATAAGCGTGGCCGCGATGGCCAGCGCCCAAGAGGGTGCGGCGATCCCGGCCATGACCAGAACCAATGTGGACAAAAGCGGTGCGGCGTAAGAGCTGATGCCAAGCAGTTGGATATCGCCCTTTTTCACACCTATGTCCCAGACATAAAATGCCAGGCCCACCGGGCCAAGGCCCAGACCGATTGTGGCAAGCCAGCCGATTGTGCCGACGGGCCATAAGGTTTCCTCCAGTGCGAAATGCAGCCCCCACGAGGCGACGGCGGCGACAATGCAGAATATTGCCACCGAGGAGGTGGGCGCGTTGCCAACCCGGCGGGATAAAACCGAATAGCCGGCCCATGTCAGCGCACAAAGCAGCGCCAGACCGTAGCCGGGCAGGAACTGGCGTTCAAACCCGGTGCCGCTGCCGGTGATGATAAATGCAGCGCCGACAAAGCCGAGCAACGCGCCAATCAGATGGCCGGGGCGCAGATGTTCTCCGGGCAAAAGGCCCGAGAATAACACGATCAGCAGGGGCCAGAGATAGGCGATCAGCCCTGCTTCGGCGGCGGGGGCCAGTCTCAGAGCCGAGAAATACAATGCGTGATAGCCAAATAATCCAATTGCGCCAAAGGCATATACCTTGAATGGTACGGATTTCAGCCCCGAAAGCCCGCCCGAGCCAATGGTCCAGATCAGACCCAGAATGCCGCCAATGCTGAAACAGATCGCATTCAGCAGCAACGGCGGAGTAGGGGACGAGCCGACCGTGAACAGGGCCAGAAGTGACCAGAGAATGACGGCGATAAAGCCGATGGCGGTGGCGCGATGTCGGCTCATTGCATGATATCTGTTAAGGCGACCATACGGCGGGATTTGGCAAAGCAGGTCATTTTGGCGGCCTCGTTCACGATCCATTCCTCAAAGGCGGCCACATGCGGCCGGGTCTCGGCCCCCTTAGGGCAAATAAAGCGATACCGGGCGGGCAGGGCGATCGCCAGATCAAAAGGGGCCACCAAAAGACCGCTGGCAAGGTCACGTTCGCTTAACGAATAGCGCCCCAGCACCACGCCGCTGCCGGTATCGGCGGCGGCGTGGGCGTGATCGGCCTGGGAAAACCGCGGGCCGGCGTCGCCCGGGTCGGGCAGGCCGGCAGCGCGAAACCAGATCGACCAATTGCTGCCTTGTTTGGCAAAGCTGTAATCGTCCTGGTGCAGCAAAGTGGCCTGCAAAAGGCTTTCTGGCGTCGGGTATAACGCCGCCAGTTCCGGGGTCATCATCGGCGTCATCCATTCGCTGATAATGTCGCGGGAATACAGCCCCTTGTCAGGGCCTTCGCCAAACCGGATGGCTACATCCACCTGGTCCCGGTTGAAATCCATCAACCGCAGGGTGGCGGAAAACCGCAATTCGATCTCGGGGTTTTTTCGGGCAAAATCAAACAGGCGCGGGGCCAGCCATTTGGCGGTGAAACCCGGTCCTGCCGTTACCGTCAACGTGGCCGTATCGGCCAGCCTTTGCGTTGTGCGCCACGCGGCGGCAAGGGTCTGAAAGCCGTCGGCGGCACCGGGGGCAAGGGCGCGACCTGCCTCGGTCAACGCAACCGCGCGGTTCAGGCGGCGAAAGACCGGTTGGCCCAGATGCTGTTCCAGCGATTTGATCTGGAACGACAGGGCGGCGGCGGTGACATTCAACTCGGACGCCGCATCGGCAAACGACATATGCCGGGCGGCGTCAAAGGCGCGAAGTGCTGTCAGAGGCGGCAGGCGGCTGGGCATGGATAGACAAGTAATTCTTATCTGAGGCAAGGGCAACTCTAGGGGTTGTTGACGTTCATCTTAGTTCAATAATGGTCGCGGCGAGTGAGATGAAGGCGGTAAAGCTTTGATCGGTTTTGCATGAGCGCATGGCTATACCTCTGTTTTCCTTCAATTTCCCGAAGTAGTTCTCA
>JAKITO010000049.1 GCA_021648025.1 Paracoccaceae bacterium
TATCAACACGCGCGCCCAATAATGGGATGTCGAACAGGCCTCCATTGCGACCAGACAAAGCGGTTGTTGCGCCATAAATTTTGCGAATTGAACGCGCGATAGTTTTTCCTGAAAATGACAGAGCCGTCCTCTGCGGCTCCGTGAACCTGATAAACATTCTTTGCCAAATCAACGCCGATTAGGGTAACTTTCTTCATGGATGCTTCCTCCGTTTCTGGGTGATGATAACCAGTTTGGCACATTACGATGCCGTTAGGTGGGGGCATCCACCCCATCAGCATCCAAAGCGGACACTATCAAACACTCTCTATGCGCGGCAGAGCAGTGACGCCGGACGCTTACCTTATTTGTTGCATTGACGATCCAGCTTCTGACGCCTCCTTGGATCAGGCGCTCTCCGAGGTACGCATAAGCTGAGTAAATAACACATTGCAGAAGGAATGCTGTTACCCACATGATAAGGAATTGAGGTGCTATTGGCCTACCGACATCGAGAAACTGGGGTAAAATTGCCGAGAAGTATAACAGGGCCTTTGGGTTGGAGAACTAGATCAGAAAGCCATGTGTGAAAAGTATCTTCCATTTCCGTAAAGGCGCATCAGAATTGACCACTAAGCCACCAGATTTGTTGAATATTGCTGAGCATCCTAGATAAATAAGATAGGCGACACCCGGCCACTTGATGATCTGAAAAAGCGTGTGGGAGGCAACAATCAGTGAGGCTATCCCAGTAGCGGACATTGCAAAATAGATCATCGTGGCACAAGTGATGCCAAGCACTCCAAATAATGTGCGTTTTAGCCCATTTCCCGCTCCCTGCGATGCCATTAGAATAGCCGTTGGACCCGGTGAGAAAATGACAACAGCTGTTGTTAGCGCGAAAATTAAGAAGATTTGAAAATCCATTCCCTAGTACTTCATATAGCGCTCTGTCAATTCAGAACATAAAGAGAACATTGCGGCGATCTTGTCAAGCATCTCACCGTTACTAATTGCTCAGAGCGGTCAACGGGGATCATCAAGAGATTCCCGTATCCGTTGGGCGTACCTCAAAACGGCATGTCACAAACCGTGGATTGCGGCGCTTTGGTCTGCAAACCTTAACAAAGAGTTTTGTACAAAACCAAATAACCCGCCTGAAATGCAGGTACAAAACGATCAAAACTCTCCTGACGGCGGTCGATCGTTGGTTTCTTGCAGGATCAGGCAAATCCGCTTTTAGGGTACGGCACGACTCCTGTAACATCAAATTTGGCACCTACGCGCCCATGCTCAACCGAAAACTCAGCGCTTCGGCGATGTGCGGGCGTTGCACGTCCGGCGCGTGATCAAGGTCGGCAATTGTGCGGGCTACTTTCAAGACCCGGTGATAGCCGCGCGCGGTCAGGCCAAACCGCTCGGCGGCTTTGATCAACAGCGCCTTGCCTTCCGAGTCGGGGGTGGCGATCTCTTCCAGTTGCGCGCCTTCGGCGTCGGCGTTCAGGCGTAGGCCGGGGGCTGTGTCATAGCGGTTTGCCTGGACTTCGCGGGCTTGCGCCACGCGGGCGGCGACGGTGGCGGAACAATCACCGCTGGCAGGCAAATCAAGGTCGGAAAATGCCACTGGTGGCACCTCCAGGCGCAGATCAAAGCGGTCCATTAGCGGGCCAGAGATGCGGCCTAGATAATCTTCTCCGCAAATGGGCACCCGGGCGCAGGCGCGCGCCGGATCGCTGAGATAGCCGCATTTGCACGGGTTGGCGGCGGCTATCAGCATGAATTTGCAGGGATATTTCACATGCGCATTGGCGCGCGCCACCATGATTTCGCCGGTTTCAATCGGCTGGCGCAGGGTTTCCAGAACGGCGCGGGGGAATTCGGGGAATTCGTCCATGAACAAAACGCCGTTATGGGCAAGGCTGACTTCGCCTGGTTTGGCCCCGCGTCCACCGCCGACGATGGCGGCCATGGACGCGGTGTGGTGTGGTTCGCGAAACGGCCGGGTGCGGTTGATGCCGCCTTCGTCGAGCAAACCGCATAAGGAACGGATCATCGAGGTTTCCAGTGCCTCGGCCGGGGTCAGGGGCGGCAAAATGCCGGGAATGCGCGCGGCCAGCATGGATTTGCCGGAACCCGGTGTGCCGACCAGCATCAGGTGGTGGCGGCCTGCGGCGGCAATTTCCAATGCGCGTTTGGCGCGTTCCTGACCTTTGACATCGCGCAGGTCGCGGGTTGACGGTTCGGTGGTTACTTCGCCGGGTTTGGCCGGGGCGATCAGCGACTGACCAGTGAAATGGCGCGCGACGCTGCCCAGGCCCGTGGCGCCAATCACTTCGCATTGGCCGACCCAGGCGGCTTCGGCGCCTGACCCGACCGGGCACAGCAGGGTTTTGTCATGTTCGGCGGCCGTCATTGCGGCGGGTAAGGCGCCGAGAACCGGCACCAGGGTGCCGTCCAGAGACAACTCACCCAAAGACAGGGTGTTTTGGGCAGCTTCCGCCGGGATTATTTCCAATGCAGCCAACAATGCCAGCGCGATTGGCAAGTCAAAGTGGCTGCCTTCCTTGGGCAGGTCGGCGGGCGACAGATTCACCGTGATGCGTTTTGAGGGCAGGGCGATGGCCATCGAACTGAGCGACGAGCGGACCCGGTCGCGGGCTTCGGAGACGGCTTTGTCGGGCAAGCCGACCACGGCGAAGGCGGGCAGGCCGGGGCTGACGGCGCATTGGACTTCGACCAGCCGGGCCTCGACGCCCTGAAATGCTACTGTGTAGGTGCGTGTGATCATTGCCCCCCCCCGGTAAATCCACCCGTTGATATGGTTAACGGATAGTTGGTCAGGGGTTTAAGAATGGTTAACGGCGGGGGTTGGGTCGGAGTTTGAGTTTACTTTGCAAGATGAAGGAGGAGGTTAGGGATAGTCGGGCCAGGTGGTGTTGGGGAGATCAAGTTTGTAGGGGAAGGGACTATAGGTGGTTTTCAGGGCTTCCTTACGCCATTCCAGAACGCATGGATCGCTTAGGAGGGCGTCGCAATAGGCGCGCGATTGTTGGCTGACCGGCAGGTCATAGCCGACAATGCGGGCGGCGATGGGGGTATAGAACACTTCGGTCAGGCAATAGTCGCCGAAAAGCCAGCCGGAATGCTTACCGGATATGGCGCGTGCGTGGGACCACAGGGTCTCAACGCGGGCAAGGTCAGTGGCGACGGCTGGGCTGGGCTTAAAGCCCTGGTGGACGTATCGAAGTTGCATTGGGCAGGCGTCGCGCAGGGCACCAAAGCCTGAGGCCATTTCGGCGCAGAGCCAGCGGGCGGTGGCGCGGGCGTTTGCGGCGGCGGGCCACAATCCGGCGTCGGGGTGGTTTTCGGCCAGGGTCTCGGCGATGGCGAGGCTTTCGCCGATCACCGTGCCATCGGGGCTGCGCATTGCCGGGACCAGGCGGGCCGGAGCGAGGGGGGCCATGTCGGCCTTCATCGAGCCGGAATACAGGCCGATCATATGGGTGTTGCAGGGGATGTTGAATTTCCTGAACATCAACCAGCCACGCAAGGACCAACTCGAAAACAGGCGATCGCCGATATAAAGGTCATAAGTCATGGAGGGAAAGTTACGCAATGTGGGGCGCTGGGGTAAAATGGTGAATTGCCGGGTGGGGCATCACGGGAGGTGATTGATCAGGCCGCTTGTCCATGTGTTTTGGTCGTGGCGGATCAGTTCGGTGACCGAAAGATTGTCGATCCGGTGGGCAAAGGTCGCAGCGGTGCCCAACCGTAGGGCGCGTTGGAGTTGGGTCAGGATCACGCCGAAATGCGCGACTATGATCAGGTCGACGCCTTGGTGCGTTTGGGTCAGGTCGTCGATTGATTTGTCGACGCGGGCGCAGACCTGATGCCAGCTTTCGCCGCCGGGGGGGCGAATTTCGCCGGGGGTTTCCCAGTAGGCGCGGATCCTGTCCGGGTCTTCGGCTTCGATGTCGGCGTGGCTGCGCAGTTCCCAGGCGCCGAAGTTGATTTCGCGCAAATTTGGGTCGTGGGGCAGGCGGGTTTGACTGGTTTGGATCGCGTCGGCGGTGGCACTGGCACGGGAAAGGTCGGACGAGATTATCCGGGCGGTGGCGGGCAAGTGGGCGGACAGGCGGGCAATGGCGGGTGCGTCACTTAGGTCGGCGGGCAGGTCGGACCAGCCGACCATGACCTTGGCATGGGTTGGCCCATGGCGCACCAGATGCAGGCGGGTCATGGGAGGTGACCTTTGAGGGTAAGCGGCAGACCGGCGATGATTTGCACCACCAGATCCGCCTGAGCGGCCAGGGCAATGTTAAGCCGCCCCTGGGCTTCGCGGAACTGACGGGAAAGGGCGTTGCCGGGGACGATGCCGTGGCCGACTTCGTTGGTGACGATCACCAGGTCGGCGGGGCAGGTGGTGATTGCGTTCAGCAAGGCCGATTGGGTGACGGGCAGGTTGCTTTCGGCCAGGAGGTGGTTGGTCAGCCACATGGTGGCACAGTCGAGCAGGCAGATATGGCCGGGGCGGAGGGTGGAAAGAGGTGGGTTCAGCGGTGCTTCGATCAAGGTCCAACTGGCGTCGCGGCGGGCCTGGTGCTGGTTGATTTTGACCAGCATTTCGGTGTCATGGGCCTGCGAGGTGGCCAGGTAGGTTTTTGGCCTGGTTGCCGAAATGACCAGTTTCTCGGCCCAGGCGGATTTGCCAGAGGCGGCGCCGCCGATGACAAGGGTGGTTTTGGGGAACATGGGCGTTACCTTTGTGATCCAGGCTTGAGATTGTCTTATAACAGGGGCAGGAATGGACCGCATGAGGTATTTGATATTTTTGATCGCGATTATGTTGTCCGGCCCGGGGGCGGCGCAGGGGGTGAACCTGGCTGAGTTTGCCGGGGCTGATGTGATCATTCTGGGCGAGGTGCATGACAATCCACGCCATCATACAGCACAGGCCGAGGCTGTGGCCGGGTTGCGGCCTGCGGCATTGGTGTTTGAAATGCTGACTGGTGCGCAGGCGCGATTGATAACCGGGGAAAACCGGTTGGATCAGGCGGGTTTGCAAGAGGTGCTGGGGTGGGATGAAACAGGATGGCCTGATTTTTCGTACTACTACCCGATCTTTGTTGCTGGTAACGACGCACGGGTTTTTGGCGCGGGCCTGCCGCGCCCTGCTGCGCGCAAGGCGTTCAAGACGGGGGTTGTGGCGGATTTTGGCGCTGAGGCGGGGCTTTATGGCTTGGATATTGCGTTGGATGAGGCGCAACACGCAGAGCGGTTGGGGTTTCAGCGCGCGGCGCATTGCAATGCCTTGCCGGAAAGCCTGTTGCCGGGAATGATTGAATTGCAGCGGTTGCGGGATGCCTATCTGGCCCGCGCGGTGGTTGAGGCATTAGAGGCGGTTGGCGGGCCGGTTGTAGTGATTACCGGCAATGGACATGCGCGCAAGGACTGGGGGATGGCGGTGTATTTACAGGCGGCGCGGCCGGAGGTGACAGTGATATCGGTGGGGTTGGCCGAGGATGGGCGGATTGACGGGGTGTTTGATAAGGTCGTTTCGTTTGCGGCGCAGGCGAGACCCGACCCATGTCTGGCGTTTCAGCAAGGCGATTGAGGGGCCGCTCTTCAAGCCCGAAATGGGCTTTCCTCGCGGGGTTCGAGATTGCGCTGGCGGATTGGGGTCGGGGTGTTTATTGTTGGGCCTGTTTTGATAGGGATGGGCTAAATGCTGACTTCTAAACATATTTTGCTGATAATCGGCGGTGGGATCGCGGCCTATAAGGCGCTTGATCTGATCCGTAAATTGCGCGAGCGCGGGGCGTCGGTGACGCCGGTGTTAACACGCGCGGGCGAAGAATTTGTGACACCTTTGTCGGTGGGGGCCTTGGCCGGGGTGGCGGTACACCGGGATTTGTTTGATCTGAACAAAGAGGCCGAGATGGGGCATATTCAATTGTCGCGCAGTGCAGATCTGGTGGTGGTGGCCCCGGCGACAGCGGATCTGATGGGTAAGATGGCCGGTGGTTTGGCCAATGATCTGGCGTCAACTTTGTTGCTGGCGACGGATACGCCTGTTTTGCTTGCCCCGGCGATGAATGTGCGGATGTGGGAGCATGCGGCGACTGTGCGCAACCGGGCGCAATTGGTGGCGGACGGGATTGGGTTTGTTGGGCCGAATGAAGGAAATATGGCGTGCGGCGAGTATGGACCGGGAAGGATGGCCGAGCCGTTGGAGATTGTGGCGGCGATTGAGAGCGCGTTGGCGGACGGGCCTCTGGTGGGGCGCAGGGTTCTGGTGACATCGGGGCCGACCCATGAGCCGATTGATCCGGTCAGATATATTGCCAACCGGTCGTCCGGGGCGCAGGGGGCGGCGATTGCCACCGCTTTGGCGGCGCTGGGGGCGGAGGTGGTGTTTGTGACCGGACCGGCAGTGGTGGCGCCGCCTGACGGCGTCGCGGTGGAGCGGGTCGAGAGCGCGCGTGAGATGGAGGCGGCGGTGAAGGCTTCGTTGCCGGTGGATGCGGCGGTGTTTGCAGCGGCGGTGGCGGATTGGCGGGTGAAAAACGCGTCGATGCGCAAGTTGAAGAAAACCAAGGGTGGTCTGCCGGTTCTGGAATTTGCTGAGAACCCGGATATTCTGGCCGGGGTGGCGCAGATGGGTGAGGGGCGTCCCGCGTTGGTTGTTGGGTTTGCGGCGGAAACCGATGATGTGGTGGCCAATGCGACGGCCAAACGGTTGCGCAAAGGCTGTGATTGGATTGTTGCCAATGATGTGTCGCCCGAGACCGGGATTATGGGCGGGCAGGAGAATGCAGTAGTGTTGATTTCGGATCAGGGCGTTGAGGAATGGCCAAGGATGGCCAAGGTCGAGGTTGCACGGCAGTTGGCGGCGCGGATTGCGGCGGCGTTGGGATAAGAGATTTGAGCCTCTCCTCTCGGGGCTGCAAGCAGACCCTGACGGGCAACGGGACGGGAGTTTATTGAGCAAGATGAAGCAGGAAGCAGACAAAGTTGTGATCCGCATCACCCGTGTTGATGGCGCGGATGCGGATGTGGCATTGCCGCGTTATGAGACAGCAGGGGCGGCGGGGGCGGATATTCGTGCGAATTTCTTGGACCGGGGTGTGATTGTGTTGCAGTCCGGCGCGCGGGCGTTGGTGGCAACCGGGTTGAGGTTTGAGATACCTTTGGGGTTTGAGGTTCAGGTGCGGCCAAGGTCCGGGTTGGCGTTGAAACATGGGGTCACCCTGGTCAATGCGCCGGGCACGATTGACAGTGATTATCGCGGGCCGGTTGGGGTGATTTTGCTGAATACCGGGGATGCGCCGTTTGTGGTGAAACATGGCGAGCGAATTGCGCAGATGGTTGTGGCGCCGGTGGTGCAGGTTGGTTTTGAGCTGGTGGATCGTCTGGATGAGAGCGCGCGAGGGACGGGTGGATTTGGCTCGACGGGGCGCGACTGATGGGTTTGGTATTTGCACTTGGGGCGATGCTTTGGGGGGTTGGGATGCTGGTTGGTGCCGGGCGGCGGTTGCGGTTTGGCATGCTGGCGGTGCTGTTTGGTGGCGTGGTTCTGATGCAGTTGGTTTTGCCGGACGGGCATGGGGCAAGGGTGGCGACGGGCGGGTCGGCCGGGCCTTGGTTGCTGCTTTGGGGCCTGATTGGTATCGGGTTGGTCTATGCCGGCGGGGTGCGGGCGCTGAAGCGGCGCGCGCGTGTGGCTGGGGCTGATACAGGGGCCAGGCCGGGCGTATTTTCTGAGCGGGAGTTGGACCGCTATGCGCGTCATATCGTGTTGCGAGAGATTGGTGGGCCGGGGCAGAAGCGGCTGAAACAGGCGCGGGTTCTGGTGGTCGGGGCCGGGGGGCTTGGTGCGCCGGCGTTGCTGTATCTGGCGGCGGCCGGGGTGGGCACCATCGGGGTGATTGATGACGACGAGGTCGAGAATTCGAACCTGCAACGGCAGGTGATCCACCGGGTTGATACCATTGGCATGCCCAAGGTGTTTTCGGCGAAACGGGCGATGAAAGCGCAAAATCCGGATATTGAGGTGCGCGCATATCATCGGCGTCTGGATGAGGGAAATGCCACGGAATTGTTTGGTGATTATGATGTTATTCTTGATGGGACCGATAATTTCGCAACCAGATATTTGGTTAACCGTTTTGCGGTAGAGACTGGCAAACCGCTGATTTCAGGGGCGTTGTCGCAATGGGAAGGGCAGCTGAGTGTGTTTGATCCGGCCAAAGGTGGCCCCTGTTATCAGTGTATATTCCCCGAGGCCCCTGCCGACGGGCTGGGACCGTCTTGTGCCGAGGCCGGGGTGATCGGCCCATTGCCCGGGGTGGTTGGCGCGATGATGGCATTGGAGGCGATCAAGCTGATTACCGGGGCCGGGGCCGGGTTGCGGGGTGAGATGCTGATTTATGACGGGCTTTTTGGTGAGAGCCGGAAGTTGACTTTGAAACAACGCGAAAACTGCCCGGTATGTGGCGTGAAACAGGAAGTGACATGATGCGTAACCCGATTTTGGCGAAGTGGGAAACGCCGTTTCAGATTGCTCCGTTTGCGGCGATATCTGATGATGACTTTGCCCCGGCATTGGAAGAAGCATTGGCCGCGCATAACCGCGAGATTGCGGCGATTGCGGGCAATCCTGAGCCTGCGACATTTGCCAATACGATTGAGGCCGAAGAGGCCGCAGGCGACGCATTGCACAAGGTGTTGTCGGTGTTTTTCACCGTGGCCGGGGCTGACAGCAATCCGGCACGCGAGGCGTTGCAGCGGGAGTTTTCGCCCAAGCTGGCGGCGCATTTTGCCGACATTTCGTCAAATAAAGCGTTGTTTGCACGGGTGCAGGCGGTTTGGGAACAGCGCGGCGCGCCTGATCTTGGGCCTGAACCGGCGCGTATTCTTATGCTGGCGTATCGCAATGCCATCCGCGCCGGGGGTGCTCTTACCGGGGCGCAGGACGCGCGGATGAAACAGATCAAGGCGCGGCTGGCGGTTCTGGGCACGCAGTTTGCCCAGAACCTGTTGGCGGACGAAAGGGAATGGGCCATGCCGCTGGACGATGACGGGTTGGCGGACTTGCCGGATTTCCTGGTTCAGGCGGCAGTTTCTGCGGGGCGGGAAAAGGGGGCGCAGGGGCCGGTGATTACCCTGGCGCGGTCGATTATCACGCCGTTCCTGCAATTCTCGCCGCGTCGGGATTTGCGCAAAATCGCGTTTGAAGCATGGGCGGCAAGGGGGGCCAATGGCGGTGTGACTGACAATCGCGAGATTGCCCGCGAAACGCTGAAATTGCGGCACGAGCGGGCCGGGCTGCTGGGGTATGAAAGCTATGCCGCCTATAAGTTGGAGACCGAGATGGCGGGCACGCCGGAGGCGGTGCGTAAACTGTTGATGGATGTCTGGGGACCGGCGCGGGCGCAGGCCGTGGCGGATGCGGACAAGCTGGCGGCGATGATGCACGGCGACGGGATCAATGGTGAATTGGCGCCGTGGGACTGGCGGTATTATGCCAATAAACGCCGCGTGGCCGAGCATGATCTGGATGACGCTGAATTGAAGCCGTATTTGCAGCTGGACCGGATGATAGAGGCGGCGTTTTCCTGTGCCAACCGGTTGTTTGGGCTGGAGTTTCGGCCTTTGGAGGTCACGTTGTATCACCCTGATTGCCGGGCCTGGGAAGTGACGCGGGATGGCGCGCATGTGGCGGTGTTCATTGGCGATTATTTTGCCCGTGGGTCAAAGCGGTCGGGGGCGTGGTGCAGTGCGATGCGCGCGCAGGCGAAGTTTCCCAAGGTGCAGACGCCGGTGGTTATCAATGTGTGCAATTTTGCCAAGGGCGATCCGGCGTTGCTGAGCTGGGATGACGCACGCACGGTGTTTCATGAGTTTGGCCATGCGTTGCATCAGATGTTGTCGAATGTGACCTATGAGAGCATTTCCGGCACCTCCGTGCCGCGGGATTTTGTCGAATTGCCAAGTCAGTTGTTTGAGCATTGGCTGGAGGTGCCGGAAGTTCTGGCAGAGTTCGCCACCCATGCCCGGACGGGTGAAGCAATGCCACAAGCGATGCTGGACCGGCTGCTGGCGGCGGCGAATTTTGATATGGGGTTTCAGACGGTGGAATATGTGGCCTCGGCGTTGGTTGATCTGGCGTTTCATGAGGGCGTTGCCCCCGAGGATGTGATGGCCCGGCAGGCTGAGGTGTTGGAGGGATTGGACATGCCACATGCGATTGCCATGCGCCATGCGACGCCGCAGTTTGCGCATGTGTTTTCCGGCGATGGATATGCCTCGGCGTATTACAGTTACATGTGGTCGGAAGTGATGGATGCGGATGCGTTTGCGGCGTTTGAAGCGGCCGGGGGGGCGTTTGATGTGGAACGGGCGCAGGCATTGGAGACGCATATTCTGTCAACTGGTGGGTCGAAGGAACCAGAGGCGTTGTATCTGGCGTTCCGGGGGCGGTTGCCGGGGGTGGAGGCCTTGTTGAAAGGGCGTGGCTTGGCGGCAGGGTAGAACGCCCTTTGGGTGTGCCTCCCCTTTCGGGCAGCGGGACAGGAGTTTATTTTGCAAGATGAAGCGGGAGTGTTGCGCTTGATTGTTTAAGTTGGTCGCTTTAGGCAACTGCGCTTGGGCGCAGGTTGGTGTCATGCAAATCTGCGTAGCCCGAGCGGGTTTGCGGTAGTTTCATTTCCAGCACTGAGCCGGCCACCTGATTGCGCAGCATTTGTGCAGTACCGCCGCCGATGGTGAACATGCGGGCGTCGCGCAGGATGCGTTCCATCGGCAAGGAGCGGCCATAGCCGACGGCGCCATGGATTTGCAGCGCGTCATTGGTGACCTTGATGGCGTTTTCGGCGGCAAATATCTTGGCCTGGGCGGCGGCGTTTTTATCGGGATAGCCATCGCCGCCGCTGAGGGCGGCTTTGTAGATCAGCGCTTCAGACGCGGCCAGACCGGTGGCCATGTCGGCGATCATCCACTGGATGCCTTGAAATTCCGCAATAGGGCGGCCAAATTGCTGGCGTTCCTTGGCATAGGCAATGGCGCGTTCGTATGCCCCCACGGCCAGCCCGTGCGCCACGGTTGCAGCGCCAACGCGTTGGCCATTATAGGCTGACATCAGCGCGCCAAATCCGTGGCGGAACCCTTGCGGCATGGTGATCACGTCGGCGTCGGGGACAAACATGTCGGTGCAGATTATTTCGGTTTCGGGGATGCCGCGCAGGCCCATGGCGAATTCGCGCTTGCCGTGGCTTAAGCCCTTGGTTTGATCGCGGAATGCCAGAAAGCCGCCGATGCCAAGATTGACGCCTTTATCAATCACCCGGGCGAATATCAGGTGCAATTTGGACACGCCGCCGCCGGTGATCCAGTGTTTCTTGCCGTTCAGGACATAGCCGCCGTCAACCCGCACGGCGGTGGTTGTCATATCGGTCGCGGCACTGCCTGCGTCCGGTTCAGTGATGCAGATCGCCGGTTTGTCACCCTTGAGGACAAGCCGCGCCGCGCGCCTTTTCTGGTCGTCATTGCCATAGCCGATGATCGCGCCAACGCCGCCCATATTGGCCTCGACCACAATCCGCGCCGTCACCCCGCAATTGCGCGCCAGTTCAGCGATCACCAGAACCGCGTCGAAATAACTGTGCCCGCCGCCGCCAAATTCACGTGGGATGGTCATGCCCATAAAGCCCGCCGCCGTCAGTTTTTCGACCACGTCCCAGGGGTATTGTTCGCTTGCGTCCACCTCGGCGGCGCGCGATTGCACGTAGGTGTCGGACAAGTCGCGGGCGCGGGTCTGTAGGTCTTTTTGGTCTTGGGTCAGGTCAAACATGCGGCACGGCCTTTGGTAAGTCAGGGTTTGGGGTTCAGGGTTTTCAACTCGTCCAGCACATCGTCGCTGTCGGCCCCGCAGGTGGGGGGGGCGCGGCGATACTGGACCGGGGTTCTGGAAAATTTGATCGGGTTGCCGATCAGGTCAACTGTGCCTTTGCCCGCACTGGCATGCGGCATCGAGATTTTCATTTCGCGTGCTGCGACCTGATCACTTGCAAACAGTTCGGGCAGGGTGTTGATCGGGCCACCTGGTACGCCATTGCGTTCCATCGCGGCGATCAGATCGTCCTTGGTAATGGCGGCCACGATTGGCGTCAGCAAAGTTATCAATTCGTCCCGGTTGGCCAGCCGCATCTGGTTGGTGGCATAAGCCGGGTCGCGGGCCAATTGCGGCTGGCCAAGGATTTCGCAAAACCGGCCGAATTGCGCGTCATTGCCGACGGCGACGATCACATGGCCGTCGCTGACGACAAACACCTGGTAAGGCACGATATTGGGGTGCTGATTGCCGCGCCGGATTGGATTCTGGCCGGACATCAGGTAATTTGTGCCTTCGTTGATCAGCCACGAGGTTTGCACGTCGACCAAAGCCAGATCAATCTGCTGCCCTTCGCCGGTGGCGTCCCGGTGGCGTAACGCGGCAAGGATGGCGACAGCGCCGTACATGCCGGTCATCACATCGGAAATGCCGACCGCGACCTTCATCGGCTCACCGTCTGGCACGCCGGTCAGGGCCATGATGCCGCCATAGCCTTGCGCCAGAAGGTCATAGCCGGGTTTGGCCGCATGTGGGCCGGTCTGGCCGAACCCGGTGATCGAGCAATAGACCAACCCGGGGAATTCATCTTTGAGCTGGTCATACGACAACCCGTATTTGGCCAGCCCGCCCAGTTTGAAATTCTCGATCAGAACATCGCAGGTTGCCAACAATTGTTTGGCGATTTCCACATCTTCGGGTTTGGAAATATCCAGCGCAAGCGAGCGTTTGTTGCGGTTGGCCGACAGGTAATAGGCACTTTCGCGCGTGTCATTGCCGTTCGCGTCTTTGACAAATGGCGGCCCCCAACCGCGGGTATCGTCGCCCTTGCCCGGGCGTTCGACCTTGATGATATCCGCGCCCAGGTCGCCCAGCAATTGCGTACAACTGGGACCCGCAAGGATGCGGCTGAAATCCAATACCCGGAGGCCGTGAAGCGGGCCGGTTGGTTGTTGGTTATTGTCGGTCACGTGAGGGGCCATCCTTGGTTGGAACCAGCATAAATCACAAAGATCATGGACAAAAGCGATTAATATTCGATAATAGTGTTCGAAATAATAACCGGCCAACACCCATGAACCTGCATTTTCTACGAACAATTGTTGCCATTTCGCAATACCCGACGTTTGTGGCGGCGGGTCAGGCTTTGGGGTTAAGTCATTCGGCGGTTTCGGTGCATGTCAAGGCGCTGGAGGAAGAGTTGCAGATCAAGCTGGTTGATCGCAAACGCCGCCCGCCGGTGTTGACCGACAAGGGCATTGCCTTGGTTGAACATGCCAAGCGGATCATGGAAATTACCGATGAAATCAAGGCCTTGGCCAGTGAAACCACATTGATAGGCTCGCTGACGCTTGGGGTAGTGCCATCGTCGCTGATCAATCTGGTGCCGCCAGCCCTGGCGATGCTGCGCCGCGCGCATCCACGCCTGCAATTGCAGATCCGCGCGGATCTTAGTCAGGAACTGACGCAACAGGTGCGCAATCGTGACATTGATACGGCGATTGTCACCGCCCCCGCCGGGCCGCTGGAGGGGCTGCGGGTGCAAAGTATCTGTTTTGAGCCATTGCACGTCATTGCCCCGGCGGATGCGCCCGAATCGACCGTCAAAGACCTGATCGCGGCGCATCCGTTCATTTGGTTCAACCGGCGTGCCTGGGCCGGGCAACAGATTGAACGGTATCTGATTGATCAGAAAATCCATGTCCGTCCGGTGTTAGAGGTGGATTCGCTTGAGGCGATAGAAGCTTTGGTGCGCAACGGCATTGGTATTTCCATCGCCCCGCAACGGGCCTGCGCGCCGCCGTATCCCGATGACGTGAAGGTGTTGCCATTGGGAGAGCCGCAGATAAGCCGGGAATTGGTGCTGATTGATCGGGTAAATAACCCAAGGTCGCGGCTATGCGACGCATTTTTCGTAGAATTGCAGGCGTCGTTGCGGCGTCATATCCCTGACAAAAGGCGCTGATTTCGGCGTGACGTCGCCAGATTGCTGAGATTCCGGCAACCGCCCCCCTTGAAGCCCCCGATTGGCGATACTAAGACTTATGAAAGCATCGTCGGGTATGGTCCCGAACGGAAACCAACAGGCAGGGCCTCCATGTTTGATCCTACAGAAATCTATATGAATACACTCGTGCCGATGGTGGTCGAACAGACCGCGCGGGGCGAACGCGCCTATGATATCTTTTCCCGGCTGCTGAAAGAGCGGATTATTTTCATCAACGGCGCCATTCACGATGGCATGAACCATCTGATCGTCGCGCAATTGCTGCATCTTGAGGCGGAAAACCCGACAAAAGAGATTAGCATGTATATCAATTCGCCCGGTGGCGTGGTGACGTCCGGTCTGGCGATTTATGACACGATGCAATATATTAAACCCAAGGTTTCAACGCTTTGCATGGGGCAGGCGGCCTCGATGGGGTCGATTTTGCTGGCCGGAGGAGAGCCGGGGATGCGGTTCTCGCTGCCCAATTCTCGCATCATGGTACACCAGCCATCGGGTGGTTATCAGGGTCAGGCAAGCGACATCATGATCCACGCGGAAGAGACGCAGAAACTGAAAGACCGGTTGTACGACATTTATGTCAAACATACCGGACAGACCAAAAAGGCGGTCGAAAAAGCGTTGGATCGCGATAATTTCATGTCGCCCGAAGAGGCCAAGGAATGGGGCCATATCGACGAGATCGTCGAAAACCGGCCCAAAGGCGATGATGATGACGATTGATTCCGCCTGAAATTCGCTTCTGGCAAACGCAATTTGCGATTGTAGAGCAGGTTGCGCTGGCCTAAGCTGACCGGATATGTGGCGCATTGGTCCCGCTTTTGGGGCCGGTTTGAAAAGTGAAGCCTTGAAAGGTGACCTATGGCAACGAAGTCAAGCGGTGATAGCAAGAACACGCTGTATTGTAGCTTTTGTGGCAAAAGCCAGCATGAGGTGCGAAAGCTGATTGCTGGCCCGACGGTGTTTATCTGCGATGAATGCGTCGAACTGTGTATGGATATTATCCGCGAAGAAACCAAGGCCAGCGGGCTGAAGGCCTCGGACGGGGTGCCGACGCCGAAAGATATCTGCGGCGTGCTGGACGACTATGTGATTGGTCAGACGATGGCCAAAAAGGTGCTGTCGGTGGCGGTTCACAACCACTACAAACGCCTGAACCACTCGGAAAAATCCAGCAATGATATTGAACTGGCCAAGTCCAACATCCTGCTGATTGGCCCGACCGGCTGCGGCAAAACGTTGCTGGCGCAGACCCTGGCGCGTATTCTGGATGTGCCGTTCACCATGGCCGATGCCACAACCCTGACCGAGGCCGGTTATGTCGGCGAGGATGTTGAGAACATCATTCTCAAGCTGTTGCAATCGTCCGAATATAATGTCGAACGCGCGCAACGTGGCATCGTTTATATCGACGAGGTCGACAAGATTACCCGCAAGTCCGAGAATCCTTCGATTACCCGCGATGTGTCGGGTGAAGGTGTGCAGCAGGCGTTGCTGAAATTGATGGAAGGCACGGTTGCCAGCGTTCCACCGCAAGGCGGGCGCAAGCATCCGCAGCAGGAATTCCTGCAAGTGGACACCACCAACATTCTGTTCATCTGCGGCGGCGCGTTTGCCGGGCTGGAAAAGATCATCGCCCAGCGTGGAAAGGGGTCCGCAATGGGTTTTGGCGCCGATGTACGGTCAGATGACGACCGCGGCGTGGGGGAAATTTTTCAGGACCTTGAACCGGAGGACTTGTTGAAATTCGGCTTGATCCCGGAATTTGTTGGCCGTTTGCCGGTTTTGGCGACATTGGAAGATCTGGATCAGGACGCGTTGGTAACCATCCTGTCCCAACCCAAAAATGCGCTGGTCAAGCAATATCAGCGGTTGTTCGAACTTGAAAATACCGAACTTGATTTCACCGAAGATGCGCTGTTGGCGATTGCGTCAAGGGCGATCAAGCGCAAGACCGGTGCGCGCGGGCTTCGTTCGATCCTTGAGGATATTTTGCTGGATACGATGTTCGAATTGCCGGGCATGGATTCGGTCACCAAAGTTGTGGTGAACGAAGAGGCCGTGATGTCGGATGCAGCCCCGTTGATGATCCACGCGGATGCAGAAAAGGAATCGGCGTCCGCCGGGTAATGAATTGGTGACAATCCGGCGCATTTCATCTGGCGGTGAGTTTGAGGCCAGGGTCGGCTATTGTCGGGCCGTGGTCGCGGGCGGGTTTGTGCATGTGGCCGGAACCACCGCGCAAGGCACGGACATTCCGGATGATGCGGCCGGGCAATGCGCGTCGGCGTTAATGACCATTCGCGCGGCGCTGGAAACGGCCGGATCGGGCATGGAGCATGTAGTGCGTGTGACCTATATGTTACCCGACCGGCATGAATTTGCCGCGTGTTGGTCGGCATTAAAGGACGCATTTGGCGAACACCCGCCTGCGGCGACGATGATTGAATGCGGGTTAATTGATCCTAAATACCGAATTGAGATAGAAGTGACAGCGCTCTTGCCTGGTTAGGTGTTCACCTCTGGACGATCGGCTGTGGATGGGGCATATCTGGTCTAATCATGCGGAGGCATCAATGGGCATCGGAACCACAATATTACGCGCTTTGACCTGGTGGAATGGCCAGACTTTGAACACCCAGATTTATACCTGGCGCAAAGGCGTCAGGGTGGGCGAAGATGAACAGGGCAATATCTATTACAAATCCCGCGTTGGCGACCGCCGCTGGGTGATTTTCAACGGCGAGGTTGAGGCAAGCCGGATCAGCCCGGACTGGCACGGCTGGCTGCATAAAACCTGGGACGAGCCGCCGACTGAAAAACCCTTTGAACATAAGGCCTGGGAAAAGCCGCATCAGGATAACCTGACCGGAACGGCGCAGGCCTATGCGCCGGCCGGATCATTGCGCCACGCCACGCCGGCGGATCGGCGTGATTATGAGGCATGGAAGCCTGAGTGAAGCCTGAGTAAAAAGGGGCATTGGTTTGTCACAAAACGTTACTGAAGTTCTGGTTGGGGCGGCTGTTCTGGCGTCGGCAATTGGCTTTGCGGTCTATGCCGGGCAGGCGACAGGCCTGTCCAAGTCAACCGCGGGGTATGAGCTTAAGGCGTCATTCCGGTCGCTTGAAGGGGTGCAGGTTGGCACTGACGTGCGCTTGGCCGGGGTCAAGATTGGCACCGTGACGGGGGTTGTTCTGAACCCGCAAACCTACCGCGCCGACACTTTGTTTTCGGTGATCGACGGCATTGAGATTCCGGACGACAGTGCGGTGATCATCGCCTCCGAGGGGTTGCTGGGCGGTAATTTTGTCGAAATCGACCCGGGTGGGTCGCCGTTTTACTTTGCCCCTGGGGATGAGGTTGAAGATACCCAAGGGGCTGTCAGCCTGATCTCGCTGCTGCTGAAATTTGTATCCGGCAGCGGCGGGGGCGACGAGTGAGGGGATTTGCATCCGCCTTATCGCTAATCATATTGCTGGCGATCGCAGGTCCTGTCAGCGCCCAGGATCGGGCGGAATCCGGCAGTGGAGCGGTATTGCGCGGGCTGGATAAGGTCAACGGCCAGACGGTGGATGTGGAATTGCCCAAAGGTGGGCGGGGGGCGGTGTTTGGGCTGGACGTGGCGCTGGCCGACTGCCGCTATCCGGCGGACAACCCGACCGGGGATGCCTATGCCTATCTTACCATTCGAGAAGAGGCCAAAACGGAGATTTGGTTCGACGGCTGGATGATCGCCTCGGCACCCGCCCTAAGTGCTTTGGATCACAGCCGCTATGATGTTTGGGTATTGCGCTGTATCACCTCCTGAGCTGTGGGAATGGGGGGGGCGCCAAATTCAGCGGGCAGATCAATCGCCTCTTTCAGGCGTTGCTGATATTGGCCCCGGGTAATTTCGACTCCGCCAAGCGACGCAAGGTGGCTGGTGATGAACTGGGTATCAAACAGGGTAAACCCGGCCCTTCTCAGGTGGTCCACCAAATAGGCCAATGCGATTTTTGAGGCATCGTTTCGGCGTGAAAACATGCTTTCGCCAAAAAAGGCCGCACCCAGAACCACGCCATAAACGCCACCTGACAAGACGCCGTCGTGGCATATCTCCAATGAATGGGCATGGCCCATATCGTGTAACAGGTTGTATTGAGACAATATTTCGTCACTTATCCAGGTCTCAGAGCGCGCAGCACAGCCCTGAACCACACCGGTGAAATCGCTATCAATCCGGATATCAAACCCACCGTGTCGCATCGTGCGCGCAAGCGAGCGGGAAATGCGAAAACCCTGCAATGGCATCACTCCGCGCAGTTTGGGATCAACCCAAAATACTTCGGGGTCGTCGCGATGTTCTGCCATCGGGAACACCCCGACCGAATAGCCGTGCAGCAAAAGGTCAGGTGTCAGTGACATCCGGGTTGCCTGAAAGGTGGGGTTTTTGTCGTCCGGGACCCTGTCCACTGGACAGGGTCATCCAAAAACCGGCCGGGGCCCGGATAACCCACGTTTCCCAAGAGTTCATTCTGCCAGATTGCTTTCAAGCCAGCGCTCCAACCAATGGATGTTATAAGTGCCGTTCTGGATGTCCGGTTCGGCCAATAACGCCGGAAACAAAGGAATGGTCGTGTCCACCCCATCGACAATCAACTCTGCCAGCGCGCGTTCCAAGCGTGCCAATGCCTCGGGGCGGTCCCGGCCGTGAACGATCAGTTTACCGATCAGGCTGTCATAAAACGGTGGGATCGAATAGCCGTCATAGAGGGCGGAATCCATCCGCACACCCAAGCCACCGGGGGCGTGGTATTGCGATATACGGCCCGGGCAAGGTGAGAAGTTGGGCAGGCGTTCGGCGTTGATGCGCACCTCAATGGCATGGCCATTGATGACCAGATCATCCTGAGAGAACGACATGTCCATGCCCGCCGCCACGCGGATTTGTTCGCGCACGAGGTCAACCCCAAAGATGGCTTCTGTGACCGGGTGTTCGACCTGAAGGCGGGTGTTCATTTCGATGAAAAAGAATTCGCCCTTCTCATACAGGAATTCGATGGTCCCTGCACCGATATAGTTGATCCGCGCCACAGCGTCAGAGCAAACCTTGCCAATCGCACGGCGTTCTTCGGGCGAGATTACCGGGCCTGGCGCCTCTTCGAACACCTTTTGGTGGCGCCGTTGCAGCGAACAATCACGTTCGCCCAAATGCACCGCGTTGCCTTTGCCATCGCCAAACACCTGAATTTCAATATGGCGCGGCGTGGTCAGATATTTCTCGATGTAAACTTCGTCATTGCCGAAATTTGACTTACCTTCGGCCCGCGCGGTGTGAAACGCACTTTCCATGTCGGCGGCGGTTTGTGCCACCTTCATACCCTTGCCGCCGCCCCCGGCGGTGGCTTTGACGATGACGGGATAGCCCATTTCGGTGCCAATCTTCTTGGCCGTATCAAGGTCGGGAACGCCGCCTTCGCTGCCGGGCACGCATGGCACGCCAAGCTCTTTCATGGCGACCTTGGCACTGATCTTGTCGCCCATGGTGCGGATGTGGTCGGCGGTGGGGCCGATGAAGATCAGGTCGTGATCCTGCACGATCTGCACAAAATTGGCGTTTTCCGACAGGAAGCCATAGCCCGGATGGATCGCCTGGGCACCAGTGATTTCACAGGCCGAGATGATCGCCGGGATCGAAAGATAACTTTGCGCCGAGGCCGGAGGGCCGATGCAGATTGATTCGTCAGCCATGCGCACATGCATGGCATCGGCATCTGCGGTGGAATGCACAGCGACGGTGGCAATGCCCATTTCACGCGCGGCGCGTACCACCCTAAGGGCAATTTCGCCACGGTTGGCGATCAGGATTTTATCAAACATATTCGTGCCTTATCCGATGATGACCAAAGGCGTGCCAAATTCTACGGCGGCCCCGTCTTCGACCAGAATGCGTTTGATCACGCCGGTTTTAGGCGCGTGAATGTGGTTCATGGTTTTCATCGCTTCGACAATCAGCAACGTGTCGCCTTCGTTGATCTGCGCGCCTACGGTGATGAATTTCGGCGATTCCGGTTCGGCCTGCAAATAGACGGTGCCGACCATCGGTGAGGTGACAGCGCCCGGGTGGCTGGCCGGATCATCCGTTGTCTCGGGGGCGGGGACACCGGGGGCGACAGGGGCTGGGGCGGCGACTGCCGGGGCTGCCATTGCCACCGGGGCTGCCACGGTCACAGGTGGTGCTGCCCGGCTGACCCGCACGTTCAGTTTACCATCCTCGCCATAGTCGCGTTTGACCTGCACTTCGGTCAAATCATTGTCCCGCAGCATTTCGGCAAGTGCTTTGATAAATGCGACGTCTGCGTCACGTTTGGATTCTGTCATGTCCGTCCTCGACCTGATTATTCTACCTGTTTGGCGCTGCTTATACGGCATGGGGTTGCCCATGAAAAGCGCCGGATACTGGGCCAACATGGGGTAATTACGCGCCAATTGCGAGGGGGTTCGGGCAAAGGGCCGGTTTTACCCGTTTATTCGCCTTGAGGTTGGCCCAAAACCGGGGGGTGATACGCTGCAAAGCCTGCGGTCAGGACGCCTTTGGACCTATCAACTCTTCAGTTTGCCTATATGGGCACTGCCGCCTTTCTGGTCGGGGTGGCGTCGATGGTCGCCAATGCGGCGGGGCCGGTGTTTGGTATTTATCTGTTACAGATGGCCTGAAGAAAAGTGGATTTTATCGGCACACGGAGTTGGTTTTTCTTGTTGCTCAATATCGCCAAGGCACCGCTTTCTGCTGGTTTGGGGCTGATCACTGTTGAGACGCTAACGCTTAATCTGACGTTTTTACCGGCCATCCTTGCGGGTGGGTTCCTTGGTTGCAAGGTTTTGCATTACATCAATATTCGCCTGTTTGCTATCCTTATCGGGACGGCGGTTCTGGTGGCAGCAATCCGGCTGATTGCCTTTTGACGCCTAAATCACGCCTAAATTGCTAGGTATTCAGCCCGCAATTCTTCGTTTTCCAGCACTTCGGCGGCGGTGCCGTCAAACACGATAAGGCCGGTGTCAAGAATCACCGCACGATCCGCCAATCTCAGAGCACGCACCGCGTTTTGTTCGACGATTATCGTCGTGATGCCCTGTTCCTTGATGTGCATCAGGGTCTTTTCGATCTCGTCAACGATGATCGGGGCCAGACCTTCGTAGGGTTCGTCCAGCAGCAGCACCTTGATGTCACGCGCCAGGGCGCGGGCGATGGCCAGCATCTGCTGTTCGCCGCCCGACAGGGTCACGCCCTCTTGTTTGCGCCGCTCGCCCATGCGCGGGAACAATTCGTAAAGCCGTTCCAGCGACCAGCCGATTGGCGGGGCGATCTGGGCCAGCTGGATGTTTTCCTCGACCGTCAGCCCGGCAATGATACGGCGGTCTTCGGGGACAAGGCCGATGCCGACCTGCGCCGCCTCGTGAGAGCGCATTTTGTGCAGCGGTTGATGGTCGAGCCATATTTCACCGTGCGTGATTTGCGGGTCGTCCAGGCGGGCGATGCTGCGCAGGGTTGAGGTTTTACCGGCCCCGTTGCGACCCAGAAGAGCAAGGATTTCGCCTTCGTGCACGTTGAACGAAATGCCCTGGACGATATAGCTTTCGCCGTAATAGGCGTGGATATCCCAGACCGACAGGAACGCCGGGGCCGAGGCGGTTTTGGCAA